>NZ_JADMVE010000004.1:0-300000 GCF_015547515.1 Eubacterium sp. 1001713B170207_170306_E7
GCGTTTTTTATCCTTTGCTGATTTGCATCAGCTGGAATTTCAGGTTTTATGGTACTATTCTCTTTTCTATGACCCTTACAGCCTTTCGCTGTAATCGTTGTTCCCTCTCGCAAGAGAACTTCTATATTTTAGCATCTTGTTTTTTCTATGTCAAGCTCTTTTTGAACTTTTTTAAAAAACTTTTATGCTAAGTGGTGATTTCTCACTCACTTGCTGTCTCACTTGCGACAGCTTCATTATTATACGACGATGCTTTAGGAATGTCAATACCTTTTGTAAACTTTTTTCGCGTTTTTTTATCATTGTTTTTAAGCGGTTTCTCTGCTATATTGTTTCTTAAAGAATACCTAATATATAAGGGAGAGGGAGTATTGTTATGAAAGTTCTATCAGTTGTTGGTTCTCCTCGCAGGGACGGAAACACCGCCCAGGTCGTCGAGTACCTCACAAATAATCTGGAGGGTGGCGAGAAGGAGCTCGTTTATCTGAGCGACTATAAGCTGCACCCCTGTTTGGGCTGTATGCGCTGTGTCCATACAAACCGCTGTGTACAGGAGGACGGCTGGGACTCTATTCAGACCAGTCTCATGGAGGCTGATGTCCTGATTCTTGGGTTTCCCACCTACTACGCGTTTTCTCTGGGCTTTAACGCCATGACCCATGTTTTTCTGGAGCGCTGGTTTGCTCTGCGTCACCTGGGCGTAAAGCTTAAACTCAAAAAAATTGTCTGTGTGGTGTCCTCTGGCACCAGCCCTGAGGTCGCTCAGAACGGCCTGACTGACTTTTTCGTGAACTACCATCATCTGACAGCTCCGGAATTTCTAAATATTCAAACGCCCATCGCCTGTATGACCTGCGGTGTGGGCGACGTCTGTGAAATGAGCGGTCTGGCGTTGATGGCCCAGGACGGCATTATTTACACGCCAGATATGAAGCCCGATTTATCCAAGCAGCCCGAGGTTTTTGAAAAGGCCGCCCAGATCGCTGCGTCCATTTCTGCGTTAAAGGATTGACCCTCTAACCGCTGTTTTCTTCTGAGAGCAGCGGTTTATTTTATGTAATTGATTGAGTTTAAGACTTTACTCTGTTAGAATGAACCTATAAAGGTTATATATTATACAGAAAATGAGGCATTATGAAAACAAAAGACTTAAAAAAGATGGTGAAGTCCGTAATCGAAAGCTCCAGATACAGGCCGATGCGCTTTAAGGATCTGGCATACCTTTTGGATCTTCACAATAAAAAAGATAAACAGATGCTGAACAACCTGCTGATCGAGATGGTGCGGAAGGGCAAAATCGCCTGCGACCATCAGGAGCGCTATGTCAACATCAAAGACGAAAAAAGAATTACCGGAATCCTTCAGGGACACTCCAGAGGCTTTGGTTTTGTGACCCCGGACGATGAGAGCATAGATCAGGATATTTTTATTGCCCCTAGCTCCTTGAACGGCGCCCTGGACATGGACCGGGTGGAGGTGCGCCTCCTCACAGCTGCCAAAGACCGCCGGGCAGAGGGAGAAATTATCAAAGTGCTCGAACGTGGGCGCAACAAACTGGTGGGCCGTTTCGAGCAGCACAAAAATTTTGGTTTTGTCATCCCAGACAACGATAAGCTGAATAAAGATATCTTTATTCCCGAACGCTATATGTACGGTGCCCACACCAATGACAAGGTTGTTGTGAGCGTAACGGTCTGGCCAGACGGCGGCCAAAATCCTGAGGGCCGTATCGTGGAGGTTCTCGGAAGCGCTGACGACCCGAGGATTGACGTTCTGTCCATTTTCAGAGAATTTGACGTGCCCATGGAATTTTCCGAGGAGACTCTCCGGGACGCCAATATGCTGAGTGATACAATCACACCCGAAATGTTAAAAAACCGCGTTGACCTGAGAGGCGAGACGATCTTTACCATTGACGGTGACGACGCCAAGGATTTTGATGACGCCGTCTCTCTGAATATGAATGAAAAGGGCCATTATGTGCTGGGCGTTCACATCGCAGATGTCAGCCACTATATCACCGAGCGGGGCGCCATTGACCAGGAGGCCTACGAGCGCGGCACCAGCATTTATGCCATCGACCAGGTAATCCCGATGCTCCCCTTCAATCTTTCTAACAACGTATGCAGCCTCAAACCAGACGTGGATCGTCTGACCATGAGCTGTATCATGGAAATTGATGCCAAGGGCAATATCCTGAGCTACGATATTTTCAAATCTGTAATTCACTCGGCTGCCCGCATGACCTATCGCCAGGTAAACCGGCTGTTGGACGGTGTCCATGATGAGGGCACAGCAGCCCTCGAGCCATTTGAGAGCATCCTCTTTCAAATGGAGGAGTTGATGTCCATTCTTTATAATGAACGCCGGATTCAGCGGGGCGCGGTTGACTTTGATTTTCCAGAGCCCAAAATCACGCTGGACAAAAAGGGTTATCCCTGTGAGATTGTTGCCCTGGAACGCGGAATCTCCGAACGAATCATCGAGGAATTTATGCTGGCCGCCAACGAAACAGTCGCTGCCCATATCGAAAAAACCGGCCTGCCTTTTATCTTCCGCAACCATCCGGAGCCCGATCCCGAAAAACTTACAGCCTTCCGAACCTTTATCGGCCGCTTTGGCTTCATCCTTGGCGAGGCGGACACCCCAGTGACGGGGAAAGATTTTCAGAAACTACAAAAAGATATTGAAGATTCCTCCGAGGAAAATGTCATTACCCGTCTGATGCTGCGGACCATGCAGCAGGCCCTCTACGAAGGCAGCTGTAAGGGGCACTATGCCTTGGGCGCCAACTATTATACCCACTTCACCTCACCCATCCGCCGTTATCCTGATCTGGCTGTCCATCGAACCCTGTCCAGGGTCATGGACCACGCGCTCAACCCCAAGGAGATAAAATACCTGAAGGGCCATATTGATGAAATGGCTAAGCATTGCTCCGAACGGGAACGCCGGGCAGACGATATTGAGCGTGAGGTGGACAAGATTAAAATGGTCGAGTATATGTCAAGGCATATCGGCGAAACCTTCTCTGCCCAGATCAGCGGTGTGACCTCTTTTGGCTTTTTTGTCGAGCTGCCCAACACCATTGAGGGCCTGGTTCGTCTCCAGAGCCTTAAGGACGATTACTACTATTACGATGAGGAAATGCACCAGCAGGTAGGCGAACGCTTTGGCAAAATCTACAAACTGGGGCAGGACGTCACCGTCAAGCTTACTCACGCCGACATCAACAACCGACAGATTGATTTTGAAATTGCCCAGATTCCAAAGCAGGGACGTTCATAAGCCGTCCCTGTCCCAAAAATTTACTCCTTGATTAATCGCTTTGATTCTGGTATAATAAAATACTATCTGAAAGAAAGGAAATGGGTGCTATGGCCGATTCAGTCAAAGTCATTGCCAAGAACAAAAAAGCCCGGCACGATTACTTCATCGAAGAAACCTATGAATGTGGAATCGTCCTTGCCGGAACCGAGGTCAAATCCCTCCGCCAGGGCAAGGCCAGCCTGAAGGAAAGCCATGCCGACATCAAAGACGGCGAAGTTTATGTTTATCAAATGAACATTACCCCTTACGAGCACGGGAATATCTACAACAAAGACCCCATGCGCCCGAGAAAGCTGCTCCTACATAAGCAGCAGATCCGCAAGCTTATTGGGCTTAAGCAGCGCGAGGGCTATACCCTGGTGCCTCTGTCCCTGTATTTTAAAAACGGACGGGTTAAGCTTGAGCTGGCACTGGCAAAGGGTAAAAAACTCTATGATAAACGGCACACCATCGCAGAGCGGGACGCTAACCGGCGTATCCAAAAAAATCTGCGTCACAGCGTTTAGCTTTCGGAGATACTAAAATGGGGACGTAAAGGTTTCGACGGGGATGTTGAAGCTTGAGTAGCGAGCCGATGCGCTGATCATCGTTAAAAGTGGCACTTAAATATAAACGCAAAAGAAAACAGAAGTTACGGTATGGCTTTAGCTGCTTAATTGCAGTCTAAACCCGTATTAAGACTTACCGCAGCATAATAATTGCTGCACGCTCCTCCATTTAACCTGTGATTTGGAGATCAGCGTTCATAACAGCAGGGAACCGTTTGAGGAAGTGTCTCGGTCCGCAAACGCATAAGAGGCTAGTTCTGCAGAACCTTTGTCATTGGAGATCCTGCAGGGCGAATGTTAATCAATGACTGCGCTCGGAGAAACTCCTGTGAATGCATTTTCGGACGTGGGTTCGACTCCCACCGTCTCCACCAAATTTATCACTGATTACCTGAATCAATATCTGACAGGCCCTGGATTTTTCCCGCCTGTTTTTTATTGCCGGAAGTTTCATCTTTTTATTTCCGCTTTATTTTTTCTTGTAATCATATCATTTTATGCTATAATAATATCGTTTGAATTTAAGAAATTATTGTTAATCAAGGGAAGGTAACCATGGGAAAATATTACGAAAAAAAAACACTCATTGAGCAATTACAAAAGAAAGCCGTTGAATTAGGGCGTATACCGGTTCCTGAGGATATGGTCGACCCGCCAGCGAAGGCCTATCTTAGCTTTTTCAAGAAATGGGAAAAAGCACTCAAAGCTGCTGGCGTTGGTACTTCAGACATTAATCCGGCGCTCGGCAGAAAGGAATCTCCTGTCGTTTCAAAACCTGTCGAAGCAGTTGCCAATGATCCTGAATCCATCGAAGAAACTGCTTCTCAGGGCCGCCGACGCTACTCCAAGAGTATCATCACCCAGATGCTTTTAGATGAGTTCAAACGCCTCGGCAAAAAGCCAACCCGTAAGGAAATAGATGCCAACAAAAATCTTCCGACTGTGTCCACCTGCCTCAACTATTTTGGCACGACCAGGATCGGTGACGTGTGGGATGAAATTTTAAAAGAGCTTTAAAAAGACGGCGTGCCCGATGAGCACGCCGTCTTTTTTATATAAAATCCCTCCTGGGTATATGCAGAAGTTTTTTAAATAAACTCAAAATCTTTCTGACCAAATTCCTGGATCTCGTATTTTGTGGATTTTACATTTCTTTCCTGCTCTGCCTCTGCTTGGTTTTCCCAAGGCAACACGTCTCCCGGCTCCTTCAAATATTCTAAAAGCTGCCAGATTCCTTCTCCAGTATAGGAACTTACCGGAAAGATCGGGTCTGCGCCGGTCAGCTTCAGCCATTCAATGGCCTGTTCCGTATTGGCGCAGGGATGGTCGATCTGAGTCACAATTCCAATTACCGGTCTGTTCGCCACAGGCGCCACATTGGGTGGATACAGAGAATAAGGCTCAGTTGCATTGATTAAAAGAGCCACTACATCAGCCTCATAGGAATAAAGAGCCAATGCCCTTGCCAGTGTATTGGTTTCAGCGTATTCGCCAGGTGTATCAATAATTACATCAAAATGATTAACATACTGCGTTTTTTCATATTGAATGGTATCTCCCTTTAACGCCTGACGCAACGTGGTTTTTCCGCATTCACTTCTGCCAACCAAAATCATCTTTTTCATAAAGTCGCCTTCATTCTATGTTGTTGTAATCTCGCAGATGGTAAAGCCCAATGTCCCCTGAAGGTAGCTTAAAATTGCGTTAACCGCTGATTTAACATCCGAAATACGGCCGGTAAAAATCAAAGTGCCACTGAAACGGTCAATAAAGCCCATATCAATCGGAGCAGTTTTGATGGCCATATCCCCAGCGATAACGGCTATTTCCGCAGGTGTCATGCTCAAAATACCAATCGCCGCCTTGTTATAGTCCACGCTTGGGTTTAAGCCCAGCTTCTGGTAAACGATCGGGTCTGGACCAGCGATTATATGTGCCAGTGTAACCTGTTTACCAGGTACGGTTTCCTGTATGATACGAAGCTTACCTTCGTTTGATCCCAGTATATTGTTCACATCCATTGAAGTCCCTCCTAAAAATCCCCATAACTT
Organism: Eubacterium sp. 1001713B170207_170306_E7; assembly: GCF_015547515.1. Lineage (NCBI taxonomy): Bacteria > Bacillati > Bacillota > Clostridia > Eubacteriales > Eubacteriaceae > Eubacterium > Eubacterium sp. 1001713B170207_170306_E7. The sequence goes on from NZ_JADMVE010000004.1 coordinate 5,930, forward strand.
TTCATTCTTTTATTGTATTACTATGTATTGTAACATTTAATCTTTAAGCAAAACATGGAAATACTTGTTTGATAAAGCTATTTTTTGTATTTCAACCAAAAAACACCCCGTTTCAGGGGTGTTTTAAAGTCTTATTTGCCACCATTCAGATGCTCGCCGCCAAATTTTCTTCTCAGGAAAAGGATTCCGCCAAACCCAACGATCACAAGTGCCAGGCTGATAAGCTGGGCAACACGTATGTTCATAAACATCAGGCTGTCCGTCCGTAATCCCTCAATAAAGAAGCGACCTACGGAATACAGGCCAAGATATAAAAACAGCAGTTCGCCGTCGACTTTTTTAAATTTCTTTTCATAAAAGAACAGAAATCCAAAAACGAGCAAGTCCCAGATGGATTCATACAAAAAAGTGGGATGAACACGAATCATCCCCAGAATCGGGTCGTTCACCGTAATCGCCCAAGGCAGATCTGTTATGGTACCATGGGCCTCCTGGTTAAGGTAATTGCCCCAGCGGCCTATGGCTTGTCCCAGTGGCAGCGCTGGAATCACTGTGTCGGCCAGAACAAAAAAATTAATCTTCTTTACTCGACACAGTATTATTCCGACAATGATACCGGCAATAATACCGCCGTGTATAGCCAGACCACCAGAACGTGTCATAATGATCTCATTAAGATGCTGAGAATAGTAATCCCATTCAAAAATAACGTAATAAAGCCGCGCGCCCACAATGATGGACGGAACCAGAAACAGAAAAAAGTCCATGATGTCATCGCTCTTGATTCCGTATTTTTTGCCACGTCTGACCGCGATCATCATCCCGATGACCAAGGCCGCAGCAATGAGGATTCCGTACCATTTCACCTCAATATTGAAAATCGTAAACGCTGTAGGGTTCGGTGTTGGCATGGTTTTCCTCCAATTCTTTTAATTTATTCTTTTTCCGGCAGGTCTCCAACCATCGGAAGCGGGCTTCCGTCATCACAGATGGTCAGGTAATCAATCGTAGCGGTTTCCGGATCTACGATACAGGCCAGTTGCCCATTGCGGGCACCAGCTGCGTTGCCTTCTTCAATATCAATGTGCATTTCCATTTTATGTTTATCCCCAACACGTACCAGCACATTATTGAAAACCAGGCCTCGGGGTCCCTTCAGGCGGACAGATACAATATCGCCATCCTTTAGGTTGTAGTTTGCACCTTCCTCGGTGGATAAATGGATGTGCCTTTCAGCGACAATCATACCCTTTTCCTTAACTACTTTACCCTTCGGTCCGATAATGGTAAAGCCCGGTGTTCCCTCCAGGTCACCAGATAAACGGATCGGAACTTGATGAATCCCGAGTTTAACACCGTCTGCGATGTTTAATTCCAGCTGTGTTTCCGGGCGAACCGGACCTAAAACACGTACTCCTGCCAGTGTGTTCTTTGGTCCTACAATATCCACCTTTTCGACCGCTGCAAACTGTCCAGGCTGAACCAGAAATTTTTTCGGTGTCAGCTCGTAGCCTTCACCAAATAAAGCTTCTAAATCCTCCTGGGACAAATGAATGTGTTTGTTTGATAATCCCAATGGTACTCTGCGTTCCATAAATACTAATCTCCTTTTCATTAACCATTAATTTTTAAGTTTCTCTACCTTGCTTTATTCTACCTAAAAATTATTCACTTGTTAATGCACTATTTTGTTCATTTTGCGCATTTCACATTTTGAGGACTGCTACTATTTTGTCTTTTTTAGTTTTTTGGTCATTTCGAGCATTTCGGCAGCATGGTCAAGCGTCGTTTGAGTCACCTCTGCGCCGCTGAGCATCCGGGCCAGCTCGTTCTGGCGTTCCCGCTCTCCCAGCGGTCCAAAATTCACCTCAACGCTGTCATCATCCGATTTCTTCTCGACCAGAAAATGCTTATCTGCCATGGAGGCAATCTGCGGCAGATGGGTGATGCAAATAATCTGATGCGTCTTGCTGAGCTCAAAAACTTTCTCAGCTACCGCCTGAGCTGTGCGCCCGCTGATCCCTGTATCAATCTCGTCAAAAATCATGGTCTGAATTCGGTCGCGGTCACCAAAAATACTCTTGATACTGAGCATAATACGAGAAATTTCCCCGCCAGACGCAATCTTGCGCAGCGGCTTGGGTGGTACCCCAGGATTGACCGAGATCAAAAATTCTACCTGATCCTGCCCTTTTGGTGAAATGAGCTTTTTCTCCTGGGTGATCTGTACCTGCACCACTGTTTTTTCCATAGCCAGATCCTTCAGCTCACGTTCAAGCGCTTCCTTAAACACCTGACCAGAATTTTTCCGCATTTCGTGCAGTTCATTTGCCTGGCTTTCATAATCCCGTAATATTTTTTTATACTGCTTCTGAAATTTCTCGATCTGTTCATCCCGATTCATGAGGTCTGAAAGCCGTTCTTCCAAAAGCGCACCATATTCCAAAATTTCTCTGATCGAGCTTCCATATTTCCGCTTGAGTCCGGTGATTACCCCCAGACGTTTTTCAACCTCATCCAAATTGTCCATGTCAAAGTCAATACCGTCAATATAACTTCTTATTTCAAAGGACAAGTTTTCAAGCTCCTGATAGGCTGATTCTACCACAGCTTCGTAGGCCTTGAAACCAGTGTCAATTTCTGAAATATCTCGTATACGGTCTCCCAGCTCGGTCAGCAGCGCCAGAAGAGCGGTCTGGTAAGCATTTTCGTCTCCGTTCAAGACCTGATAGGCTTCATTTGCACTTCTGAAAAGCTGCTCGCTGTTGACGAGAATCTTTTTGTCACTCTCCAGACTTTCTTCCTCACCGTCGATCAGATTGGCTGCCCGGATCTCCTTGAGCTCATACAAGAACATTTCCTTCTGGCGTTCCATTTCCCGCTCGTCCTTTTCAAGACCGCGGATTTTCTGGCTGAGCTCCTTGAGTCTCGCGGCGTCGCCTGCCACCACACTCAGAAGCTCACTGGCCGGATCACCACCAAAATCATCTAAAAGATGGCGGTGGTTTTCCCGCTGAAACAACGACTGATGCTCGTGCTGCCCATGAATATCAATCAAATTATCGCCGATGGCTCGGAGCTGGGTCACGGTAATAATAATCCCATCTGCCCGGCACACGTTTTTCCCTTTTGTGTCAATCTCACGGGTCAATATGAGTCGCCCGTCCTCTGGCTCGATACCAAATTCGGTCAGCTTGGCAGCTACTGCCTGGTTTCCGTCAATGTCAAACAAACCCTGCACCACCATTTTATCCGCGCCATGGCGAATATTAGACTTATTGCCCCGCTGCCCTAAAAGCAGCGTAAGCGCGTCGATAACAATGGATTTACCGGCCCCGGTTTCACCTGTGATCACGTTGAGCCCCGGGTCCAGGTCAATATTCAAGGACTCAATCAGGGCATAATTTTTTATGACGATATTTAACAGCATAAAAACCTCTCCTGTGTTTTAATCTGGACCGCTATTCTTGCGGGCCGCCTTCAGGGCTTCATCAATTTTTTAAAACGGCTTACGATTTCGTTGACGTCATTCTGCTCCCGAACCGCAACAAAAATAGTGTCGTCGCCGGCGACGGTACCAACCACCTCATTCCACTCCATGGAATCAATAGCCAAGGCTGCTGCTTGAGCCATAGCGGGCAGCGTATGGATCACCACTAAAAAGGTTGCTGTATCTACCGTCAGAACGGATTCTCTAAAAACTGCGACCACCCGCTCATCATATATGGTGCCCATATCCTTTAAGGAAGAATAATACTGGCGGCCGTCCTGCCCCATAACCTTAATAAGCTTGAGCTCTTTAATATCCCTCGAAATTGTGGCCTGGGTCACCTTGTAACCACTCTGCTTTAAGTGCTCTGCCAGCTCCTCCTGGGTTTCAATCTGATTGTTTTCAATAATTTCAATAATTTTGGTCTGTCTTGCCACTTTCACGGCAGCTACCTCCTGTCTTTATTGCTGATATTGCTGAGCACATCATCAGAAAGCTTTTTCCTCAGACGGTCGTAAAAGTTCACATTATTGAGCCGGACCAGGTTCGCCGTATAGGGTGCTTTCTTCACCACCACTTCGTCCCTTGCGCTGAGAGGGATAATACTCTGTCCATCAAAACTCACAATAATATCCCGCTCCCGTTCATCAAAACGGATGGTGATATTTTCCTCTGCGGCAATCACATAGGCTCGGTCATGCAGCCGGTGCGGACAAATCGGGTTTACAATCATCACATCGGTCCCCGGCGCCACTACTGGTCCGCCTGCAGCCAGCGAATAGGCCGTCGAACCTGTAGGACTGGCGATGATGAGCCCGTCTGCTCTGAAAAAGTCAATCATGTTTTCCCCCGCTTTTCCCGCATAAGCCTTAATATCCATCATGCGAAACCCGGTATTTTTTACCAAAACGTCGTTGAGAGCCAGAAATGTCTCTTTCTCACCATTCTGCCTGTTAATGCAGGAAGACAGCATCATGCGCTTTTCGAGAAAAAACGCACCGTCACAGAGTGCCTCCAACAAATGCTCATAGTTAGAAGCTTCTCCTTCTGTCAAAAAACCTAATTTCCCAAGATTAATGCCAAAAAGAGGCATGTCATAAACGCAGGAGGCTCTGGCGACAGACAGCAGAGTACCGTCTCCGCCCAGCACTACAATGCAATCTGGCTTTCTGTAAAACTCGTCCTTGGGATAAACGTGCACCCCTGGGTCTCCGTCTGGCTCCATTTGATTATTGAGCAAAGCGACCTGTATTGCCCGCCCTCTCAGATAACGGATACACTTAGCGGCCATTTCCACACTGTCACTTTTATCACAGTTAAGATAGATGCCGACTTCATTCATCATTACTTTCCCCGTCCTTTTTGCTGTACGCGCTGTGGGCCAAATCGACCACCTGCTCAATTATTTTATTTCGGTTCTCGGGCTCTGCGACCGCATCCTCTGGCAGCTTCTCAACAAAGCAGAGAAATTCAATATTTCCCTTTGGCCCCTGTATCGGTGAATAATCCAGGCCTAAAACCCTGAAATGCTTCTCTGTGATCTGAGAAAGGGTTTTGTCCAGTACATCACGATGGGTCTTTTTATCCCGGACAACGCCGTTCTTACCCACCTTGTCACGTCCTGCCTCAAACTGAGGCTTTATAAGCCAGATGCCTTTTCCGCCGTCCTTTAAAAACAAACGAATCGTATCCAGAAGCTTGGTGATCGAAATAAAGGAAACATCCATGACTGTTCCATCCACAACTTCCGGGATTGCCTCCTTTTCAAGATTTCTGAAATTGGTCCGCTCCATGGATACCACCCGATCATCTCCCCGGAGCCGCCAGTCAAGCTGCCCATACCCCACATCGACCGAGTATACCTTCGCCGCCCCGTTTTGTAACAAGCAGTCTGTGAAACCACCGGTCGACGCACCAATATCAAGGAAAATACCATCCTGCACCGGAAAAGCAAAGACCTTAAGCCCTTTTTCAAGCTTCAGCCCGCCCCGGCTCACATAAGGGATAGGATTGCCCTTGACCTCGATGGCAGATGGGTTTAAATCCACAGCCAACTGATCTCCCGCTTTATCCTTGACCTGACCATTCACCATGACCAACCCGGCCATAATGGCTTTTTTAGCCTTCTCCCGGGAATCAAAAAAGCCATGATCAACGAGATATTTATCAAATCGTTCTTTTTTCATACGTTCTACTTTCTATTTATAAAGTATTGCCGGTCCTTCCGGCGAAATAAACTGGGCAAAGCCCGGGCTGTTATTCACAGCCCTTGAATAAAATCTTAACGGTCGCCACAGGTACCGAAAAGCCATGAATAATGGAAGTACTGTTCTTCATTGCCAGATCCTTCCCGAGGGCTTTGCCGCCAACCGTCAGGCATGCGATACAGCCGCTCATTATCAGGCTTAAAACAGCCGCATTAAAAAGCGGATAAAACAGCAGCAGCTGCGCAGCAATGCTGACGCCTGTGGCGCCACTGACAATCCCACAGATATCGCCGATGACATCGTTGCAGACATTGGACACCCTCGGGGCATTCTTGACCAGCGAAACTGCAGTCTTCGCACCCTTTAATTTCTTAGCGGCCATGGCGTTAAAGGGCTCAATATTAACTGCGGTCACAGCCACACCCACAATATCTGCCAGAATACCAAAGGCAATAATGGCAAATAAAATAAGAAAAGAAACCAAGAGACCCGTATGGGCTAAAAGCATATCCGAAATATACGTGACCAGCATGGTCGAAAAGAAAGTGCCAATGGACACTCCAATCACCCAGCGTCGATGCTTGCGCTCTTTTAATTCTTTTTTAGACAGATTTTTCTTGTTTGTTTTCATCAATTCTCCAGTTTAAACTAAAAAGAAAGGAATTATGCGACGCATAATTCCTTCACATTCATTCATAGGGTGGTAGCATAATGAGTAAACTTTGCGACATAGGTTCAGTAGGATTTCCCAAAACATGACTAAGACGTCGCCGTCAAAGCGGTTTCCCTTTACATGTAGTCTGCAGCGTCACCGGATGCAGGACTGAATTACCACTAAGTGTGCACTATAATCCCCACTATACCTCTTGCGAGCAGTCTAGGAGTTTTCCTCGACAACACCCATTGATCCTTAGCCTCTTTTGCAGATTAGGTTTCGAACGCAATATTTTATACTCTCCGGGCCCTGGAAATTATAAAACTGTCAGCCCATCCACCTAAGCCACTCAAGGCAGGCTACGCTGTTTCAGTACTCCATTCCACTACAGAATGAAACACATTCACAGGTTTTCCCTATCATTAGACAGGTCTCCACGGAAGCAGGGTCAGAAGCCCACATGCCATTGCAGGTTGCCCCATCTTCCTTAACCCCCAGTGAACACCCCCAACTGGGCGTCAAAAGCATTCACAAGGGACTTCATCGATATGCCCTTCGACGGATTTTTAGGCCCGCCCTGGTGATCAACAGTGCCGACTAGAATACTGCACCACCTGTATAAGATTATATCACCTTCCTTTCCTTATCACAAGTGAAAAACTGTATAAATATGTAAAGATTAAACAATATTTAAGCTGCTTTTCCCAAAAATCGTGAATATTAAGTGAATATGCCCGGGGCCGGCTGCGTTCTCATAAGTGCTTACTTCTTTTTCCCTGCTGCTGTTACTTTACTGCCTTGCTTTCCAGAGCAGCGGCGCTTCTTTCATAAAGCATGAAGCTACAATTCCCAGCGCAGCCACAGCGATACAAATCATAAAAACGTAGTCTACCGACAACGCAATAACCGCTTTGCCTTGTTCCAGCAGTCCGTTAAATCCATCGATAAGGGATGCTGGTATGCCTGAACGAATCTGACGGACTGCGTCAGCGTTGATGAGAATCTGAGGATTTTTAATCAATGCGCTGATCTGATCTGGAAGACTGCCTGAGCTCAGATTGGCCATTCCATTTGCCAGACTCTCATTCATGACCGCGCCGCAGAGCGAAGACCCCACTGTCCCTCCTATATTCCTGAAAAACAAGACCGATGAGGTCACCGTCCCAATCTGCGGAGGCGGGCAAGCGTTCTGAGCATTGACATTTGCGATAGGCATGCTCATACCAATGCCGAACCCCAGAATGGACATATAAATAACCACCAATGCGTAAGGCGTACCCGAACCAATACGCGAAAGCAGCAGTGTGCCCAGCAGAAGAATCGAAAAAGAAACGATGGACAGTTTTGGTGCTTTTCCGTATTTTGAGATCATTCTGCCAGTCAAATTGCTGGCAATCAACAGGGCTAACATCATGGGAATAGTGGTGATGCCCGTTGCCGTTGCCGAAATTCCTACCACACCCTGGGCATAGTAAGGGAGATAGACAATGGCTGCGAGCATGACAAATTGAGTTAGGAAAGCCGTCGCGAAAGAAAAACTAATGGCGCGATTTGTCAAAAAAGCAGGTGGTATAATCGGATTTGCCGCCTTTTTTTCATAAAAACCAAATCCAGTCAATACTATAACAGAGAACAGAAAACTCAGATTCATCGGGATTGAAAACCAACCGATTTCTTTACCTGCCAGGCTCAAAACCAGGAGTAGCGGTATCACGCCGACAGCCAATAATAGTATCCCGGGAAGATCAAGGCTGTTCCGGCTGCACTTAACACTTGGAAGCGCAATACCAATCAATACCGCTGCAACAATTCCAATAGGCAGGTTCATATAAAAAATCCACCGCCAACCCAGCTGATCCGCAAAAATCCCTCCGGCTAAAGGTCCTATAACACTGGCCAGTCCATACATAGAGGAAACCATTCCCATATATTTGCCGCGTTTTTGAGGCGGGAATACGTCCGCTACCACGGTAAATACACTGGCGGCAATTAAGCCCCCGCCAATACCCTGAAGCCCTCTGAATACAATGAGCTGAAGAATATCCTGGGAGATTCCGCAAAGCATTGAAAACAGACTGAATGCGATAATACCCCCCATGAACAGTGGCTTATGTCCGTAAATATCTGCTACGCCGCCGCACACCAGCGTAGCTATGGTTGAGCAGAGCATATAAGCCGTAAAAGGCCATGCGTAATATGACAGTCCTCCCAAATCTTCAATAATCGGCTTCATCGCCGTGCTGACAACCGTAGAGTCAAGAGCTGCCAATAAAATGCTGACCATCACACCGATCAAAATCAGTGTGGTTGATATTTTTTCTGTATTTTTCATTGAATTTATAACCTTTCTTCAATCTAATTAATACTAGTCTTAACGATACTATTCTGGCAAAAGAAAAGCCGAAGTCTCGGCAGGTTTATCTCTTTTATACTACTATCAAATATACTATGCATCTGAAAATAAACGGATAAGCGGGTAACGCCGATTATCCGTAATAGTTTGCTTTAAACTCTTTAATCCAGTCACAAAACAGCATGTACATTCTCCGGTTTAAATCAATAACTGAGGTTCCCTGGTACACCAGGGGCGCCTTGGCAACCGTCTCCAACCGGTGCGCTTTATCGGAAAAAGTTTGGTATAAACGGTCCAGCATGGCTTTCCCAGTCGCTTCATCAAGCTTTTCAATATTTGCGATAAAAGCCGTAAAAGGCAGATAGACCGTTTCAGGCTTATCTATGCATTTTTCCATCAATTCGAAAAAGTAGGCCTTTCCCTTTTCGTTTATGGTGTAAATGGTCTTTTGCGGCATTTCTCCTTCCTTCACGACCTCTCCGTCAATGTATCCCCGTGCACAGAGTGTCACAAGGTTACGGTAAATGGAAGGCGTACTGATTTTAGTCCACCGTTTAATGTAGCGACTGTCCATCACCTTTTGCATTTCGTAAGCGTTCATGGGTTGTTCCATCAATACACCCAGAATCAATAAATTAACCGTCGACATATTTTCTCCTTCAGCAACTAGTATAGTTGAGACTAGTATCATTGTAGAACTTTTTTTCACAAATGTCAAGCGTCTTTTCAAATCGCTGCCTTTTACAAACATATTTAAATAGCTTCACCAATTTCATACAATATGTTATAATAAGACTATGAAATGTAATTGGAGGTGTATCAGATGCGAATTTGTCCACATTGTCAATACGAAATGAGTGAAAGCTTTGACATTAAAATTGGCAGCTCAGGAGACGGCTTAAAAGTTACAAAAGAGGGTATATTTGGCGAAACGATTGGAAAGCCAAAGGTTGCGGTCTGTCCAAAGTGTGGCGAAGTCTCAATTTATTTAGATGAATCTGATTTGGCCAGTATTGCACCTCAAAAAGCAGATTACTGACATAAAAAAAGCAAATAAAGACCCACGTTTCAGGCTCCTTATTTGCTTTTATTATCGTTTTACGCTGTCTACTTTTTCGTTTTATGACTCAGAAGAAAGATCAGAATCACTTCCTCAGCATAGCGGGTTATCTCGTTTGGGCATTGCGCCAGCATATTTAATAAATCGGATCCTCTGTCGCCAACCTCCTGTCCATACAAAATGGAATTAGCGGACATTTTAAGCACCTGAGAAAAGCGGTTCAGACTCTTAAGCGAAAATCCTTTTGTCCCCAATTCGATGTCTGTCAAAAATGTGGTGGAAACCCCTATCTTTCGGGCCAGATCTTCACGGCTCATTCTTAGAAGCATGCGCTGCTTCCGGATTCTCAAACCAATGGCTTTATGGTCAAGCTCTTTCATCTTGGGCTCCTTTCTTACCTTAGAAGCTGTCTCATTGGGATTCGAGGTCGCCTTCAGTTCTGTTACCACCGATAGAATTTCCTTTTGAAATTCAGGTGTGGCCTGACTTAAATGCTCGAGAATTTCCTCAACAACTGCATTTTCTTTACTCACTGGAATCTCCTCCATTCATCAGGTCTAAGTATATGTATTTTATATTCTTTTTCGTTTATTAAATTCATTTTATATTAATTTACGCTGAATGTCAACTAAGTATTTAAAACAGCGATAACGGTGGACTTAATATCTCCCAATTCCCTGATTGACAGGGGGTCTTAAGTATGGTAAATTTAAAAAACAAACAAATACGATAAAAGGGGGTTGACTATTGAGTATCGGAAAACGGTTGAAAGAAGCACGCAAAGCAAAAGGATTTTCTCAGGACAAACTGGCTGAAGCAATAGGCACCTCACGTACGGTTATTACAGATATTGAGCACGACAAAACAGAGCATCCTCGTGTCTCCTATGTTGATACCATCTGTAAAACGCTGGAAATCAGCAAAGACTGGCTGCTTCGGGAGGAAGGGCCAATGGCTTATCCGCTTCCCGAGTGGAACGCCAACGAAATTTTAACACAGATTCACGAAATTCTGATGGAACTGGGACCTGAAGAACAGGTCTATGTTCTGGACATGATAAAAACCTACGAAAAGCATCGGCTGGCTTTTAATAAAGAATCTTAAACGCTGGCCTCTCCCCAGGAGGGGAGTTTTTTATTTTCTTACAGCCGAATAAAGCAAATGAGGCATATTTATTCCGTAATAATATTTAATCATTTTTCCTTTCAATAGCATTCCATTCCGTTTCGCGACAGCCTCTGAAGCGCTGTTCGTGTCCCGAATGATCGAATAAACCTGCTCAGCCCCCAAAACCTCAAAGGCATATTTTTTACAGGCCACGGCTGCTTCGGTCGCATATCCTCTATGCCAAAAGGCCTTTTTAAGCAGATAGCCAATCTCCAAAACTTCGTTATTACCCACCTGTTGCCAGGTCAGACCACATTGTCCGATCATTTTTCCGCTTTCCTTAAGCACCACCGCCCACAATCCAAAACCATTTTCACGGTAGCGTCTTTTTTGATTCTCCAACCACTGTCTTACTTCCACCTCATCAAAAGCATGCTCATAAGCCTCCATTACGACAGGATCCTGAAGTATCTCACAGAGATCCTTAAAATCTTCATCGTCCATTTTCCTAAGCGCTAATCGCTCCGTTTCTAAAATCATCTTTTTTCCATCTCCTCATTTAACAAGATCATATGAATATGGTCTTCCCATCTGCCGTTAATCTTTAGATACCTGGGCGATAAACCCTCGTTTCTGAAATGAAGTTTTTCTGCCACCCGCAGAGACGCTTTATTTCTAGGGATGATGTTCGCTTCAATCCGGTGGAGCCCCAATGGGCCAAAGGCAAGCTCTATCCCCTTTCCCAAAGCTTCTGTCATAAGTCCCTGCCCTTGTCTTTTTTCATCCAGCCGATAGCCCAGAAAGCATGAGCAGAATGGCCCCATAACGATATTATTAAAAGAAAAGGTACCGATAATTTCGGTTTCATTTTCAGTCATCAACCAATACCTCAAGCCTTGTCCCTGTAAAAAAATTTCCAGATCCTTCTCCAGAGCTTTGCGTTGGTAAGCCTCCGTATAAAACGCCGAGTCGTGTACTGGGTCCCAGGTCTCCAAAAAGGCTGCGTTACGTATGAAATATTCGGTTACCAGCTCTGACAGCGCTGCCTCTGAACGCCTGAGCACTAACCTGTCCGTAAAAAGCTTTTTCTCAATCATGTGTGATCCTCCAATCCCTGAACAGGGCTATAATATTACCACCTTTTCGTGAAAAAGAAAAGCCCTTTTTGCCAATTTTCGCACTGTTTAAATCCACTGCCAATGACAAGGCTTAATTTTTGCATATCCACTTGACAATAAAAAAACACCGTGGTATTATTTATACATACCAACCGAATGTATCTAAAAGGAAGTACTTATGGCTAGAAACAAGCACCCCGAGGTAACGATTAACCGTATTCTGGATACCTCCTGGGAATTATTTATGGAAAAAGGCTACGAAGCCACTACCATTCAGGATATTGTCAACGCCCTTGGCGACCTGAGCAAGGGCGCGATCTATCACCATTTCAAAAGCAAAGAGGAAATTCTTGACGCTGTCACTGACAGATTTTATAAGGAACAAGGCCTTATGGATGTTCTGACTCAGAACCCGACGAATAAAACTGGGTTGGATCGCCTGCGGCAGTGTATGATTCTGTCACTGGAAAGCCCCTTTAACCACGCTGTTTATCATATGGTCCCCGACCTGCTAAAAAACGCGCGGATGCTGGTCATGCAGGTTAAAACTTCAATGGAGGACACCGCTCCTGCCATTCAGGTTTTGATCGAACAGGGCGTCGCGGACGGCTCAATCCATACCAAATACCCTAAGGAGCTGGCAGAAACTCTGATTTTGCTGTCAAACCTCTGGATTACCCCTGCTCTGTTTACCAAAACACGGGAAGAGTTTTATGAAAAAATCAAATTTCTGGATGTGCTTCTCTGTTCTCAGGGATTAGAGCTTATTAATGACGCTGTTCAAAAGGCCATTGACATATTTGCCGATGCGGTCTATTCAGAAAAACCAAATCACTGATCAACGCATACCCATTGCCTGGTTAATGCACTGGGTATGCGGCATTGATGCCGCTCCTTAAACGGAGCCATTTTTTAAAATTTATTACATACCGTCGGTCGGTATTAAATTTATTTTGGAGGTTATTCCCTTGAATACCAATACAAAACTTTTTAACCGGGATTTTACCCTGGTGGTTATCGGACAGATTATTTCGCTGTTCGGGAATGCAATTCTGCGCTTTGCCCTGCCGCTCTATTTACTTAACCTTACAGGCTCATCGGCTGTCTTTGGTTCTATCATGGCCATATCAATGATTCCGATGGCTCTACTGTCCCCCATTGGCGGCATTATCGCTGACCGGGTTAACCGCCGAAATATTATGGTCGTTTTGGATTTTATCACGGCCGGATTTGTCATTGTCTTCGGCCTTGTTTTTGTTCCGGATCACGCGGTTGTCCTAATTGGTGCGATGATGGTGCTGCTCTCCATTATTCAGTCTTTTTACAGCCCTTCGGTCCAGTCCAGTATTCCCTTGCTGTCTTCCCCAGAAAATCTTATTAAATCCAATGCGGTTGTCAATCAGGTACAGTCCCTTTCCTCACTTCTGGGCCCTGTTTTGGGTGGGATGCTTTACGGCTTTTTTGGCTTGACACCCATTATCTTTATTGGAGGTATGAGCTTTTTTCTTTCTGCTGTTATGGAAATTTTTATCCATATGCCCTTCAAAAAACGGCCAGTGGAAAGCTCTGTCCTCTCAATCGTCAAAGGCGATATGAAAGACAGTCTTCGTTTTATTCTGCACCGCCAGCCCGTTATTTTTAAAACCCTTCTGGTCGTCTGCGCCTTTAATCTTTTTATCACCTCAATGTTCATGATCGGTATGCCCACAGTCATCACCATCAATCTCGGCCTTTCCAGCCAATTATACGGGATCGCCCAGGGGATCATGATGGCCGGAGCGCTGCTCGGCGGTATTCTTGTCAGCCTTTTTTCCAATAAGCTGAGTCAGGACAGGGCGCATCTTATACTGGCCGGCTCTGCCCTCTGCGTGCTTCCAATGGGCCTGGTGCTTTTGCTCGGACTTCCGGCAATGGCCAGTTACGCAGTTATTACCTTTTTCGGCATGTCTCTTATGGCTCTGGCCTCCATTTTTACCGTTATGATGCTGTCCTATGTACAGATCATTACCCCGGAAAGCTTAATCGGAAAAGTGATGTCCTTTATCATGGCGATTTCGATCTGCTCACAGCCTATCGGCCAGGCACTGTACGGCTTCCTGTTTAAACTGTTCGGCACTGCCCCCTGGATCGTTATTTTTGGCACTGGCCTCATCGCCATTGTCATTACGCTGGCTTCGCGTAAGATCTTTCAGAGCATTGAACTGATACCGGCTGAAGAGGCCTGAAATACAAAAAGAGATGATGCGGCGTTTTGCCGCATCATCTCTTTTACGCTGTCACCAAAGCTAAACAAGAGCACCCTTAAGCACAATGACCGCAGCGCCACCTACCCGAATCCGTGGCTTTCCTGCTTTTTCCTCAAAAACAGTTTTGATGACAGAGGGCTTCCCCATGGCTTCTCCTTGAATAAAGGTATTGATTTTATTGGACTGGATAATGCCGTACTGCCGGAGGTACCATGTCAAAGCGCCATTGGAGGTACCGGTGGCCGACTCCTCGTCAATTCCACAGGCTGGGGCAAAGTTGCGGCACCGTGCCGTAAGATTCGGTGCCGTTTCCAGGCAGAAAAGATGAATGCCCGTTACAGCGCAGGCCCTGGATAGCCGCGAAACTTTCTGGACGTCTAAAACTGCTGCTTTCAGAGCCGCCTGATTTTTAACCGGCAGCATAATATCGCTGAGACCAGTATTTATAATCTGGGGCAGCAGACCTTCTGACGCGTCATTTGTGCCCAACGCCAGCGAGGCGTACAGGGCAGCGCTTTCTTCCGGTGTAAAAATCTTAATGGTTTTCGGTGCGGCCATTTCCATCCAGACGGCTTTTTCTGACACTTCAACCTCAAGGTTGCCTGCCATTGTTTGCGCCTGGCACCGCCCCGCTTCAATGACCTTTTCCTGATATAAAACGGTAAAGGCGGCAACTGTCGCGTGACCGCAGAGCGCTACCTCCTGCATAGGTGTAAAATACTTTATTTTAAAGGTATCCTGTTCCACCTTTTTTACAAAGGCTGTTTCTGAATAGCGCAGCTCTGCCGCCAGACGCCGCATAAAATCCCCTTTGGGAAAATCCTCCTGTCCCTCAAGAAGAACAACTCCCGCCTGATTGCCTGAAAACCTTTTTTCTGTAAATGAATCAACAATATACACTTTCATTTTTAACGCCTCCCGCTTACTATCCGCCATAGAGCATGATCAATAATGCCCGAAAAGAGGACCACATTTCTGGAAACTCCTGATCAATGGCCTGCGCCATCATCGCACGGTCCATGACTCTGCTGCTGCTGCTGAGATGCTGTTCGATAATCCGCACGCCGCTGGCGATATCTCCCGAGGCGATATGACCTCTGGCATAGCCCCCCACAGCTATGTGAGATGCGACCGCACAGCCGCCAGTGGCAAACATGCCCACGGCCAGCCCGCCGACTGCAAAAATACCAAAGGCAATGCCGCCGATCGCGATACCGCCCGCGGCTACACCACCACAGGCAAGCAGCACTCCCAGGGCTAATCCGCCAAGCGCCAGCAAACCAAAGCTCAACGCGCCTACAGAAAAGAGCCCTGCTGAAATTAAGCCTATGGAAATAAGTCCAGTCGCGATATTTCCAATGGCAATGATTCCCTTCGCTCGGAAATGGCCGCGGCTTCTTCCAAAATTCACATGCAGCAGGGGCAGTCCACCAATCTGGCGCTGGCTCCTGTATTCATAATGCCTGCTGTGGGGAGTTACAACCGTTTCTATCGTCTCCTTTGTTTCGGACATGCCCGGTTCCTCTCCTTTTATCAATTCGTCTAAGGAAACTCCAAACACATCGCTCAGAAGAACAAGGTTGTTGATGTCGGGATTTGACAATCCCGATTCCCATTTGGAAACGGCCTGTCTTGAAACGCCCATACGCTCCGCGAGCGCTTCCTGGGAAAGTCCTTTTTCCTTTCTGAGCTGAAACAGCTTTTCCTGAAATGTCATTTTTCCACCTCCGTTTCCTATTTTAGCAATCAGGTATTGATGCAGCCACCAACCCTTCTTTACATTTTGTCAACCAATGGTTGCGTCCCCTGTTTTTGTCTGTTTTCAGACATTTTATCATTTAATCTACCAGGATACAACCGGACGCAAAAGAACCCGTGCAGTGCCACTCACTTACACGGGTTCTCTCTTTTAAAGCAGCTCGCCATAGCGGCGGATAAAAAACTTTTTCAGTATGGTAACCAGGACCATATATGCCAGCACCGTAACAATGAGGAAAGGAAAATACATTCCCGGAAGCGGCACCATATCCAGAGCGGCGCCAATAAAGGTGAAGGGCAGAACAGTACCGACCGCAATCCCCAGAGTGGTCAGGCCCGTCAGCTGCCAGGAAGCGTGGCTCCCGATAAAAGGCAGCTTTGGTGAGCGGATCATATGAATGACCAGCGTTTGTGTCCAGAGCGATTCAACAAACCATCCCGCATGGAACAGCGCGATAAAACCAATCTGAGCGGTCTGGCCAAGGGTATGGAAGGCCCCGCCCAAAACAGCTGGACAGATATAAAAGAACAGCAGCAAATACGTGGTAATGTCAAATATCGAGCTTGCCGGCCCCATCCACAGCATAAATTTCACAATGGAGGAAGCGTCCCATTTTCTCGGCACCTTTAAGTATTCCGGGTCGACATTATCCCATGGAATAGCGGTACAGGAAATGTCATAAATCAGATTGAGCACCAACAGCTGCATAGGCAGCATGGGCAGCATGGGCAGAAATATGCTGGCCGCCAGAACCGAAAACATATTGCCAAAATTTGAGCTGGCAGTCATTTTAATATACTTGATGATGTTGGCATAGGTTTTACGGCCTTCTACCACGCCTTCTTCCAGAACCATCAAATCCTTTTCCAGCAGGATAATATCTGCGGATTCCCGCGCGATGTCCACAGCGGTATCGACCGAAATGCCGACATCTGCTGCTTTCATGGCTCCAGCGTCATTGATGCCATCCCCCAGGAATCCGGTAGTGTGGCCGTTGTTCCTCAAGGTTTCCACAATGCGTACCTTTTGCAATGGTGAGAGCTTTGCAAAAATGTTGATCTTTTCCACTGCTTCCGCCAGAGCGTCCTCGCCCATCTTTTCAATGTCTGAGCCAAGCAGAATCTTTTCGGACGGCATCCCCACCTGACGGCAGATAGCCTTTGTGACTACTTCATTATCTCCGGTCAGCACCTTGACCCCAACGCCATATTCTTTAAGAATTTTCAGAGCCGCCTCGGTGCTTTCCTTCGGCGGGTCCAGAAAAGCCAGGTAACCGATCAGCACCATGTCGGACTCATCCGCCACTGAAAACACCCCGACCGGCGCGGGATTTGTCTTTTGGGCGACGCCCAAAACCCGCATGCCCGAGTCATTATAACGCCGCACCTGATCGAGGATTTCATTTTGAACAGTCTCGGTAATGGGCTCAACCTTTCCTTTATACTCCGCGAAGCTGCACACACTCAGCATTTCCTCAATGGCACCTTTTGTGATCATCTGAGTTTTACCCGTCCGGTCTGCTACCACTACACTCATACGGCGGCGGTTGAAATCAAAGGGTATTTCATCCACTTTCCGGTATTCTTCTTTTAAAACAGCGGCGGTTTCAAGGTTTACATGATTAATGACCGCCTGATCCATTAAATTTTTAAGGCCAGTCTGGTGCCAGCTGTTCAAAAAAGCGTGGCGCATGACACGGTCATCCTCATTGCCGTGGATATCCAGCGGATATTCAAGAATCACCTTGTCCTGTGTGAGGGTACCTGTTTTATCGGTGCACAAAACATCCATGGCTCCAAAATTCTGAATAGCGCTCAAATTTTTGACGATGACCTTTTTCTTAGACATGGCCACCGCGCTTTTCGCCAGGTTTGCTGAAACAATCATCGGCAGCATTTCCGGTGTCAGACCAACAGCTACCGAGATCGCGAATAAAAAGGCTTCCGGCCAGTCGCCCTTTGTCAGTCCATTCGCAAAAAATACCAAGGGAACCATGACCAGCATAAAGCGGATCAAGACCCATGAGACAGAATTGACGCCTTTGTCAAAGCTCGTCGCCTGACGCTTTGGGCTCAGCTGACTGGCCAGCGAGCCAAAAATGGTGTCGTCGCCCACGGCCACTACCAGCGCTTTGGCGGATCCGCTGACAACATTCGTTCCCATAAAAGCCAGGTTATTGCAGGACAATGGATTATCCTCTGTGTTTTCGACCGGGTTTCCGTACTTTTCAACCGCTTCGCTCTCGCCCGTCAGGGAGGACTGGCTGATAAAGAGGTCACGGGCGTTCAGAATTCTCACATCGGCGGGAACCATGTCGCCAGCCGCCAGATAGACCGTATCTCCAACCACAATTTCATCCAGTGGTATCTCCGCTTTTCCAGCCGGGCTTCTGTCGACTGCGGCGGTTGTTTCAACCATTTCGCTCAGCCGTTCAGAGGCCCGGTCCGACTTCTGTTCCTGAAAAAAACGCAGCGAACCACTGATCAGCACCATAACGCCAACGATGATGACAAATACAGGATCTTTATCTCCCGGCGCGGCCATCATCACATCTGTAACAAAGGAAACCATCGCCAGCACGATCAGGATAACTGTAAAGGGATTTATAAAAGCTTCAAAAATTCGTTTGAGCACAGAATCGCTCTGGTGGCGGCTCAGTTTATTTTCGCCGTAGGCCTCGCGCATTTCAGCAGCTCTCTCATCGGTGTAGCTGCCGGCCCCATAAGCTTTAACCAGTGTTTTTTCTTCTGTAACGGCAGCTTCCAGCAGCCGTTCTTTTGCATTATTTAAAATCATTTTCATTGTCTTAACCTCCTGAATTTTTATTTAATCCGTTCTGTTAAGACACAAGCCTCAGTAAAGGCTGCCGCCAGAGATAAAAAGGGAGGTGGAAAAACAGATGTGTTTTTCCTGTCTGTCCTGTTCTTCTGGTGGCTCTTCCACCTTTTCAGGGCCTATGCCTTTCTCTCGTCCAACATCCATTTTTCCCACCTGCCTTTCAGCTTTAAATTTATTTCGGCACAATAAAAAACCTCTGCCAAAGCTCAAGCAATGACAGAGGAAAATATCAAAAAATTCGCCCTTTATCTATTCACCGTTCAAGCTTTAGCTTCACAGGGCGGTGAAATTACGTTAGTCAATGCCTTGAGTTCGACATAAACTGTTGACCATCTTGTAGTGTCTCCACTAGTTTGCGGCAGTAATCCATATCCCTGTGGTAGCCTCACCTACCGAAATATTTATTTCTTTGCCATTTTACTTCCTTCATTTCAATTTGTCAAGTCTCTTGCTGATTTCTTAAGTTTACAAACAGAAACCCTCACACCGACGCATCGGCTCTTTTATTTAAGTGTGCTTTCTGGTGAATTGGGTATAATCAAACCATTCCTATGAAGGAGGTTTTATTATGAAACAATATTCCCAAAAATCCGCTAAAATACCAGACTCCTATCAGAAGCCTGACGATCCATCCTTAAAAGCAGCGCTGTCGCCCGAGGCTTATGAGGTAACGCAGAACAGCATGACAGAACGTGCCTTTACCGGTGAGTACTGGGACCAGTTTGAGCCGGGAATTTATGTGGACATCACCACCGGCGAACCCCTTTTTTCGTCATCTGATAAATTTGACGCTGGCTGTGGCTGGCCGTCTTTTTCAAAGCCCATTGATCCGGACACGATCCGCGAGCACAGGGATACCAGCTATGGCATGAACCGCACCGAGGTACGCAGCCGAAGCGGCGACGCGCATCTGGGCCATGTTTTTGACGATGGTCCTGCCGCCCTGGGCGGTGAGCGCTATTGTATCAACAGCGCTGCGCTGCGGTTTATTCCCAAGGATCAGATGGAGGCAGAGGGCTATGGCTGGCTGCTCCCGATTTTACCATAATTTCAGTCGTTAATTCTTCTCCGAGTTGTTTTATTTTTTACTTAAAAGGGTATTTATAAAGCAAGTTAAGGAGTTGATTATATGTCTTCAGATAATTTTGAAATTTTAAAAACAGATCCCTATTTGAAACCTTATAAAGCGGCCATCGAATGGCGGATCAATCGTTTTAATATGAAAAGAAAGGCTCTTTTAGGTAACAAAAAGAGCCTTTCTGATTTTGCGGACGGCTACCGCTATTTTGGTTTTCACAAAGAGGCTGACGGATGGGTGTATCGTGAATGGGCTCCAAACGCCGAGGCAGTTTTTCTCATCGGCGATTTTAATGGATGGGACCGGGCCGCTACGCCTTTAAAATCTGTGGGCGACGGCTGCTGGGAGGTTTTTCTCCCCGGGAAAGAGACTCTGACCCATGGGGCACGGGTAAAGGTGCATATTAAAGCAAAGGGCCAGGCCTTTGACCGGGTGCCGCTTTACTGCCGCCGTGTCGTACAGGATACCCGTACTTTTGCCTTTGACGGACAGGTCTGGAGTCCCGGTCAGCCTTACGAATGGCATGACCAGGCGTTTCACCCCAACCAGTCGGTGCCGCCGCTTATTTATGAGGCCCACATTGGTATTGCCGGCGAAGCCCCCGAGGTCTCAACCTTCGGTGAATTTACGCAGAAGATGCTGCCGCGCATTGCAGCACTTGGTTATAACGCCGTTCAACTCATGGCTGTGATGGAGCATCCCTATTACGCCTCCTTTGGCTATCAGGTATCCAATTTTTTTGCGGTTTCCTCCCGTTTTGGCACTCCCGAGGATTTAAAGGCCCTCATCGACACCGCGCACGGTCTGGGCATTGCTGTGATTCTCGATTTGGTACACTCTCACGCCTCCCGCAATGTGCTGGACGGTATCGGAGAATTTGACGGAACGGATTACCAGTTTTTTCACGCTGGTCTGGAGGGCGACCATCCCGCCTGGGGCTCTAAGGTTTTTAATTACGATAAGCCCGAGGTGCTCCACTTTCTTTTATCCAATATAAAATTCTGGCTGGACGAATACCATTTTGACGGCTTCCGTTTTGACGGTGTAACCTCAATGCTGTATCATAATCATGGACTTGGCATAAACTTTAATGCGTATGACCAGTATTTTTCACCCAACACGGACATGTCCGGCCTTACCTATCTTCAGTTAGCCTCAACTCTCGCCAAAGAGCTAAAGCCTGACTGCTTTCTTATCGCTGAGGATATGAGCGGCATGCCCGGGATGGCCCTTCCTGTCTGCCAAGGTGGCCTTGGTTTTGACTACCGGCTGGGCATGGGCCTGCCCGATTTCTGGATTCACACCTTAAGGGATATGAGGGACGAGGACTGGGATTTGGGCGCGCTCTGGCACGAGCTTACCCAGCGCCGTCCGGGAGAAAAGGTTATTGGCTACGCAGAATCCCACGATCAGGCCATTGTTGGGGATAAAACCATTATGTTCTGGCTGGCTGACCGGGATATGTATGATGATATGAATGTCTTTAATCAGAATCCTGTCATTGAGCGGGCTATGTCGCTGCATAAAATGATCCGCCTGATCACCTGTACCTGCGCCGGCGAAGGCTATATGAACTTTATGGGCAATGAGTTCGGACATCCCGAGTGGATCGACCTGCCCCGTGAAGAAAATGGCTGGAGCTACCAGTATGCCCGCCGCCAGTGGCATCTGACAGAGGACAGTAATCTCCGGTACCACTATCTGCAGGATTTCGACAAGGCCATGATTCATTTTGTCAGGGAAACAAAGCTGCTGGAATGCCCGTCAAAACTGCTGCTCATTGATGTCTGGGCAAAGCTGCTGCTCTATACAAAGGGTCCTTATCTTTTTGCCTTTAACTTTCACCCCTCAAGGGATTTCAATGGTTTTATTCCAGTTCCCGATAACTCCGGTTATGAGCCTGTTCTCAACACAGAGGCCCGGCCGTTTGGTGGATGGATGGACACAGAGCCAGACCCGGTCGCCGCAAAAGCGGACTGCCCCGGGCGCCTTACCTCCCTTTATATTCCAAAACGTTCCGCTGTCGTTTACGCGCCGGCACATTGATTGGCTTGTATTTTATTCTCAGACGTGCTATAGTGACAGAGAGATGATGCGGCGAAACGCCGCATCATCTCTCTGTCATGAAAGGAGCCGTTATGAAGTCTAGTGCTGAAAATGAACTTAAAGAAAAAATACTGGCCGCTGTCAATCCCGCCCTCACGCTTGCGGGAGAAGGCGTCGATTTTATCCTCTATCCTGGCATGCACAAGGACAGCTATGCCCTGTTGCTGGAGGAGGACGGCGGCTGCGACTCGCTCAGCGCGCTGCAGAAGGGTACAGAACAGCTCATTGCCTCTGGCGCGATCGTCCTAACGCCCTATGGCATTCTTGAATACCTCTGACGCTCAAAATCAGCGCTGGTATGGCGTTACCGCCCACTTAACACAATGCTCCAGCTTGTTTTCAAACACGCGGTAGCCCTCTAATATGTCGTTGAGCGGCGCTTCGTGGGTTATGAGGAATTCTGTGTTAATCCGTCCGGCCTCTATGAGCTTCATGAGTCGTTCACAGTGGACAGCGTCCACGCCGCCGGTTTTAAAAATCAGATTTTTCCCATACATTTTCTCAAGAGGAAGCGTCTGCGCCTTTTCGTACATTGCCACCAGGGCCACGACAGCATTGGGGCGCGCGAGCCTCCACGCCAGCTCAAAGGTGTTTTCACCGCCGGCTGCCTCAATCACGCCGTCGGCGCCATATCCATCGGTCAAATCCGCAACCGCTTTCCAGGCATCCTCAATGGACGGATTGACGGTCGCGTCAGCTAATCCCTGGTCTGCTGCCAGTTTCAGACGCTCCTCCTGAATATCCAGCGCGATCACCTGGGCAGCGCCAAACAGGCGGGCGCAGCTCATGGCACAGAGGCCTACCGGTCCGGCTCCAATGACTGCAATGGTGTCTCCGGGCTTTATCTCACAGAGCTCTGCCCCAAAATAACCGCTGGACAGGATATCGCCCAGCAGCAGCGCCCCTTTATCCGATACGGAGTCTGGTATTTTTGTCAGGCCCATATCCGCAAAGGGTACCCTCACATATTCCGCCTGGCACCCGTCAATCCGGCAACCCAGCTCCCAGCCGCCTTTTTCGCAGTTATTGATAAACCCCTGGCGGCAGTACGCACATTCACCGCAGAAGGTGATACAGTTGGCGGAAACGCGTTCACCCTTTTGTCGTTTTTTAACGCCTGACCCCACTTCGACGATTTCACCCACAAACTCATGACCCAGGATCTTCTCCGGCACCGCTCTTGGAACCGCTCCGTGCATAATATGGAGATCGCTGGTGCAGATGGTTGAGAGTGTTACGCGGACGATAGCGTCTGTATCCTCTTTCAGTTTCGGAACCGGTACATCCATAAGCTCGATGGCGCCGTTCTCATGGCACACAAGCCCTTTCATCGTTTTTTCTGATTTCATATTGATCTCCTCCTATACATCTTCTGGCAGTCCGTGTAATATCATATCCAAAGCATCCTCATTGGTTTCCAGTGCCACTATTGTGGCCGGCAACGGATGCACATAAATCTGCGGATAGTCCCGCTCGCCGTACTCTGGCCGTATCGGGAAAGCGAGCTGCTCGCGCTCCGGATGTTCTTTGTTAAACTGGGCGTTCTTCCCGAAGGTATTTCCCCGCGCATCTAAGCGTATCCACTGCTTTTGGGGCTCGAGATACACACCATTCAGGCAGTGCAGGCAATGACCAGTGTCCGGTGTATCTCCAATGGTCAGGCGCTGATAGCAGAAGCCTGCCGGAATCCCTTTTTCTCTCAGCAGGGCTGCCAGCAGCATAGACTTCGCGTAGCAGATACCCTCACCGCTTTTTAGCACCTCAGAAGCGGTCCTTGTTACGCGATGGCTCTGGATATCCCAGGAATGATCAATGGCGTCCCGCACAAAGAGAAAGACCTTTTCGATATAATCCAGTTTGCTTTCAGAAAGCCTGTACAGGCTTTCCGACTTGTCCTTTATGGCCTGGTCGCTGTAATGAACACAGCGGCTTTCTTTTAAATAGTCTTCTGGATTTACGCTTTCCGGTATGCATTTCATTTTCCCCTCCGAAGTTTTATTTCTGTTTATTAAGAGCATTATAACATAAAAAAGACCGGATAAACCGGTCCTTCACATCATCTTTTTTTAATGGGCTGGCAGCTTGGGCAGTAGTAGACACTTCCGCCAAGGTAGGCTTCCTTGACAATGGAGCCGCCGCAGACCGGGCAGGGGGACTTGTAGGTGTTTTTGGATAAAATACCTTTATAGCCGCCCTTCATGCCAAAAATATCCTTTTCTGTGTCACGGCCACCCTGCACGGTCATCTGGTGCAGCGTGGCTTTAACGGCGTCAAATATCCGGGTAAGCTCCTCCCCTGTCAGGGCTTCCAGCTTTGTTCTGGGATTAACCCGGGCGTTAAAAAGAATATCCTGCAAACAGCCGTTGCCCAGCCCTGGAATCCGCTGTTCGGTCGCCAAAAGGGCCTTGGCGCTGGTATTAGGCTTAGCCGCCGACACAATACCGTCAAACCACTTCCGGTCAAATTCTCCGCTCAGGGGCGATGGCTTCTCTCTGGCGACCTGGTGATAATAGTTGTCATTTTCTCCCTCGGTATAAGCCCAGATCGCCCCGTACATGGCCACTGAAAAGGCCAGCATGCTTTCATCCTCAAAGGTCAGCAGCAGCTGGTGCTTTTTAGGCGGCTTTTCCTTTGCCTCCAGATAGCGTATATTGACGCCGTCGCCCAGCAAAAGCCGCTTATCCCCCAATACGAGCTCGACATAACCGCCGTAGGCTTCGGCCCTGTCTGCTTTCATCCCCGCCAACAGGTCGCGGCAGTCCTCGGGCTCTCCGTTAAAAAAGGCAAATTTATGCGGTGACGCGCCCGCGACCACCTGCTCTATCTGTTTTCCTCTAATGATCTCGTCCAATTGTCCGGCTATGGTATAGCTTTCTGGTAATTCCAGCATATCGCACCTCCTCTTTTTGGGTATTATACCCTATAAATACTGACAGGTTTTGTCATATTTTATTTTTTACTGATAAAACCACCCGCGCAAAAGAGCCAGAGCGTAAAGTCAATGAACCGCAACCGGATATCCCTTTCAATATCCCCAAAAATCGGAAAGCTCTGCCATGATTTCCGCGGTGGGCTTTAAGGTCGCTTCGATAATGGAGACTCCGGTTTTTTTAAGATAATGGCGAACCATGTGATAGCCGCAGGCATAGCCTGCGCAGTAGGGCATTCCCACCGGAAAGGAATGCTGTATTTCCGCAATCTCGTCACCATAAAGCCAGGGTGTAATGCCGTCAAAGCCTGTTACATCCAAGGCTTTGATAATCTTTGGCTTAATGATTTCTTCCAGAACTGCCGGGTCTGTCTTCGTCACCCACGGGCCTATGGTTTCCTCACCGTAGAGGGCGGCGGCAAAATTTTCGGCCAGTCCCTCGCTTACCATCATCTCGGCCAGAGTGATGTCCGGACGCCATTTCTGAAACTGGAAGCGGACATTGTGATTGCACTCGTGAGCCAGGGCTGCCGGCATTCTGGAAACCGTGGTTTCATCCGGTGCCAGCATCCCCAGAATATAGCCCGGTATACCGCCGTCTCCACAATATCCCTCGCTCAGCTGTGTAAAGGGGTTATCCGGATTTGCCAGAAGAAGGGTGAAAAAGTATTCCTGAACTGGCAGCTCGATACCGGCCTTTACAAAACAGTCCAATGATCTTTTAACAGCGGCCTCGCTGGCGGACCAGAGACTTTTTTCTTTAAGCCAGCGAACCGCCGCTTTCTGGCTGTGGTCCACCTTCTCCGGTGGAAAAACCCCCATCATCTCGGAGGCCATTACCACATCGTATCCACCTTTCCGGGCCGCCCGGATCGGAACATTAATACAGGCCCATTTGTATTCAAAGGGCTTCATCATCTCATAGCGGTAGAGGTCGTTTCGCTTTTCCACTGGGGCGTTCATCATTTTTTCATAAATTTCACCGGAATATACGGCATTAATTTTCATAAACATTCATCTCCTTTTGTGTCTTAACCACAGTTTAAGGGATGACGCCGCGTAAAGGTCAAGCTTTATTTAAAGGCCTGAGGACATTTTTTCATTAAAAAGCTTTTAAAATCAATGGCGCTGCCCATTGTAAAGCCGCTCTTGTCGAGAATATGCATCTTTTCGTCGGCCACGATCACAAAGGTATGGGGCGTCTCATAGATTTTTTGAACCTGTTTATAAAAAACAGGACGTTCCGCCTCAGCGGTTTGCCAGAGCATTTTATCCTTTGTGATGGTCCATTTAAAACCGCCGGCCGGAAAAATAGCCTTCTGCTCATTATAGGCTTTCTCCGCTGAAAAACGGTAGCCCTGAAAATAGACAAATACCAGCAGCGCACCCATCACAATAAAGATAACGCCGGCCGGCCAGGAGGTGTTCGACAGATAATAATAGGCGCAGACAAAACAAAAAGCGGCCATGAGCAGATAGAACCACCGCTTTTTTAACGCGTTTTTCTGGTACCATTTACCCTGGGCTTCCAGATAAATTTTTTTGCTGTAAATGGTGGTGTTTTCAAATAATGTTTTCATTTTGTTTCCTTTTGATTTTTTGATAATGGCTTTATTATACACCAAGTGCGCCGGAAATGGTAAATTTAATTTTTGTCTGGGCATTCCGTCCTAAATTCGTTATAATGGGTATAAGTTTTACATCATTACGATCAGAAAGGAAAGCTTATGGATAACAATCATACCATCAATCTGAACTCTGAATATTCAGCGGGTTTTCAGATTGAACTCCTGGATTTAGATATGGACCGGCTGGAGGACCCGATTCTGGTGATCGGCTCCGGCGCTGCCGGCAACCTCGTTTTCTTCTTAAACGCGCAGGGCCACCGCGCCTGCGGCATTGACCCCAGCGCGGAGAATACAGACGTTACACGCGCGTCGGATTTTTTACATGTGGATTACGGTAAGGACTACTGGGGCAGCATTCTCTCCCCTCTGGCTTTTATTAAGGAGATGTCCGCCGCTATGGCGGCAAAGGACGGCAGTGATCTGGAATGGGTGAAATGCTATAAATCCATTCTGACAGCGCTTAAGCAGGGCGGCTCCTTTATCTATGCCCCCTCCCTGCCTTATATTGAAGATATTCTGCCTGAAGAACAGTTTGAGATAACACGCAGCGATATTCGGGAAAACCTCTCCAGGACAAAAATTACCAGGAAATAGCAAAAGAGATGATGCGGCGAAACGCCGTATCATCTCTTTTTTATCTTTACCGTTTGTTTTTTCCTCCTGCAGGCGCAGCAGCGGTCCTTTTAGCCAGTGTGTACTTTCGCACGTGCTTGTCGGTTCTCAGAACCATCACAATGGACAAAAGCAGTGTCAGCGCCAGTACCATACAGCACAGGGGCAGGTTGTAGGTGAAGTCCGATGAAAAAGCGCCAGGGGCGATTCTGTACTGGATAAACGCAAAACCGGCGGTGAGCGGGTAAATATTTCCCAGCCCATGGCCCGCTACCAGGCCGCCGCAGACTCCGTAAAAGAAGGCAAAGCCTACACCCGCGACAAAGCTGCCAGGCCTCTTACTGGTAAAAACAATAATGGGCAGCACCGCGATGTACACACACAGGTTCATCACGACCATCTGCGCTAGCGACTGCACCGCCAGCCCTGCGGTAAATCCCTCTAATCCGGATATTTGGGCAAACAGCACGGTTGCCAGGAAGCTGCCGATCCCGGAAATCGCCGCCAGCGCCGCGACAACAAGCAGCTTGGCGGTTAAGAGCCTGTTGAAGGGGACTGGTATGGTCAGGATATTTTTAAGGGTATCATCCGTCCATTCCCGGGCGATAATATAGCCTGCCAGCAAGGTGAAAACCAGCGGATTGACCGCGTCAAAATTTGTCCAGATAACATTGTCTGAAAAATCTGAAAAATTATAAACCCCGCTGGTATCCATGGAAACAGTAAACCAGGACAGCAGCGGGCCGCAGACCATGGCGGCCAGCGCCACCCAGACAATGGAATAACGCTTGAGCTTCAAAATTTCTGTTTTGATCAGTTTAAGCATCTTTCTTCCTCCTCCCATTTTTAATACCGATAAACGTAAAGACTGCCGCTACACTTAAAATCCATTTTTGCTTTTTCACAACACACCTCAGCTTTCCCGTTTTCTGTAAATATACAGAATGCCCAGAATGGACAAAACCCCGATCAGTCCGATAATCCCGGCCGTCATTGGCAGGGATACCGCTGTTTTTTTAACCGCTTCCGCGGCCGCATCACCCTGAATGGCCAGATTCTGCCACCGCCAGATGAGCGGAACTGGCAGAATAGTGAGCAACGGATTGGTAAGGTTGCCGCTTGTAAAGCTGGTGCTTGCCACACCAAAACCTCCAACCGAATAAACCAGAGAGAGGAGAATTGAAAAGATATAGCTTCTGTTAAAAAAAACAATGGCGATAACCACTGGCAGCGTCCCGGCAGTGAGCAGCACCCCTGTCGTAACACTGATCCACAGCTTATAGCCCACCCCGTTGATCCCGCCGCCGATCAGGCCGCCCACCATGGAGGAGGCCATAAGGGCGACAGAGTAAAAAACACCCAAAACGAACAATGTGACAATCTTGGCAACAATAATCTGATTGGTGGAAAGGGGGATGGTTCTCAGGTTTTTAAGCGTGTCGTTATCCCTTTCCATATAAAAGAGCATAGCTGCCACGATCCCGATAATACAGGGCATGGAGATGAAATTTCCAAAGCCCACAATCATGCCAAAGAGGCCGTCGTACATTTCGGTGGGCGGCATGACTGTGTCAGCGTTTTGCCCGATACCAGTTTTCAGGACAATGGCCGTGAGCGGAATGGGCATGATACAGGCTGCCAAAATGATAAAAAGCACAAACTTCTTGCGCTTCAGCTTTAAAAACTCACAGCGCACCAGCTTAAGCAATGCCAACACCCCCTGTTACCCTCTTGAAGTAATCCTCCAGGGTATCCTTGCAGATATGGGCG
The DNA here is from genome assembly GCF_015547515.1 of Eubacterium sp. 1001713B170207_170306_E7. NCBI lineage: Bacteria > Bacillati > Bacillota > Clostridia > Eubacteriales > Eubacteriaceae > Eubacterium > Eubacterium sp. 1001713B170207_170306_E7. Next base: position 34,886 of record NZ_JADMVE010000004.1, read on the forward strand.
TCGTCGACCATCAGCTCATTTTCCACAAAGCATTTGGTCAGCACGCCGACCCTCAGGCTTGTATCAAAGAGCCGCAGCGTATGCCCGTCGTCAATGCTGAAATCATTGGTTTTAAAGACCTTTTCCAGAATCCGCGCCGCTTTGGCTGTATCGGACAAAACAAAGCGGATATACATCTGGTTTTTATCCCTGAGCACAGACATGCTCTCCTCCTCCAAAAGCACGCCATTGTCGATAATGCCAACGTCGTCGGCCAGCAGCTCAATTTCTGACAGAATATGGCTGGATACCAGAATGGTCTTGCCCTTTTTCGCGAAGGTTTTAAGCAATTCCCTGATTTCTGCAATACCGATGGGGTCCAGGCCGTTGATGGGTTCATCCAGAATCAAAAGCTCTGGGTCGTGCATCACTGCCAGTGCGATGGCCAGACGCTGCTTCATGCCCAGAGAGTACTTTGAAAAAAGCTTTTTATCCCGGTAGGGCAGTCCCACAAGCTCCAGAGATTCTCTGACTGCGTCTTTTCCCGGGAGCCCCCGAAGGGTAGCGAAAATGCTCAGATTTTCTGTACCTGTCAGATTGGGGTAAAAGCCTGGCGACTCGATCAGGTTTCCGATTCTGGGATACAGGGCTCTGCCATCCTTAAACGGGTCTTTTCCAAAGATACGAACTGCTCCCTGCGTTGGTTCAGTCAGGCCCAGCAGCATACGCATGGTGGTGGTTTTTCCCGCACCGTTACGGCCGAGCAAGCCGTAGATTTTCCCACTGCGCACATGCAGATCAAGGGATGAGACGCTGATCTGGTCGCCGTAGACCTTGGTCAGGTTTTTGGTGGCGATAACATATTTTTCTTTCATGTTCACATCCTCCTCTGAGGTGCCGGGCCAATCCGTGACTGCGGCGGTACCGGTACCTTCTGTATTGATGTTCCTATCATACCATCTGTGTCCTGCCGCAACCTTGCCGTAACCTTGCTTTAACCTTGTCTTTTAACAGACCTGTCTGAAGTCCAGAAAAAAGCAGGTTTCCTTCCCTGCTTCGCTCGTCACACTGACGCTGCCATTCTGCAGCCAGACAAGCTGCTCCACAATGGACAGGCCCAGGCCGCTGCCCTTTCCCATGCGGGCGGAGTCACATTTATAAAGACGGTCAAAAACATGCGCCAGATCCTTCTCGGGGATCCCCTTTCCGTTATCCTTTATCCAGATTCCCACCCGGTCCTGTTTCTCCTCTATGCCCACTGAGATTTCGGAAGCACCGCTGTGGCTGACAATGTTCTGTATCAGATTATTTAAAATACGTTCATAGGCTGCTGAGTCCAGCAGGGCGGTGATTCGTTTTTCAGGAATGCAAAAAACATAATTGAGGGCGTTCTGTTCAAAAACCGGGAGCCAGTCGCTCAGAATGGTCTGTGTCACTCCTGTCACGTCCACCTCGCTTATTTCGAGCACCCGTTCATTGGAATTCAGCTTAAACCATTCAAAAAGATCGTCCACATACGTTTGGAGGCTATGAGCTTTTTCACGGGCTGTTTCGATGTATTCTTCCAGCTCCTGGCCCTCAACCAGACGGCTGTGGACTGCGTCCAGATAGCCAATAAGTGTAGTAAGGGGTGTCCGCACATCGTGGGAGAGGCTGGTCATCATCTGCCGGTTCGCCTCATCACGTCCATTGAGCTCTGCGATTGTGTCGCGGTAACCCTCCATAATGTCGTTAATTTTGTAAAAAAGGGGCGCCATTATATTATCCGGCGCTGCCAGCACGCGGCGGTTCAGATTGCCCTTTCGGATATCCTCCAGTGCCTCATTGATATCCCCCACGCTTTTGCGGGCCTGATACAGACGCCCTGTCAGCAGCAGCGCAAGGACTGTGACCACAGCCAGAAGCACAGCCAGACCTGTTTCGAGTCCACTCATTTTACACCTCCGCGTTAAAACGGTAGCCCACACCCTTGATGGTCTGGATATAGGCCGGCCTTTTGACGTCCGGCTCAATGAGCCTTCGGATTTTGCTGATATGCGCCATGATGTTACTGTCGTCGTACAGGTATTCCTCCTGCCAGACCTCCTCGTAAATCTGCTTTTTGGTCAGGGCGCGCCCCTTGTTTTTCGCCAGGTAGTACAGAATATCGAACGCCTTGGCCTGGAGCGTAACCTCTGCACCACGGACGGTGACCTTCCGCTTGTCCGGGTCGATTTCGAGGCCCTTAAAGCTCAGCCGCTGGCCGCTTTGCTCCCCGTTTCCGTTAAGCACCGTATAACGCCTGACCAGCGAGTGCACCCTGGCGCTGAACTCATTGATATCAAAGGGCTTTGTCAAGTAGTCGTCAGCCCCTAACCGCAGTCCGTAGACTTTGTCGATATTCTCGCCGCGGGCTGTCAGCATCAGTACCGGCACCGTGCTGGTCTCACGTATTTTCTTAAGCACCTCAAAGCCGTCCATTCCGGGCATCATGACATCCAGCACCACAAGGACAGCACCGCTTTCCTTCAGCTTTTCAAGGCCTTCACGCCCGTTCCGGGCGCAGTCCGCCGCGAAGCCGTCACAGGTGACACATTTTTCAAGTAACGCGCACAGCTCAGGATCATCGTCAATAATTATCACTCGATTCTGCATTTTCTTCCCCTTTGTCCATAATTGTCTTTTCATTCTAACACCTTCTTCTGAAAAAAAGAACAAAAAATAAAAAAAGGGCCTGAAGCTTCAGGCCACTGCTATTCATTATTCGATGGCGTCCTCTAAAGCAACGCTCTTTTTCCGCATGCGCCGCATTTCCCCTACCACCATGACCATGGCAACCGCGAAAGCCGCGAAATCGGCGATCGGCCCGGCGTACATAATGCCGTTGATGCCAAAGGCCATTGGCAGCAGCAAAATCAAGGGCAGCAGGAAAATGATCTGCCGTGTCATTGAAATAAAAATTCCCTTGGCCGGCTTACCGATGGCTGTAAAGAAGTTCCCGGTAACGGGCTGGACGCTGTTGACCAGTGTGCCGAACATAAAAATCCGGAAATAGCGCTCCGCAAATTCAAAATATGCCTCGCTGCCCGTGCCAAAGAGGCTGATGATCTGTCTTGGGAATATCTGAAAGCATAAAAAGGACACCACTGAAATTACCGATGCGCTGAGGATGGCCAGCTTATAGGTCTCCCGGACACGGTTGTACTGCTTTGCCCCATAGTTAAAGCCGATAATGGGCTGGCTGCCCTGCGCAATCCCAATGACGATGGATAAAAAGATCATGCCCACCTTGATGATAATGCCCGCGCAGGCCAGCGGGATTTCGCTTCCGTAGGGCGATCGGGCTCCGTAATAGGTCAGCACATTATTCATGGTAATCTGGACCGCCAGCATGGCCAGCTGGTTAAAGCAGGCGGAGGCGCCCAGGGCGGAAATCTCCTTCAAATTTGTCAGCCTGAGCCTGAAATCGGACCGGTGAAGCCGGATATTTTTAAAGCGCGTTGTGTACCAGAGCGCGCAGGCGCAGGAAATAATCTGTGAAAAGGTAGTGGCGATGGCGGCCCCGGCAATACCCATGCCAAACCCGAACATCAGCAGCGGGTCCAGAATGGTGTTGAGCACCGCTCCAGCTACCATAAACCCCATAGAATAGCGTGGGCTGCCGTCGGCCCGGATAATGTTGCTGGTCCCGTTGGCAAAAATCAAAAATGGGATGCCCACAGCGGTGATACGGGTATAGGTCATGGCATAGCCCAGAACGTCCTGTGTGGCTCCGAAAGCCAGCATCAGCGGCTGTAGAAACACCTCCACCACTACCGCGATGATCACGCCTGTGACAGCTAGAAAGCCCATGGCGTTGCCGACCACCTCCGAAGCCCCCTCGCGCCGGCCCGCACCCAGCTCCAGGCTGTACTTGGCCGCGCAGCCTGTGCCAAAGAGCAGCGCTGTCGCGACACACACGGTGGATAAGGGAAAGGCCACGTTAGTTGCCGCGTTGCCAAGCACGCCGACCCCCTGTCCGATAAAAATCTGATCGACAATATTGTAAAGCGCGCTGACCAGCATGGCGATAATGCATGGCACGGCGTACTTTCTGAGCAGGCTTCCGACTTTTTCATACCCCAATGGGTTGTTTTGCGTATCCTTTGCCGCTGTGTCCAACTGAATCCCCTCTTTTCTTTACTTCGCAGCTGCAATTTATTCTTTGCTTTCGCAATTATTTTATCTGATCGAGGGGGCTTTGTCAATATATGAAAGGGAGATGATGCGGCGTAACGCCGCATCATCTCAGAAAAGACAGCTGCTCACCGTGGTATTTTCCTTTGTAGGCTTCGACAATCTCCTGCATTTTACAGCGCAGGCCGGCCTTTGCGCAGGCTTCTTTAAAAACCGCGTACAGCGCGCGGGCCTCCGGCGCTCCACAGCCGTATGCGTTGCCGTACTGCCGCATGTATTTTTGACGGAGTCCTGGAAAATGCCGGTCCAGCTGGCTAAAATAGTAGTCCCTCTGAATATCCCTCAGGGTCACGCCAAAGCTGGGATAGATAAACCGCGCGCCGCTGGCAGCTCCCTGCTCCACAATCGAGCGGATATTCTCCACGCTGTCCCCGATGAAGGGCAGAACCGGCATCAGCAGAATACCAGTGTAGATACCCGCGTCCGAGAGGGCCTTAACCACCTCGAACCGCTCGCTGCTTGACGGGGCGCCAGGCTCGACAATACGGCTCAGCGCGTCGTCTGCCGCAGTGATTGTCACCTTGCAGATCACCGGGGAATGCACCTGAATGCGGGACAGCAGCCCGATGTCGCGCGTGATCAGGCTTCCCTTGGTCGCGATGGCCACCCCAAAGCCGTAATGGTCGATAAGCTTAAGGGCCTCCTGTGTCAGGTATTCGCCTTTTTCAAAGGGGTTGTAAGGGTCGCTCATGGCCCCGGTGCCCACCACGCCCTTCTGCTTTTTACTTTTGAGGTCCCGGGCGATGAGCCTCAGGGCATCCTGTTTTTTCTTCACCGTGTCGAATTCGGTATTCTGGTAGCATGCGCTTCGGCTGTCGCAGTAGATGCAGCCATGACAGCACCCTCTGTAAATATTCATGCTGTACTCTGTTCCGAACCAGGCGGTGCTCTTATTCCTGGTGACCAGTGTCTTAGCCGGTATTGTCTTCATTACGGTCTCCTTTTTTCTGCTTTTATTATATCAGAGATAACCTGACAAGTGGTGTCATATTTTGAAAACAGCGCTGCTTCTTGCATTTTATGGCTTTTCTGGTTATACTGAACTGCGTACAAGGAGGTACCTATGACTGATAAACCATCAAGAATACTCATCGTCGAGGATGACCGCGCTCTGAACCAGGGGCTTGTGCTGTCCTTAAAAAACGATTCCTATATGATGCTGCCGGTTTTTTCCCTTATGGAGGCCAGAGCGCAGCTTTTGAATCATACCTTTGACCTGATCGTCCTGGATGTGAACCTGCCTGACGGCAGCGGGCTGGAGCTGTGCCGGGAGATACGCCGCCACTCCGCGGTTCCCATTATTTTTCTGACTGCCAACGATATGGAGATGGACGAGGTGGTCGGTCTGGAAAGCGGCGGAGACGACTATATTACAAAGCCCTTTAGCCTGGCGGTTCTGCGGGCCCGTATCGCCGCGCTGCTGCGCCGCAGCCAGAACGCCGGCCTGGACTGTGTGAAAATTGACGCCTTTACCTTTGATTTTGACCAAATGGTCTTTTTGAAAGACGACGCTGAGATCACCCTGAGCAAAACAGAACAAAAGCTGCTGAGGCTGCTCATAAGCAACCGCGGCGCCACTGTGCCCAGGGAGCTTCTGCTGGAAAAGGTCTGGGGTGACAGTATGGACTTTGTGGACGAAAACGCCCTTTCCGTCACCATACGCCGCCTCCGGGGCAAACTTGAAGACAACGCCTCAAAGCCCGTGTATATTCAGACGGTTTATGGTCTCGGCTACACCTGGGCGGTGAAGTGAAATGAACGCCGCCGCACTCTGTCTCTCCATAACCGCGAGTCTGCTCGGCTTGTTTTTTATCATTTGCCAGCTGCGCCTGAAGCGGACGCTTACCCGCCTCGAGCAAATGCTGGACCAGGCCCTCGAGGGCACCTTTGAAGAAAATACCTTTGATGAAAGCCGCCTTTCGGCCCTTGAGACCAAGCTCCATCATTTCCTGTGCGCCTGCCACGCGCGCAGCAGCCGTACCGCCTCTGAGCGGGATCATATCCAGACTCTGATCGGCGATATCTCCCACCAGACCAAAACGCCCATTGCCAACCTGAGGCTTTACGCAGACCTGCTGGAGGAGCAGACCGACCTTTCGGAGGCCTCCCGTCCGCTGGCAGCGGAAATCACCCGGCAGAGCGCGAAGCTTGATTTTCTGATCCAGTCGCTGATCAAGGCCTCAAGGCTTGAAAACGGCATTGTCCAGGTTTCACCCCAGACCGCAGAAATTGGTAGGCTGGTGGAAAGCGCCGCGTGCGGGCTTTTTCAGAAGGGCCAGAACCGCTCTGTCGCTCTCACCCTGGAAATTCCACAGGGCCTGACCGCCTGTTTTGATCCTAAATGGACGGCCGAGGCTCTTTATAATATTCTGGACAACGCGCTCAAATACACCCCGGCGGGCGGCAAGGTCCGGGTCAGTGCCCAGGCCTACGAGTTATTCTGCCGGATTGATGTCTCCGATACCGGCCTTGGCATTTCGGAGGAGGAAATCCCCAAAATTTTCAGCCGCTTTTACCGCAGCGCCGCTGTCAGCCAGGAGGAGGGCGTCGGCATTGGGCTCTACCTGACCCGGGAGATCATTGCCCTGCAGGGCGGCTATATCCGGGTTTTCTCGGAACCGGGCAAGGGCTCCTGTTTCTCTGTTTTTCTGCCCCGCAGCTTCAACGCTGAAAACCGTGTCTGACCTTTTTAAATGAAATCTGTCATAACTGTAAGATTCTGGAAAGAAGCTGGAAAGAAGTTTTTGTTATAGTTTGTTTATGGCATTCTTACCAAATACAAACACGATTACGGAGGTCATCATGATCATTTTACAGACAAAACATCTGAAGAAATACTACGGTACAGGAGAAACCACAGTTAAGGCCCTTGACGGCGTATCCCTTGAGATCGAGGAGGGCTCCTTCTCGGCCATTGTGGGAACCTCGGGCAGTGGAAAGTCCACCCTTTTACATATGCTCGGCGGCCTGGACCGCCCCAGCTCCGGTGCTGTCATGGTGGACGGCAAAAACATCTTTGACTTAAAGGACGACGCCCTGACCATTTTCAGACGCCGCAAAATCGGATTTGTGTTCCAGAATTACAACCTGGTTCCGGTTCTCAACGTTTATGAAAACATCGTGCTGCCCATCGAGCTGGACGGCAATACTGTTGATAAAAAATACGTAAACAAAATCATTGAGATTCTCGGGCTTAAAAGTAAGCTGTACAGCCTGCCCAGCCAGCTGTCCGGCGGGCAGCAGCAGCGCGTGGCCATCGCCCGGGCGCTCGCCTCAAAGCCGGCCATTATCCTGGCCGACGAACCCACCGGTAATCTGGATTCCAAAACTAGTCTGGACGTTCTGGGGCTTTTAAAAATCACCAGCGAGCACTTCCATCAAACCATTGTCATGATTACGCACAACGAGGAAATTGCCCAGATGTCGGACCGGATCATTCATATTGAGGATGGACAGATCACAGGTGGTGGCCGCCATGCTTAAAGTTAAGAATAAAAAAGCCATCAACCGGATTGCCCTTAAGAGCTTTAAGGCCAATAGGCTGCGCAACCTTATCGCCATCGTGGCCATCTCCCTGACCACCATTTTGTTCACCACGCTTTTTACCATGGGGACCGGCGTGGTGGAAACCTTCCAGCAGCAGACTATCCGCCAGGCCGGCGGCGACGGCCATGCGGTTTTAAAATACCTGAGCGACGCACAGTTCGATAAAATCAAAAACCACCCTCTGATAAAGGCCATCAGCTATGACCGCCTGATGGCCGATTCAGTGGACAACCCCGAGCTGCTGAAGCGGCGCACCGAGCTGTGGTATAAGGACGACACAGGTCTGGAATTCGCCAATATCCACCTGACCGACGGGCACAAGCCCAAATCCGCCAACGAGATCATAGCCGACACCAAAACCCTCGACATGCTGGGCCTGCCCCACACGGTTGGCACGACCGTGCCCCTGACTTACACCATAGGCGGCCAGGTCTTTACCCGGGACTTTACCCTCTCTGGCTGCTGGGAAAGCGATCCGGTTTTCAATGTCGGGCAGATTTATGTCTCGCCGGCTTTTGTCTCTGAAAACGCCGAAGCGCTCAACCAGGCCGATCCCTCCTCTGGACAGATGGCCGGTGTGGTCAACGCCTATATCCTGTTTAACAACAGCTTCAATCTCGATGGCAAGCTGCACCAGGTCATCACGGAGAGCGGCTTTAACGACACAGACACTCACGCGCCTGACTACATTGCCTCAAACGTAAACTGGGCGTACCTGTCCTCAAATTTCTCTCTGAGCCCATCCACTATTCTGGCCGCTGCGGCTGCCGTGATTCTCATTGTTTTCACCGGATATCTGATTATTTACAATATTTTTCAGATATCTGTGATCCGGGACATCCGCTTTTACGGTCTTTTAAAAACCATTGGCACCACCGGACGGCAAATCCGGCATATTCTCAACCGCCAGGCCGTAATGCTCTCAGCCGTCGGTATTCCCATTGGGCTGGTCATCGGCTTTTTAACCGGAAAATCGCTGACGCCGGTTCTCTTATCGGCCACGAATTACAGCGCTGACAACGGTGTGTACGTGTCGCTGAACCCGCTGATTTTTATGGGAGCGGCCCTTTTCGCCATTGTGACGGTCTTTATCAGCACGCGCAAGCCGGGACGCGTTGCCGCCAGTGTGTCGCCCATCGAGGCGGTGCGCTACACCGAGGGCGGCCAGGAACGTAAAAAACAGAAAAAATCAACAGACGGCGGCAAGCTTTACCGCATGGCGCTCTCCAACCTTGGCCGCAGCCGCGGCAGAACACTCCTGGTGATCCTCTCCCTGTCGCTGAGCCTCGTCCTGCTGAACACGGTATTCACCCTGTCCCGGGGCCTGGATATGGAAAAATACGTGAGTCGCTGGGCCAACACAGATTTTGTCATCGCCCATGCCGATTACTTTAATTATGACTTTACCGGGCCCGAGAACGCGCTGTCCGAAAGCTTTATCCAGTCGGTGGAGGCTCAGCCCGGCTTTGAAGGAGGCGGCCGTGTGCTGGGTGGAAAAAGCCAGAACATTAAAATGGACGCCCCGTCCGGGCAGACGCTGTACAGCCAGAACGGTGAACAGGTCTTTGCCTCCGTCTACGGCCTGGATACTTTTGTGATGGACAAGCTCACCCTGGTGGAGGGAACCGCCGACGCTCAGAAGCTCGCCTCCGGCGGCTATATCATCGCTGCCTACGAATGCGACGATTACGGCGTTCCCTATCCTGATACTGCGCCCTTCAGCCTTGGCCAGTCCGTTACCCTGTACGATAAAAACGGTGTTTCGCATAACTATGAGGTGCTGGCAAAAGCCAAAGTTAACCTGAGCGTGGCATCGGACCGGAGCAGCTGGGGCTACAGCTTTTATCTGCCGTCCGAGGTGTACGCAGGCCTTGACCCAGACCAGCCTCTGATGGAGTATACCTTTGATGTGTCGGACAGCCAGGAGGGCGCGATGGAGACCTTTCTGAAGCGTTATACTGAAACGGAAGAGCCCACCATGGACTACGAATCCCGTGAGCTCATTATCAACGAATTTGAAAGTCTGCGTCAGATCGTTCTGATCGTCGGCGGTATCCTGACTGTGATCATCGGCCTCATTGGCGTTCTGAACTTTGTCAATTCCATTCTGACCAGCATCATCACCAGACGGCGCGAGTTCGCCATGCTCCAGAGCATTGGCATGACCGGAAAGCAGCTGACCAAAATGCTCTGCCTGGAAGGACTGTACTACGCCCTGGGCACCATGCTGTTCTCCCTGATCCTTGGCGTCCTGTTCTCTGCCGTTATCCTCCGGGGGGTTACCGCGTCGCTGTGGTTTTTCTCCTACCACTTTATCATTACGCCGCTGCTCATCACCTATCCCATCCTTTTGATCCTGTCCGCGCTGGTTCCGGTTATTTCCTACCGAGGCACGGTGAAGCAAAGTGTTGTCGAGCGGCTGCGTGAGGCTGAATAAGATGCACCGGCTAGCGCCGGGCATCTTTTTTATAGTATGACTTTACAAATAAAAGGAATCCACAGGGTCAAAACGAACGCGAGTACAATAAGTATCGGAATTCCCACTTTTCCAATATCAGACATCGCATAATAGCCTTTGGAGAAGGTCATCATCGGAACTGCTGACAGGGGTAAAATCATTGTCCAGCTTGAAAAGATGCACAAGGGTATAACAAGTACAGCTGCATTTATACCCAGCTCTGCTGCTACAATTGTAACTGGAAGCGTTGTTGAGGTAATAACTGCTGGCGCGTTGGGCAGAATAAGCTGCATAACATACATAAACGCTGCGAGCTGCAAAATTAAAATAAAGATGCTCGTATCTGATTCAATTTGGAACATTATTTCTGCAAACCATGCTGCGACACCATTCTTCAAAATCAAATTGCCAATACACAGTACACAGCCAACCATCAGAATCACATCCCAGCTAACCTCGTCTTTAAAGTCTCTCCAATTCAGAATATCTATTCCCGGCAAAAACATTACAGCTAACCCGCAAATCGCAATAACAGTTACATTTAAACCTGTAAACCAAGAGCTGAGTATCCATAAAACCACCATTGTAAAAACAAGCACAACGACCATCTTTTCTTTCAAAGCTGGTTTCTCAACCTGTTGAAGCTCAAGAATAAAATTTTCGATTTTTATTTTTTCAATAGATGCAGGTTTAAACACTTTAATGATCAAAACCCATGCTATGGGCAGCATAAGCAGAGCAATCGGCAAACAAATAAATATCCAGTCAACAAAGCGAATGGTAATATCAGAATACTCATTTAAAAGCTCTAATGCCAAAATATTATTTGAACTCCCAGCGGGTGTAATCACGCCGCCAATCATCCCAGCGATTGGCAAGGCTATCATAATTGCCCGGCCTGTATGTTTTTTTTCTTCTGCTGTATTGTACAGTTCTAAAAAATTAAGTGCTATTGTCATGAACATTACTGTAGCTGGGATATTCGACATAATTGAGGAAACCAATGCAGTAGCCAGCATAATTGCCAGAATAAACAGATTTATATTGCCTCCCATCTTTTTTAATAAAAAAAGTAAAATTCTTTTTGTTGTTGGTACCTTTGAGATGGCGGCAGAAATGCCGAAAGTTGCCAGCACAAAGAAAACCGTCGGATTTGGAAACGCAGTTAACGTCTCTTTTAGTGAAGAAATCCCCATCAAGAAGGGCAGTACCAGTAAAAAAATGCTGCTTATTCCAAGCGGAATAACCTCTGTAATCCAGAGTAGCACTGCCACGATCAATAAAACTAAAGTTTTAACGCCCAGCACTCCCAGACCCTCTGGAATTGGCACTAAAGGGTATAATATGAACACAGCCAAACAGAGAATTAATCCTATTACTCTTTTTCGCATGTCTATTCTCCATAATTTCAAAATTTTAAATAAAAAAGGCTTCAGACGATACCCAAAACCGCTGAAGCCTCTGAAAATTATTTAGAAGGGATTGCCATTATTCATTCAACTATAAACTTCATTGCAAAATTCAACTCCGGCCATTGCCTGTGTTGCGAACGCATCCGCACCAGTAAATTCCCTGACGGTTTCCGTACAGATTGTTCCCCCAATAATCACTTTGACGCGATCTCTCACGCCAGCTTCTTTTAGTGCATCAATAACATTCTTCATTTCGGGATAAGTCGTGTTAAGCAGCGCACTTAAGCCCAATACTTTTGTCTCTGTATCCTTTACTGCATCCACAAAATCATCGATGGACACATCAATTCCCAGATCAATAACTTCAAATCCAGAGCTTCTCAACAGGCTAATGACAATGTTTTTTCCAACATCATGAATATCGCCGTGAACAGTTCCTATTACTACTTTTCCTTTATTGCTCTGACCTTTTCCTGAGGCCTCTAATAAGGGGGTTAGCTTATTCATGATTGATTCCATTATTTCCACAGAGAACATCAGCTCGCCAAGATAGTAAGTCTCTTCTCCAAAAAGATCTCCCACCATTACAAGCCCTTCATTGGCTTCAGCCACAATATCTAATGGCAATTTACCTTCTGCAATTTCCTCATCGACAATCTGCAATGCTAATTCGTCTTCAAGATCTCTGATTGCTTCTGCTAATTTGCTCATAATTATTTATCCTCCTTATAATCTAATAATCCAGGAATAGGCCATACGTTCTAACTTATTCCAATTATTTTCTATCAATGCTTCATCACCGGTTATATTCCATCCGTGTTCATCTCTGTACTCTTTCCAAGGCGTAACGACATTTTTAATCGGAGGAATCGTGAGTTTTTTGTCCTGTTGATAGGCCTCTTCCGGCATTGGAGCTGGTCCATCACTATAGCGCCCATACTCATTTACCGCATCAATAAGCGCCTGGAAATTTTCAGGTTTGCAATCTTCTGGAATATGCCCACCCCCCTGTGGTATCCATCCGCCATCTTTTCCAATGGTTTCACAGAGCAGCTTAACCCTTTCTTTGATATCATCTGGCGTTCCTAAAATCATCATATCGGTTGGTATTCCTCCAGAGATACAGTTCTTATAGCCAAAAGCCTCTTTGGCCTTAAAAATATCCGCCTCATTATCAACGTCAAATAAGATTGTCCCTTTTGGAAAATCCGCTAGATGATCCCAATGCGGTTCCCAGTTACCTTCAAGGAATATCCTAAAAGTATATCCAGCATCAATCATGGTCATAATACCTTTATAGAAGGTAGGCCAGTAAAATTTATCAAATTGCTTCGGTGACATAAAGCATGGCTTATGTGTTGCGATAAAAATCGGCATCTGTTTTTTCGGGTCAACCAGAGCGGCACAATTATTCAAATTGATTTCCATTAATTTTTCACACGCGGCTACAATCTCATCCTGCTTTTTAAACATATCCCGCATAATTCCGCGAAGACCGCGATAATTGTCTGAAAGCATGTCGAAAGGCGCTGTTAGTTGGCTTTGAGTTGTCCCAGGAAAACCATATTCATATTTCAATTTCGCTGCCCGGTCTTTATTGATAGCTCCTGTAATTCCCTGTAAAAACCCAGATTTTAGAAAGGCCATATAGGAACGGATCGATCCTTTTTCTTTAAACTCTCCAAAAATTCTGGGAAAGTAGATCTCCATTTTATATTTAATTGGATCCTCAATGAACTGTTCATACTCATCCTCCTTCATCCAGTCGGATTCCACAAACTGTTGTAAGGAATTCGGATCGATTTCTCTTCCCGGTACGCGGTATAACTGGTAATCTAAAACATCCCAGGTTGGTGCATAGGCAATATTGCTTCTGAAAGTATCAATTTCAGGATATTTTTCAGCAAACTTAAATTCACAATCTGCCCACTTCTCCGGATCATACAGTATTTCCTGAAAATTATAGCCTGAGTTTTTTTCAGCATAATAGCAGGTGTTAAAAGCCAGTGGCACTCGGTCAACCGGCTGCATACGGATTGCCGCCATGTATCTCCCCAGTCTTCTGTTATAGGCAGCCTCTACTTCTTTTGACTTAAACATGAAATTTTCCTCCTTAATCTTAAATAGACATTTTTATTTTTTCTGAATTTCTTCACTTGTCTTTCCATAGGTTTCTTTCATACAAGCAGCTGAAACCGCAGCGACAAAATATGATCCCGCAATAACCATTAACACCGCGAAAAAGCTACCACCTGCAATATCAAGAATTAAGCCGAGTAAAGCCGGAAATAAGACAGATCCCAATTGGCATAGAGCATTATAAATCCCCATTACAGTTCCTGCAAAGGGACCCTTTGCTGTCTCGGTCGCCATTGTATTTACAGGATTCCCCAAACCAGATGAGAACAGTCCATAAAGCAGCATAATAACCCAGAGAATGGCTGTATCTTTGAATTGGGTCAGACAGACAACCGTAATACAAGTGATAACCCCACAAAGAATCGCTACTTTTTTACGTGATTTTAATAAATCTGACGCAACACCAGAAAGTGTTCCACTAAACAGTTTCATTGCTGAAGATGCCGCAAAAATGCCACCCGCAGCTGCCAGTGTAAAACCCTGTGTATCGACAAAGAACTTCATTATCCACGTCGTAAAGCCATTATTGGCACCAATGGCTAAAAACTGGGCAAGTGTGGCTAAAATCAGCGTCCGTGTCGTTAAAATCCGAACAGCTCCTTGGCGGTCTTTCTGTTTTTCCTCGGCTGTTTTCTGTTTGCCCGCTCCCGATGCTTTTGCTACGCCTCTTTCTTTTGCAAAGATAAAGAACAGAACAGCGATGACCAAAGCAATAATGCCACCGTAAGTAAAGGCCATCTGCCAGCCCTGGCCAGTTATAACATTTGGAAACACACCGGATGCAATCACATTCCCCAGCGCGGGGCCTGTCATAATGAACCCCATCGCCGTCGCTCTCCGTTTGTCATCAAACCAGCCTAAATTCATTTTTGCGCATCCTGAGAACAACGGTCCGCTTGCCATTCCTGCTAATACCCTTAATGTAAATAAAATAATGTAGCTTCTTGAAAAGGGAATGGCCAAAGTAAATACTGCTGTCAGTAGCGAAGACACCGCTAAGGATTTTCGTGGTCCAAATTTATCTACAAAGAATCCTGAGAAAAAATTCATTGCAACATAGCCAACATAGTACGCTGTTACTAAACCTCCTGCCTGAGTCATGGATATTCCCAAATCTGGAGCCGCTACCGGAATGGCAGTACTCCAAATATTTCTGGATATAAATGAAACAGCATAGGTACACAGGCAAAGCAACGCAACAACCCAACTATACCAACCAATTTTTTCCTGCTTGTTTTGGCCGTTTGAATTAATTTCTTGGTTTGTCATTTTTTTACCCCCTGTTATTCCTCCTCATAAAATGCGTTCAGGTAAGCAGCTACCTTTACCAGAACTTTTATTCAATCAGCACGTACCGCATGAATACTTCTTGACAGATATTACTCCATATTTTTGTAATCGTGTTCTTTTTTTACAGTATAGTCTTATTTCCCGTAAATGTCAAGTATTTACTGTTATTTATCGTATATTTTGTTTATATCTTAATTTTAATTGTATATAATGTTTTATATTTCAAAAAATAATCGTATTATTTAAAATTAATACATTATTTTTCCGTATTTTTATTAGATAAATACCACTATATTACAAATATGAATAAGCAAAAACGATTTATAAAAAATACTACTATTTATTTTCTTTTATTTTAGTACTTTTTATTTGCCATTATCTGTTATAATAATTCAAATAGGAAAAATATAGTAATTTAGGAGAAAACTATGGCAGGGCAAAAAAAAGGAGAAATCACCAAAGCAAAGATAATTGAAAGCTCAAAAAAATTATTTTATACAAAGGGATATAATAAAACACTTATGCAAAATATTGCAGATGAAGCAGAAATAGCACTGGGAACGCTTACTTATCATTATTCAAAAAAGGAATCAATCGCATCGACAATTCTATATCATTACATTACAAGCATCAACACCTACATTGATCTCCACTCAGAAGACAATCTCAACGCTTTCCAAACGCATTTTATCGCCAGTATTCCATACTACAAAAATTTGTTAGAAGACCCTCATTCTTCTCAGTTTTACTGTGAAGTTATAATCTCTGAATCATTATATTCAGGAGACGTCACAGAAGATCCCCTCGCGCTTTTTTTTAAGGGAATGAAAGCCCAGTGCCTACGGGACTACCGTATTCCAAAAATGGGTTATACGCTGGAACTGGCCTCTATTTTTGAAGTGGGCGGCAGAAACCGGTTAATCAAAAAATATGTTGAAGGTAAACTCCGAAACATTTCTATTGAGAATATCGCAAACTATTTAACATCGAATATGGGCAAATTGCTGCATATCCCAGAAAATGAAATTGCCGCCAGTCAGGATCTGGCTATACAATTTAATAACGAACATGACCTTTCACATATCCATGCCTTACTTTGACGTAAAAAAACTACCGTATCGAAATAACGGTAGTTTTTTCTTTTCCCTATTCCTGAATCCCAGGGATCTTCGGCAGGCTGTCGAAGCCTTTCTGGAGGTCCTCATCGGTTGGGATATAGTCGTTCATCCGGCCTTCGAGATAGGCGGAATACGCGGTCATATCAAAATAGCCGGTGCCGGTCAGGCCAAAGAGGATGGTTTTGGCCTCTCCGGTTTCCTTACAGCGCAGGGCTTCGTCCATGGCGGCTCGGATCGCGTGGGCCGATTCCGGCGCGGGCAGGATGGTTTCCTTCTTGGCAAAATAGACCGCCGCCTCGAACACGCGGGTCTGCTCCACAGAGGTGGCTTCCATATACCCGTCGTGGTACAGCTTGGACAGGATCGGGGACATTCCGTGGTAGCGCAGACCGCCCGCGTGGTTGGCGGAAGGGATAAAGCCGCTGCCCAGGGTGTACATTTTGGCCATTGGTGTGATCTTGCCTGTATCGCAGAAATCGTAGGCGTAACGGCCGCGGGTCAGCGACGGACAGGAGGCCGGCTCGACCGCGATGATTCTGGGGTCGGCCTTTCCGGTAAGCTTGTCCTGCATGAACGGGGCGATCAGGCCGCCGAGATTTGAGCCGCCGCCGGCGCAGCCAATGACAACATCAGGGTATTCTCCCAAGATTTCCATGGCCTTTTTGCTCTCAAGGCCAATGACGGACTGATGCAGCAGCACCTGATTGAGCACGGAGCCCAGCACATAGCGGCAGCCCTCGGTTTTGACCGCGGTTTCCACCGCTTCGGAGATGGCGCAGCCCAGACTTCCGGAGGTTCCTGGATTTTCGGCCAAAATTTTGCGGCCGATGTCTGTGGTCTCGCTGGGGCTTGGCACCACCTTTCCGTCAAAGACCTGCATAACGGCCTTTCTGAAGGGCTTCTGCTCGTAGGAGACCTTCACCATGTACACGGTCAGGGGGATGTCGAAATAGGAGCTTGCCTCTGAGAGCGCCGTGCCCCACTGTCCGGCTCCGGTCTCTGTCGTCAGGCTGGTGAGGCCCTGCTCCTTGGCGTAGTACACCTGAGCGATGGCGGAGTTCAGCTTGTGGCTGCCTGAGGTGTTGTTGCCCTCAAATTTGTAATAGATCTTCGCCGGGGTGTCCAGTGCCTTTTCCAGGTTATAGGCCCGGATCAGCGGCGACGGCCGGTAGATTCGGTACATTTCCTGAACGGGTTCTGGAATGTCGAAATAACGGGTTTCTCCGTCCATCTCCTGGTGCGCCAGCTTTTCACAAAAAACGGGATACAAATCGGACTCCGCCGCGGGCTGCATGGTGCCCGGGTTGATCAGGGGATCGGGCTGCTCCTTCATATCTGCCCGCAGATTATACCACTGTTTCGGCAGGTCCTCTTCACTCAAATAGAAACGGTAGGGTATTTTTGCCATTGTTTTTCTCCTTCTGCTGATAAATTTGCCCAAATAATCAAAAAAGACTTTTGCCCCCTGCTAAGGGACAAAAGCCTGTAACTTCTGCGATACCACCCAAATTGACGCGCTGTTTTACAGCACATCCACTCATTTTACATACTATCATATGCACCCCGCTGATAACGGATGGGGCTCCCGTCGGCGCCTACTCCCGGCTGGTTTCGGACCGCACTCCCGAGTCCATTCAGCCATTCCTGTGCTGCCGCTTTCCACCTGCCGCGGCTCTCTGGATACACCCGTTATGACTTACTTCTCTCGTTCGTCGTTTTGATTATTCTGGATTGGTGCTATTCTATAATAAAACAAAGCGCCTGTCAAGCTAAAATTGTGTTTATTTGCCCTCTGCCCTCTGATGGTTTATAATATAACCATTCCACCTGAAAGGAAATTGATTATGTTCACCATTCACGAAAACGAAAAAGAATACCGCCACGGCGACCACGGGCCTAAGTACCTGATGATGGGCCCAAAATCGAATTTTGGCATTGTTCAGCTGCTTCCCGGCAATGTGGTGCCGCCCCATTACCATGAAATCATGGAAGAAAATTTTTATATACTGGAGGGCACAGTCTCCATGACGGTGGACGGCACTGAACGCACCTTCCGCCACGGCGACTTCATCCATCTGGAGCCCGGCGAGATCCACCAGCTTGAGAATAAAACCGGATCGGTGGTCCGCTTTGTGGTCACCACCAGCCCCTTCATGGACCACGCGGACAAAGTAGAGGTATAACGTATAAGAGATGATACGGCAAAACGCCGCATCATCTCTTTTGGCTTACTGTACCTTTTCAACCGGAAACAAAATGCCGGTTTCCAGCTCCTCTTCACTTTTAACCGCATCCACGTCCTTCAGATAGCGTTCGACCGACGGGCCGGTCACCTTATATTCGGGGTGCTCCGCCAGCCATGAGCAAATCGCGTCGTAGGCGTTATGCAGGCCCTCAAAGGGGCCGGTGTGGGTGGTGGCGACACACAGGCGGGCCGGTATGACCTTGATGTCCGGGTCCTCTCCGCTTACCTCGACCTGAGCCTCGATATCCATGCTTTCGTAGTTGAACTCCTCTCCCAGGTAAACCTGCTGGGCCGCGCCGCAGCGCTTCAACCCCAGCGCGTCAACCTTTCGGTACAGCTCGTCAAACAGGTCTCCTGTCTCGCTGATATTAATTTTCCGGCGGATACCATAAACCCGCTGCGCTGGCGTTTCCATTACAATAACATGATACTGGTCCTTCAATAAATCACTTTTTTCCATTTTCATCATGGCGTCCTCCATATGGCGGAGTTTCTTCCTGAGGGCGTAAATTTCATCATACGCATCCAGACGCCGGCGGTGGAGCCGTGCGGCCAGCTCGTGCTCCGGCAGCTCAAGCAGACTGCCGATTTCGGACAAAGCAAAGCCATAGCTCTTTAACGTCTCAATCTGGGACAGGGTTTCCAGCTGCGCGGCCTCGTAGTAGCGGTAGCCATTTTCCCCGATGCTGCTTGGGCGCAGCAGGCCCATGGCGTCATAATACCGAAGCATGCGCGGTGAAACGCGCCCTAATTTTGAAAACTCTCCTATGGTGAACATCCTTACCTCCTGTGTCATTTATATTCTGAACCGGTTCATCTGTAGTGTATACCTTGACACGGTGATAAGGTCAAGGCCTTTTTTATTTTATCATCAAACTCTTAAGCAATTTCGGGTATAATGAACACACTACAACAGGAGGAACGCCATGAAGCAGCCTGAAAGACTGCCGGGATTACCGGTCCTGGCACACACACCGACCCATTTATACATCGCGCCCCACCCCTTATTAAGGCCTTACATCGCCCATTACACCTTTTGCGCCCAGGGGCCGCTTCCCGAAAGCCGTCTCCCTGAACAGCTGACCCTGATCCCGGACGCCAGCGGCTGCGTGGTCTTTTCCTGCGGCGGCAGTGATCTGTCCGGCTGTTTCTGGGGGCCTACCACTAAAACCGTCGTGGTTCTGGGAGACGCGGAAAAGATTCCGCTGCGTTTTTTTATCGAGTTTCTCCCCGGAGGCGCCAACCGGCTCCTGGGGCTGAACCTCAAGGATTTTACCGACCGCCGGGAGCCGCTTGAAAGCGTGCACCCCTGCCTCGACGCTGGGATAAGAAGGGCCTTTGAGCAATTGCCGGAAACCGCCCACCTGACCCGCACGCTGGATGCCCTGCTGCTGGAGAGCCTGGCCGGGTTTCCCGGAAACCCAAAGCCCCTGCCGCCCATTCTCGGGCAGCTCAGCGGTCTCGCCACAGTCCGGGCCGCCGCCGAAAAAATCGGGTATTCTGAGCGCCATCTCCAGCGTCTGGTCACAGAGGCCCTGGGCATGCGCTACAAGACCTTCACCCGTCTGACCCGGATCAACCTGGCCATGCAGCGCATGGAAAAGGACCCGGTGGCCTTCACCCGACTGGCCCAGTCCCTCGGCTATTATGACCAGGCCCATTTCAACCATGATTTTAAAGCGGTCTGCGGCGAGTCCCCCACAAAATATTACGCCCACATGTCGGATTTTTACAATGAACGCTATAAGTTTTAGTCTATAATGGCAGGACGAGGAGGTTGATCTGGTGAAAAGCGATTTACAAACCATCCCGGGGGTAGGCCCAAGTATGGAAAAGCAGCTGCTGGAGCTCGGCTACAGCAGCGTGGCTTCTTTAAAGGGGGCCGACCCTGAGGAAATGTATGCCCGGGAATGCCGGCAGCGGGGCGAGCAGCTGGACCGGTGCGCGCTCTATGTCTACCGGCTGGCGGTTTACTTTGCAGAAAACACCCAGTATGAGCCTGAAAAACTAAAGTGGTGGAACTGGAAGGACTGATTCCACTGGCAAAGGAGATCAAATGAAATACAACGCATTTATGCTTGTCGTATCGGATATGGAAAAATCCCGGGCTTTTTATGAAAAGCTGCTGGGGCTGAAGGTGGCCATGGATCTGGGCGTCAATGTCAGCTATGACTGTGGCGTCGCCCTCCAGACAAAGGAAACCTGGCTGGAATTCATCGACAGGCCGGAGGACGCCGTCTGTTTTGGCGGCAACGATACGGAGCTGTACTTTGAGGAGGAGGAGCTGGACAGCTTCCTCAAAATTCTGGAGCGCCAGGACGTGCCGCTGGTGCGGCCGCTGTTCACCCAGGCCTGGGGACAGCGGGTAGTCCGTTTTTATGACCCTGACCGCCACATCATCGAGGTGGGCGAGCCCCTCTCGCTGGTGATCAAGCGGTTTTTGTCCCAGGGCTTAAGCGTCGCCGAGACCGCGGGGCGCACCATGTGCCCGCTCCCCTATGTTCAGCTTCTGGCAAAGGAGCTGGAGGCGGAAAAGCATGGATAAATATCCCTGGATCGACGCCTGCTTTCTGGAGAAAAAAGGGGTTGAAAAGGCCTGGCAGGCCGAATGGGAGGCGATGAAGTACCTGCTTCACGGTAAGATGTTCGCCTTTATGGGCACGCACAAAACCGGCGATCCCATCCTTACGCTGAAGCTGCCGCCCGAGGAGGGCCTGGCCCTCCGGGCCGCCTACCCCGGCGCCATTATCCCCGGCTATTACATGAATAAGGTCCACTGGAACACGCTCTACCTTGAGCGTGACGTGCCCGAGGACACGGTCCGGAAAATGCTTGACAGCGCCTACGAGACGATTTTAAAAAGCCTGCCAAAAAAGGTGCAGCGTGAAATTGAAGAAGTGTCATAACGAAAAGGAGATGATGCGGCAAAACGCCGCATCATCTCCTTTTTAATCTTTGTGGTTAATCAGATAGTTTGCTTTATCCTCGTCCTTTTTATGGACATAAATATGATAGAGCGTATTGGCGGACAGCGAACCGTGAACGGTGCCGATGGCATTGCGGGCGCCATAGGCCGAATTGCCGCCCTCCAGCCGGGTATCGAACTTAATGCCGTTACATTTTAAGATGGTCTTAATCGTCATGGCTTTATTCATATCGTTTCCGATATAAACCTCGTGCCGGTTCCAGAAAAACATTTTCCTTTTCTCCCTTTTTGCTTATTATATCCTGATTCAGACGCTAAAGCAATCCTTTATCCTACAGGGGATCCTCCACAGGCTTAAACAGGCGGATTGTCCCCGTTTCGTTTAAATGGCACAGCAGTGAGAGCAGAATCGGGAACCCGAAAAGCCCCACGACGCCAAAGAGCTGGAGGCCCACAAACATACTGGCCAGCGTGATTACGGGATGAAGTCCAATCTGGCTTCCCACAATTTTGGGCTCGATGATGTTGCGCACCACCGTCACCACCAGGTAAACCAGCAGCAGGCCCAGCGCCAGGGGATAATTGCCCTGCAAAGCCGTGATCACCGTCCAGGGAATCATAATGCCGCCTGTGCCCAGCACGGGCAGAATATCAAACACCGCGATGACAAAGGCGATGAGCAGGGCATTGTCCACGCCGATGAGGGTCAGGCCCAGCACAAGCTCCACAAAGGTAATGCTCATGATGAGCGCGTAAGAGCGGATACACACAAAGAGCGTGCCCACCACATACGCCTTGATCTGGACAAACACGGTTTTGGTTTTTCCGCTCAGCTGATGCATGACAAAGCCTGTGAGGCGGTCATAGTCGATGGCGATAAAAAAGGTGGAGATGATCATCAGCAGCAGCTTGATAAAAAGCCCGGGCAGCGAGGAAGCGATGTCCGACACCGCGCCCATGGCCCCCACAGACAGGCTGGAGACCATCTGCCCCAGCGACTGCACCAGGCGGTCAAACATCTCCTCAAGGGCCGCCACCAGGGCCGGGTCCATCCTGAGCACGGACTGCTCGACCCCGTCAAAAATGCCCATGAGCACAGGCTCCACATGCCCCGCATAGATCTGGGGCAGGTTAAAGATCAGCTCTCTGGCGACGGTAAAGGCCTTGATCCCAAGGAGTGCGATCAGAATCCCGATGGTGCCGTAAAAAACCAGCACCACCACCACTGCCGAGACCTTCCGGTTCAGGCGCAGCCGGTCCGACAGCAGCCGGACCGGGCCTCTCAGCAGATAAGCCAAAAGAAAGCCGATCACAAAGGGCGCCAGCAGGGGCAGCGCGTATTTAAGCGCCGCGAAGCACAGAAGCGCCAGAATGGCAAAATACGTGAAATGAATAATAAAGGCCCGCCGTTTTTCAGTCTCCATCACACACCCTACCTCGCATAGACTTCCTGGCCGGCATCTACAGCCGTGCCCTTGCTGCTGGCCTGTACCAGCACCTCCCCGATGCTCAGAATATGGTCGCCAATGCTCTCGATATCCATGAGGATCTCGGAATAGATCACGCAGGCTTCATCTGAGCAGCACCCTTTTTTCATCCTCGCCATCTGGTTTCTCTGGTATTCAAGGGTCAGGTCGTCCATCTCCTGCTCGTAGTCGGCAATCTCGGCCAGTCTTTTTTCGGTGATGGCCTCCAGCCGGCTGAGGGAATCCAGCACCCCGATGCTCACCTGCCGGAGTGACTGTATCTCCTCCTGGGCCTCGTCGGAAAACGCGATCTGCTTCTGCTCCAGCAGACGGGCCTGCTCGCTGATGTTGACCGCGTGGTCTCCGATACGCTCGAGGCTGCCGCATATCTTAAAAAACGCCGATACCAGAATACCGTCCTCCTCATTGAGCTCATAGGTGATTACATGGGAAATGTACCGGGAAATCTCTGTATTCAGGTAATTCACATACGCTTCAGACTCGGCCACCGCCTCGGTATAGCGGCTGCTCTTCTCGAGAACACCCTGGAAGCCCTGCTCCAGATTTTCGTTGACCATTTCCGCCATGCGCCGCAGCTCACGCCATACCCCGTTCACAATAATCGCCGAGGTTCCCATCTGGTATTCCAGCGATGCCTCCACAGGCTTGATGTACAGAAGCTGGCGGCCACCGCTTTTCTCGGACGGGCGCTCGGGCAGAATCCTGACCGCCGCCTTTGCAAGCAGCGTGCCAAAGGGCAGCAGCATCAGCGTTGTGGCAAGATTAAACAGCGTGTGCATGTTGGCGATCTGGGCCGCCGGGTTGGCGGGAGACAGCGACTGGACAAAGGCGGTGAGCGGTGTCAGTATGCAGATCACGGTGAAAACAGTGGTTCCAATCACATTAAACAGCAGATGGATCACGGTGGTGCGCTTGGCGTTGCGGCTGGTGCCAATGGACGCCAGCACCGCCGTGATGCAGGTGCCGATATTCTGCCCGAACAGCACGTACACCGCACTGGGCAGGCCGATCACGCCGCTGACGGCCAGGGCCTGCAGAATCCCGACGGAGGCCGACGAGGACTGGATCGCGGCTGTAAAGACCGCCCCGGCCAGAATCCCAAGGGCCGGGTTGGAAAATCGCGTCATCAGGCTTACAAAGGCCGGCGAGTCGCGCAGCGGCATCATGGCCGCGCTCATCATATCCATGCCGATGAACAAAATGCCCAGCCCGGCGACGATAAGCCCCCAGTGGTGCAGCTTCACCTTCTTGGTAAAAACCACCAGGGCGACCCCGCAGAAGGCGAACAGCGGCGCCAGAGCCCCCACGTCCAGCGCGATGAGCTGGCCCGTGATGGTCGTGCCGACATTGGCTCCCATAATGATCCAGACGGCCTGGATCAGGGTCATCATGCCTGAGTTGACAAAACCCACCACCATGACGGTTGTGGCCGATGAGGACTGAATAACCGCCGTGATGGCCGCCCCGACGGCCACTCCCAGAAACCGGTTCGACGTCAGCCGTTCCAGTATCTGCTTCATACGGTTGCCCGCTGCGGCCTCCAGGCCGGAGCTCATCATCTGCATTCCGTACAGAAACAGGGCCAGCCCTCCGAGCAGGCCCAAAACATCCGTAACACCCATAACTTTTCTCTTTCCTCCTACCGGACGAACCGCCGCCATACAAAAAGACACACCCCGTATCCCTGAGGGTACAGGCTGTGTCTCACCTCTGTGCAATGCGTTCATTTTCAATCAAGGCAAGCGCAGCAGCAGCATTGTTCATCATCATTTCTCCAAATACTTCATTGATGTCATTATAAAAGAGTCCCTGCCAAAACACAATAGAATGCGCAAGATTTAACAAACATTTAACATTGCACCCTTGACAGCCTGCGGCGAAACGCCGTATCCTGCCATTTGGCTTTTTGGCCCGGAGCTGTTACAATAAAGTCATAAAATATTCATTCAGGAGGCGCCTATGTTCAGTACCCTTTACCTCAGCCGCTTTTCCATCGACCGGGACGATCCGGCCTACGGCCAGAGCTATCTCTCCGACCTTCCGGTTATTCAGCGGCTTGAGTCCTTTTCCTTTGAGAAAAATATCACCTTTTTCTGCGGCGAAAACGGCACCGGCAAATCCACCCTGCTGGAGGCTCTCGCGGTACGGTATGGCTTTAACCCGGAGGGTGGATCGAAGAATTTTAATTTTCATTCCCGCGATACCCATTCGGCCCTCTACCAGTTTATCCGCCTGACCAGAGGGCTGGTGCTGCCTGAGGACAACTACTTTCTGAGGGCTGAGAGCTTTTACAATGTTGCCTCGGAAATCGAGAACCTTGAAACGCAGGAATATGGAGGCGGCGGCCTTTATAACAGCTACGGCGGCATTTCGCTTCACGCCCAGTCCCACGGTGAGAGCTTTCTGGCCCTGATCCAGAACCGTTTCCGGGGCAGGGGGCTTTATATCCTCGACGAACCCGAGGCCGCCCTGTCCGCCTCCCGCCAGATGACCCTGCTGTCTCTGATCCACAACCTGGCCGAGGGCGGCTCCCAGTTTATCATCGCGACCCATTCCCCCATCCTGCTGGCCTGCCCGGACGCGGATATCCATGTTTTATCGCCGGACGGCGGCCTGGCCCGGACGCCCTACAAAGAGACAGAGCCCTACCTTTTGACCAAAATGTTTCTTGAGGACCCGGAGCGCATGCTCCACTATTTGCTGAACTAAAAAAACTTTATTTTCTTCCTTGACTCTGCCATTGTGTGAGGGATTATACTAAGGATGAGCTCAAAAACACCAACTTTGAAAGGAGATGGGAACATGCTGAAGATCGGAGAATTTTCCAAGCTTTGCTACGTCAGTGTCCGTATGCTGCGCCATTTTGAGGAGATGGGGCTTCTGCTCCCGGAAAGGGTGGATCCTTTTACGGGCTACCGTTATTACACCGCCGCCCAGCTGACCACGGTCAGCACCATTGTCTCTTTGCAGCGCATGGGCCTGAGCCTTACGGCCATCGGCGAAATTCTTGAGAGCGGCAGCGGCTCCCAGGCTCTTGAAACACACATTGAGGCCTGCTACCGGAAAAAGCTGAAGGAAGCTGAAAAACTGCAGGTTCAGCTCAGACAGCTGAAAACCGCCGGTGAGAGGCTGCGCAGAAAGGAAGAAACCATGAAAAATTATACCGTTATTGCCAAAGAACTGCCATCCTGCCAGGTTGCGAGCCTGCGTGACACCCTGAGCACTTACACCGAGGAGGGCCGCCTGTGGGGGCAGCTGTATGCCGAAATCGCGCCCCAGCACGCAAAATTCACCACGCCGCCCTTTAACACCGCCACCTACCACGACGCCGAATACAACGAAACCAACCCGGATGTGGAGGTACAGGCCGCTGTGCTTGGCACTTACCAGGATACCGGGCACGTTACCTTTAAAACGCTGCCGGCACGCCTGGTGGCCAGCGTTACCTTTACCGGGGACTACGACCAGATCACCGGCGTGAACATCGCGGCCATGCACTGGATCGAGGAAAACGGCTACCGGACAAACGGCACCATGTTCAACGTCTACCATGTGGGCCCTGGCGATACCAGTGATTCTGAAAAATGGGTAACGGAATGCTGCTTCCCCATTGCCAAAAAATAAACGAAACGCCCCCGGCCGGAAAACGGCCGGAGGGCGTTTTTGCTTTAGATAATAATTTGTTTTTGCAGATACAGCAGATCCAGATGATAGACCTCTTCTGAGACTACCTGCTGCTGGCCGTACCATTTTTCAAGGTCTTCGGCGTTTAAGAGCAGCAAGTTGGGCAGCTGCGGGTCAAACGCTATTTTCAGCTGGGTGCCGAGCGTTACCGCGAAATGGAATTTTTTAAACCGCTCCGGTTTTTTCTTGCGGGTCATGCGGGCTGTCTGAAGCTCTGCGTAGATCCAGGGGGTCTCCCCGACCGGCCCCGGCTTTTTCAGGGAGTGGTACGGGTTCAAAAAGATCACGCATTCACTCTGGGCGATCATTTTGCCAAACACCATGTGCAGTAAGGGATAAACATGGCCGGGCGCGTAGCCCTCGGCTACCAGTGTATCCGCGGCCTGCCAGACCCATGCGTCCACAAAAGCGGAAACGCCCAGCTCCTCCCGGAGCCAGCGCTCGAGCCGGGACACCAGGGGCGCGTCTGCCTGAGCATGGGACAAAAACACCTGAAACTGAAGCTCGGGAAAGCATGCCGCCTGCAGGGCCTCGCCGTCAAAATCCGCGCCCATGTCAAGGTACCGCCTCAGGTCTTTTACGACCTTTTCCTGATTTTCGTTTTCATTTTGCTCTGAAACGGCGGCTTCCTTTTCCAGACGGGCCATCTCTTTTTCATCCATGGTTAAGTTAAAGGCTGTAAACATCTCGTACCTCATTTCAAAATAGAATTCGTTGAATTTCCGTTAAAATAAAATATCCGGGGTGCAGCTGCAATGGTTTACGTTTCCTGTAAGCCAATTATAACGGGTTTATTTCTTTTTGTAAAATAAATTTGCAGATATATTTTGACAAAAAAAACCCGGTTTTGTTGCCTGTTCCGCACACAAAACCGGGTAAACCATGTCCAATTATTCCACTTCTTGTTCTTCATTCAAAACATCTGCCGCTTCGCCCTCTGGCTCCCGGTCGTCATGCTCCGGACGATGCGGGCCATGCGGGCCCCGGCCGTGTTGCGGCCCATGATGCGGCCCGTGATGGGGGCCATGATGCGGGCCGTGGGGACCATGCGGGTGGGGAGCCGGCGGCATTTCCTCGTCCATATCCGCGACCTTTTCTTCCAGCGCGGTGATCAGCTTGTCGAAAAGCCCGAAGAGGGTTTCCTTTTCTTCTTCGGACAGAACGTCAAACAGAAAATCTGCGGATTCGTCCTTTCGGCTTTTGATGGTGTCTGCCAGCTCTTTTCCGGCCTCGGTCAGATAAACGTCCATGTTGCGCTTATCCGTCTCATTTTTGCGGCGTTCCACCAGCTGGTTCCGTTCCAGCTTGATGATGAGCTCGCTCAGGGATGCCGGGCGGATGCCGGACTGCTCGGTCAGCTGCTTCTGGCTGACGCCGTCATTTTCAGACAGCATCACCAGCACCTTGCCCTGCCCGTGGTGCGGGTCCTCCTTGGGGCCTTTCGGCGCAAAGCGGCGCATGCCCTGGTGCATTAAAAACTGGTATTTTCTAAACTGCTCCATTAATTCTTCATTGAGGTGATTCATTTTTTTCTCCTTTGTGCTCTTTGAAGATACGGCGTTTCGCCGCATCATCTATTATTCAGGTACCTTATTATTGTATTCTACACCTTTGTTTTCCTTTTGTCAAGGTACCTTATTAATTTTTTTGAGCTTTTGTTGCGCATAAACGTTCCAACGTGTAAAATAAGGGTATCCTATTTAAAAAAGAAAAGGAGCAAATTATGTTACAACAAGGTACCAAGGCACCGGATTTCACACTGCCTGACAAAGACAACAACCCGGTCAGCCTTTCTGATTTTAAAGGCAAAAAGGTCATTCTCTACTTTTACCCAAAGGACAATACCAAGGGCTGCACCACCCAGGCCTGCACCTTTCGCGACGCGTACTCCGAGTTTGAGGCCCTGGGCGCGGTGGTCATTGGCATCAGCAAGGACAGCACCCGCTCGCACACCAATTTCGCAGCGAAGTACGAGCTGCCCTTCCTGCTGCTCTCCGACCCGGAAACCCAGGTCATCCAGGCTTATGACGTCTGGAAGGAAAAGAAAATGTACGGCAAAACCTACATGGGCATTGTCCGCACCACCTATATCATCGACGAGGCCGGCATGATCGAAAAGGTCTACGAAAAGGTAAAGCCTGCGGAAAACGCCGATCAGATTTTAAAGCATTTAAAAGGCGAAGCGTAATTAAAAAAGCAGCCCGGAGTTTTACCCTGGGCTGCCTTTATTTCCAATTTTCCAGCAGATTTTTCACATCCCGGTGGCTGCGGCAGAGATAAACCCTCCGGGGATCCTTTTCCTGCAGGCCGCGGTACCAGTTCCGGTGGCGCTTGCTGCGCCCGTCCTTTAAAATCCACCTGGCAAACACGTAATCAAATTTTTCCTCACAGCCGTCGGCCATGCTGTCCCGGACCTGGTTTTTGGAGCTGCGGTAGCGCATATAGGCTCTCGGGAAGCAGACGCGCCTCGGCAGGCAGAGCATAATGATCTTATCGGCCTCGGCCATGCGCCGGTCCAGGTGGAGCTCGCCGTAGTTGCCGTCGATGATCCAGGAATCCTGCGCCATAAAGGACGCGACCATCTCCCGGGCTTCATCGCGGTCCCGCTCCTGCCAGCCGGGGAGAAAGTTGACCTTATCCAGGTGGAGCACCGGGCAGTCCAGGGCTTCCCCCAGTTTTTTGGCCAGCGTCGACTTGCCTGCGCCGCTGTAGCCAATCACCGCGATCTTCATCGGGCCTTGTTCCTGAGCAGTACCATGGCGGACAGCGCCATGGACAGCATGAGCAGCATGGGCAGCGCCGCACTCAGGGCGTCCTCAACCATACCCGTTTCGGGTGTTTCACCGGCTGCTTCGCTGGGCGGCACCGGGGCGGCCAGGGTACGGAAGGCGATTTCGGGGCCATAGTGCATACCCGATTCGGTTTTGACATAGGCCATGGCGGTGTAAGCCATATCTGGCAGCAGGGTATCCAGCGTATAGCCAAACCGGGTCACGCTGTTATCGCCGTGCATCACCACGGTTTTATAGTCCTCGTCGCCGGTCTCGGCCGGCTTATAGGCAAAGCCGCGCTCGGTGATGTCCGCGCCGTCTGTATAGTAGACCCCTCTCAAAATGGCGGAGGTGTCTGTTATGGTATCGGCCGGGCTTGTCGTGACTGTGATGGTTTCCTCCGCAAAAACCGACACGCAGAAGCAGGTCATCAAAACCAGCAGGGTACACAAAAGTGAAACGCTTTTTTCTCGCATCATCGACTCTCCTCTGTAAAATTTCGGTAGTTTATTATAGCATAAAATCAGGCGGCTGTCCTTAGCCAATATGCATGACGGCCACCAGCGTTACCATGATCACAATGCTGATAAGAATGGACACCGAGCCCGTAAAGCTGGACAGGCCCGCGTCTCCCCCGCATTTTTCTGTAAAGACGGGCGACAGCACCGTGACCGGTGAAAAGAGCAGAATGACCAGCACCTGCCGCATCAGCAGCGGCAGCGGCAGATAAAAATAGGCCAGCCAGGAAAGCCCCGCGGCGGCCGCGTAACGGATCACCAGAATGAGGGCGGCTGACTTCAGATACGCGGGCTTTGCCCTGAACTCAAACATCATGCCAATGACGAGCATGGCCATAAACCCGTTGGACGCGGCGATGGGGCTGAGCAGGGTATCGACCGCCTCTGGAATCCTGACGCCCAGGCCGGCCAGCGCCAGCATGACCATGTAGGTATCAAAGGGCGTTGAGGACAGCAGCCGTTTAAAAAAGGACCGGACCGTCACCGGGCTGCCGTCGCGATTGCCCACCAGACAGGCCGTGACCGCGTAGGCGCCGCCCGTACACATGATGGCATTGCCGGTGTCAAACATACAGGTTGCCACCACGCCGGAGGGCCCCATAAAATTCTGGATAAAGGGCAGGGTAAAGGCCCCGATATTGTAGCCCGGCAGGTTGAGGGTATACAGAGCCTTCTTCGGCCGGCTGCCGCGCAAAGTCATCAGATAGCCCACGAGGTACATGCCCACATTGCAGAGAAACCCCAAAACCACCAGCGCAAAGAGCGTGCCGCTTTTCTCAAAGCCGCAGAAGCCTGTGATAATGGCTGCGGGCAGCGTAATGTTCAGCATGATCTTGGTGACCGTATCCGCCGCCCCTGGCCCGAAAAGCCCGGCTCTTTTTAAACCATAGCCGAGCAGGATCACCAGGACGAAGGCCGCGGCTTTCAGTAAAATGGCGGTCATGTTGCTGTTTCCCTCCAGTGCCTATACTTTCAAGCTTGATTTTATCGTTTATATACGATTTCCACTATTAATTTTACTTTAGGCGGCTTACTGTTGTCAACCATTAATCGTTATGCCAAAGCGCAATTTCTACTGCTCTGCACTCCAGCATACGCTGGTGAATTACCGAATCAGATACTTTTACTTCAAAATATAAGCCTCTGCGGGTTGTAAGAATACCATTATAGCAAGCCCTGGGATTGTCTTTAATTAATTTTAGACCGACAGATGTAAAAAGGCCCCTGTTTTCTTTTAAAACCAATAAACGACTGGCCCGGCTTTATACAAATCGGTGAAAGACGGATATCTGTTTCACTATCCCTGAATATATCAATTATTATATGGGCGGCAATTCCAATACGATGTAGAACGGATATTCCCGTGCTATTTAAGATAAGCTCATAAAACCCTTCCATGTTCTCGTTTAGGATCAATTTATTTCCGTTGTCATAGTGGATTAATACACGATGGCGTTTTTCGTGATAAACGGGTTGAAAAGCCGTGACGTTTGAATTATATATCGTTTTCATTTCATTAACAGTATATTTATTCTGCATTTCAATCTCCTTTTAAATGTGTTATTATCTATACAAAAAAACCGAAAGCTATACCAAGCTCTCGGTTTTTTTGGGTCACAGAGTCTGCCCCAATGATTATTTTATTCTAAATATGTTTCTTTTTTGCAGCATAAGCTGCAGCTCCTGCTACAATTAAAATACCCAGTCCTACTGCTATACTCAAAGCTCCATTTTGTGCACTGAAAATAGCTGTTAAAGGATTAGAATTCTTGATTGTTACAGAGTTTGTCGTATTACTGCCTCCATTTTCTGGATTAACCGGATCAACTGGGGCCGGAACATCCGTCAAAACAAAGGCAAATGTACCTGTTTTGCCACTGTCAAATGTTAATATTCCCTCTTTATATTCTGATTTAAGGATATTAATTTCTCCCTTGGTATTTATATATACCACATTTACGGCTCTATTGCCCACTAAAGAAGGATTTAATGGAATGCTGTAATGAACTTGACTACCTTCAGTTAAAGCTGCTTCATAATCCTTACCGTTTTTCTCAGGATAAGCATACGACAGATCATAACTTCCAATCATACTTGGATTGTTTTTAAAAGATACCAGAACCGCTTGTTTTTGGTTGTTTTCAATTAAAGAAATCTTTGCGGTCAGTCGGGTTTTAAGCGGAAGAATATTCGCTTTACCATCTGCTGTAATGGTCACATTGTTGACAATATCTTCGCTGTGGAATGGCGCTTCAAAAAGTGCGACAGCTTTATTCAACACTTCAATATTTGTAACCGCATTCTTCTCAAGCTGTGTTTCTAATTTATCATAAGCTCCCTTTGCATTGTATACTGTCTTCCGGTCTGATTCGTACAGATTCTCAAGATCAATTTTATTTATCATGTCTATAACTTTTTCGACAGCAACTTTTGAAACAACCGTAACCTTCCACTCTGTAGATTTTTCACCATAAGTTACAGTAAGTGTTTGTTCCCCAGTTTTGTCTTTGTCATAACCTGTTACCGTTACATCTTTTTCGTTCATGGCAAGTGTATCTGTTGTGCCGTTATTATAGGCCAGAGTTAGTTCTCCATCTTCTAAGTTTAATGAGTTACCAACAAAATACTCATTTTGAGGTTGTTTTGAAATGTCGATACTTTCCAAAACTTTTGCCATAATTTTAATATTAAAGTTTGTTTTACGTCCATTATAGAGAACCGTTACCGGAACTTCATCAGCTACCTGATTCATATCAACATTACAGACTACTCCTTCAGCGTCCAGTTTAACGTCCTGTACATCTCCGCCTTCATAAGTTATAGAAAGAATACCTCCTGAAGGGTCAAATTCCGTACCTTCCACATATTCTGTTTTTGTTGGAAGTTTTTTGATTGAAATTGACTCAATGTTTTTTTCAAGTGTTTTAATTTCAATTGGCTCCGACCAATATTCTACGCCATCTATTACAGTCGTTCCAATAAAATAATAGGTAGTATTTGGTAGTAATCCTTTAACCGAACCTCTTGAATACCGTCCAATCAAATCAGTATCGCCAGCCCCCAAGTATACTTGTTTGTCACCGTGATTATCCTTTGAAATAGGCCGATCGCTGTAATAAATTTTGTCATTATGATAATCGGACGGAATCGTATTGATATTCATTTTTACGCCCAGACTGTCCGCACCCAGAAAGTTTTCGGACAATGTTAAAATGACCGGTGTATCCGCATCCAAAGTTCTGAAACTTATCTGCTCCGTCGTGTATGATTCCCCTTTATATAAATCTTTTGCGACAGCATAATAAGTAGTTCCTGGTTTTAAATTTGTTAAAAACTCATTCGAAACTTTTTCACCGGGATTCTCATTTGTAATCGGTGATTCACTGAAATAGGTTGTGAACTCGTCTCCATCTGCTTCCCTTGCAAAAAGAAAATTGCCATCTCTCCATCTTAAACAATTCGCCTGTGTTTTCCCAAGTCCATACATTTTTATAACTGGTGTTCCTGACCTATCATTCTCCTGTGCTCTTGCCATATTGGGCATACAACAAGCCACCATACCAAATAACACTAAAAGTGCAATACATACTGCTAAATATTTGCTTAATACCTTATTTTTCATTTTTTTCCTTTCCTATCAACGTATAAATGATACTATATTTCATAATTATATACTATTATTCATAAAATGTCGAGAGATTTATGATGCTATTTTAAAGTTTTACCCTCAAAGGTCTGATAACGCAATAATTTCTTCATTTTTTATAATCAGTCTTGTCTTACAACTAGAGCAATCCCAACCTGTTGAGTCCACTGGAAAATAGACCATATTTCCACATTTTGGACATTTTATTTCGTAAAAACTTATGGTTATTGGTATAATTCCCTGAATAAACGAATAAATACTCAATGCCACTAAAATGACATCTCCTACCACCAGGTACCAAGCCACGAAACTACCTGTACTTGATAATAAAAATCCTCCAAAACAGAGCGCGCCAAGGCCCCCTAACAAAATCTTATCCCATCTTCGGTTCGTCGTTTCTTTCACAGGATAGTTCATCATTTTTATCTATCCAATCTTTTATCAATTAATTGACTTCAATTAAACCAGTTTCCTTAATGAATGCATCGGAAACGGGAAGAATATAAAACATAAGACTCTTATCCTCAGTTAGTGCGACCTTATAACAAATATGGTTATAGACAATAGTGCTCTTTCCCTGAGTTGCGTATTGCCAGGCCAGATCATAAAGCTCTGCGGCTTTCACCGAGTCAACATCTGAGGCAGCCGCAATTGCAATGATTGATACCGCTTGAAAATTATCATTATATTTTTGAAAATTTTCATTCGGTGTTGTAATAAGTATCGAATTAATATCTGGCCGTCCAAGTTCAAGATTTACGCCCAGCATGCTTCCACCTAATATATAAAGCTTTTGTTTTAGGGGTGTTCCACTTCTAGCTTGTTTCGAGGACAGTCCATCTTCCCATTGGCTGTAGGTAATTGAGTTATTATTTTCAATTGCATTAAAACGGTTCGTAAAATCTAACAGTGAAAAGGTAAAATGCGCCCCATTGTCTCCAGGCCCTGATTCGACCAGATTACTGTAGTTTTTACCAACGCTCGCGTTTTCTCTCTGATCTGTTGATCGTCCCTCCGTAGTTGGTGAAGGTTCTGTTTCTTTCTGCGTACTGCTTGCCGCAGAACCCGTATCACCAAACCATTTTTTGTTTAATTCATCCATTTTACCGTTGCTTTTCAACTTCTTGATCGCCTCGTTTACTTTATCCGCAAAGGCCTGTTCGTCTTTTGGAATGGCAATTCCCACAGGACGTTCCGCCAAATTATTGGAAGTGATGCTGTAGGTATCAGGCTTTATTTTCATATAAAATTTTGCGACAGAAAGGTCTGTGATAAGGTAATCAACTGTTTTTTTCTCAAGGGCATCAAACTGCTCTAAGGTGCTGTCAAAAGGTATAATATCATAGGAAGTACCGCTGGTTACTTTTATGCTTTCGGCCTGACTGGCCGCATTGGTATCTCGTTGAACCCCTACCTTTTTATTTTCCAATTCTCTTGCGTTTTTTGCTTCAGTGTCACCTTTTCGACCAAAGATCACGGTGCCATCAATATAATATGGTTCGCTCATGATAAAGCTTTCTTTTCGTTGCTCTGTGATGGACAAGCCGGCCATTACAATCTCATAACTGCCATTATCCAGACCATTAAAAATGCCATCCCAGGAAGTATCCACCCATTCTGCCTTAACGCCAAGTTCCTCTGCCAACGCGTTACCGAGGTCGATATCAAATCCTACCAGGTCATTGTCTTCAGAACGATATTCCATTGGAACATACGTGGCGTTGGTACCGATTTTTAAGACACCGTCCTTCAATGGATCTTTTTCTGCTGGTTGTTTTTTGTCACATCCAGTAAGAGTGATGGATAGTATTAAAAGAATCACAATAAAAACTTTTCTCTGATCCATGCGTTTCTTTTTCATCTCTTTCCCCTTTTCTTCTAAATATATTATTGCCCTGAAAAGCTCATAAGTTTGCTGTTTAATTCTGTGATTTTCATTTGAATTTCAGCAGAAGACATTGACGGCCGTCCGCCCATAGCTT
The DNA here is from genome assembly GCF_015547515.1 of Eubacterium sp. 1001713B170207_170306_E7. Lineage (NCBI taxonomy): Bacteria > Bacillati > Bacillota > Clostridia > Eubacteriales > Eubacteriaceae > Eubacterium > Eubacterium sp. 1001713B170207_170306_E7. The sequence continues at coordinate 70,302 of NZ_JADMVE010000004.1, forward strand.
CTGTCGTAACGGCTTCTGGCAACAAATTAACATAGTAATCCAATTGCTTACGTACTGTTTCGATATCGTTATACTCCTTCATGGCGTTTGCATAGGGATCACTGGTTTTTGTTATTGTTTGTTCTTCCTGTTGACCATAATCTTCATCGGTTGTGCTCCCTGCTGGCATTTGTACTTCTGAAGTATAATTATTATCGGAAGTATTATCAACCTGGTACTGCACTCCTGCATTTCTACCAATATTAATTATAATCATGATCAGTACAAGACACACAAGGGTGCCACCAATACGAAATATGTCAGAGTGATTTTTATTTTGTTTTTTCTCCCTTACCACAGTTTCTACTTTTGCTTCATCCTCTTGTTTTTCTTGAATTAATTTTGCTCCACAATAACCGCAAAACTGGTCTTCTTTTTGTATTTCATGCCCACAGTTTGGACAATTTAATATGTTTAACATTTCATCCACTCCTTATAATCATAATTCTATACTATCATTCATAATCAAGATTGAAAACAACCCGCCTTCTGAGTGCATCATAACCCATAAGGCGGGTTTTGTCCTAAGCAGACGGCTTAATCTTTCTTTTGCGCTGTCAATAAAAAATCATAGCTCCATCCAGCGCCGTCCGCACCGGGGTACACAGATGGTATCACTTTCCATTGGCAGGCATGGTTATTAAATGTACCGTTCAGCGTACGTCCTTCTGTGGTATCTTCTAACATAAGTTTGTTTTTAAAATCGGTATTGCTTTTTAAAAAGGTTAAAAAAGAAGCATCTGGACTTTCCCGGGTAAAGGCTGTGAAAATCATCTCAATGAGCTGGCACACTGCCGTCTTATCGGCTTCATCGACATGCATTACACGAATATAAAAGTTCGTTCCTTCTCTGTTAAACCAGACTTCTGCCTTAATCCCCTCCAGCGCATCAATGCTGACGCCTGTATCCACGCCGTCAATGGGTTTATAGCTGCTTTCTGAGGTGTCTGAAAAGGCTGTGACTGCTTTAATTGGTATCTGCTTTTGATAGTGCAGCTCTTTTTGGGCTGCCATCAGGCTGTTTTCAAAAACGCCTGCGGGGCTATTGTCCTCCGGCTTTGTTTTCTGGGCAATAACATATCCAAATACTGCCCCCAAGATTAAAAGCAGCACAATGGCAATCGCTGTCAAAACTTTCCATTTAACGGACAGGCGCCTGTTTTTTGGTGGTTTTAACACTTCCTCCTGTAACAGTTTTGTCATGCAGTTTGGACAAAAGGTCGCCTCTTCTGGAAGGGGAGACCCGCAGTGCGGGCAATGCTTTCTTTTATCTGTTGTCTCCATAATGGTCATGCTTAATAACTGAACTCTTCATCCGACACGTCTTCTTTGAGGGGTTCATCACTGACATAAAGCCATTCTTCCCCATTGATGGTGATCAAACCATCGCCCATGGGCGAGCAGTTAACATAGACTTTCTTCCCATCACTCGATACAAGATACCCCTTTTCACCGTTACTGCCAGACTCCACTTCATAGGTAATTATATATTGAGTAAGCCCAGTGCCCTCTCTCCCGTATTGTTCTTTATTATCCTTAATAGACATTAAACGCGAACTTCCAGGTTTTGACCACCGCCCCTGCACATTCTGCTTAAACACGGTCAGCTCCTCATCAGCGGTCATTTCTTTTTTTGGCGCTGGTGTCGCGGCGGGCGCGCTGATGATGTACTCGGCGGATTTGATATCGCTGGTATTGCCGTTTTTATCCACCGCATAGCTCTTGAGGGTTAATGTGGTCTGAATCGATACGGGGCTCTCATATTTTGTGGACTGTTTGGTCGGGTTACTGCCATCCAGTGTATAATAGACAGCCACTTCCTCCCCTTCTGGCGGGTTGATTGTGACCTGCTGCTCTCCGGCGTAGGTTCCGGCGTTGAGCGAGTAGGTTGGTGCGTCAAGCACGATTGCTTTCTTGCTTTCGCCTGGCGTACACCCCGCCAACAAGAGAACACTTGTCAGTGAAAGCGCAAAAAACAGTTTATGCAGATTTTTCTTTTTCATTTCTTTCTCCTTATCTTTATTTTGCTGGTGTTGTCTGATAAGCTTTTTCACCGTTAATCAGAATGCTGCCGTCCTCCGTCTCGGCAAAATCGACCTCCAGGGTGGAAAAGTCAAGAGGCTTATCATATCGGTCCGGCATCGCTGATGATAGTCCTTTGTTATCAATATTTTTGAGCGTTAAAACAGCTATACTGCCGTCCTTCATCTGAACGTCATAATCTGCCTCAAACCACAACTGATTGGCCTTTGAACGGTAGGATTCATAAACGTATTCCAGATGGCCCTCCACAAATTTGTAACGGGTGATAAAGGTATTGGTGTCCTCTGTTTCCCAGGAACCGTTGAGCCTGCTAGCCGCTTCTTCGGCTGTCATGGCCTTTTCCTTTGGGAGCGTTTCTTCCTGCACGCTCTCTTCCGGGACGCTTTCGGAGATAGCCTGCTCGATGGTGGTCGGTGTGATTGTAAACTGGAGTCTCAGGCCAGAATTATTCAGGTTATTTCCTTTTTCCTGATAGTGAAGGTAATGGCTGACAGTTTCTTTTTCAGTACTGTTACGGTAATTGTGAAGCGGGTCGCCAAGCGTACCTAAGCTGCTGTAAATTGCTTCCAGATTTGCCTCTGAATCGCAGCTTCTGATAACGACGGCCTGCCATACGCGGTAGGGTTTATCAGTCCCGGCGTTCATATTGAAAAAATCACGCTGGCTGTAGGCCATGGACAGGCTGACGACCTTGCCGCTTTTAGTCTCCGTGACAATGGTTATCTCAGGGCGCGCTCCCTTTTCTTCACAGATGTAAGCTGTTTCGGTGTCGCTTTTAGTCTCCTCACGCCAGTCATCATCTGTAAAACGTTCCAGTATGCCATCTTCTTGCTTCTCGCTGTTGACACTGTCATTCAGCCCTGCTTTCTGATGCTCCGGCACGTCCGGAAAACAGGCCAGCCAATCGGTCGTGTCTGCAATGGTTTTATTAATCGTCTGCACCAGCTCATCTTTTGTAAAATTAAATCGCGCCTCTTTTCCAAAATGAATCACCTGTACCCTGCCATGGGTAACGCCGCAAAAATAAAAACAGGCTGTGACTCCACCAGTCAACGCTAGTATGATGACAATAATAAGCCCAATCACAGGTGCTTTCCCAACAGATTTTTTCTTTTTTTCCGGCATGTCCTCGGCAAACAGGGTGGGGTCTGTTCTGACGTCTGCTGTTTCCTTCAGCTCTGTCTGATCATTATCCTGCGGGTCTGTTTTAGTGGTTTCTGACACTTTTACCTCGACGGGATCATCCTGGGCTGCGCCGCAGCTTCGGCAAAAGTGGTCTCCGGGCTTTATTTCGTTTCCACAATTTTTACAGTACATTTTTATCTTCTCCTCGTATATTTTGCGTTTACATTTTCACCTTTATTATAATCGCATTTATTCTTAAGGTCAAATGATTCTTTTAGTTATTTTTTATGGCTTTCAGTGTATTCATTAATGGATTCAGTTTGATTAAAATAAGTTTATAAGGAGTTTACCATGAATAGAGAATTAAATTTCACTGCTCTGGGTGAACGTGTTAAATCTGAGAGAGAGAAGAAGCACCTCACCCAGGAACAGCTTGGAGAAATTTGCGGCCTTTCGACGTCTTATATCGGTCATATCGAACGGGGAAGCCGTAAGCTTTCGCTTGAGACGCTGTATAAAATTTCCTCTGCGCTGGACGTCAGCCTGGATTATCTGGTTTTTGATTCCTTAGACAGTGACAAAAACCTTTTTAACAACATCGACGCCATGCTTAAGGACAAAGATCCCGCAAAAGTTAAAACCTTTATGACGACCGTCCGTATTCTGGCTGAAAAAATTGACGAATACTAAAAGACCGTTAAAATGATTTTACATCATTTAGCGGTCTTTTGTCCTATGCTGGCTGCTTAGTATAGAATCGCCCGTTTCAGAGCCTTTGCGTTTGCATACCGCTTTGACGGCAGGACATTGATACATTTTCTTATGACTCGTCCCATATGGCCTTTAACAGCAGATTTTGAGGGATGCTCTCCTGTGAGCATAACATTCATTAAAATCCCCATAGCGTAAATATCCGTACGGCAGTCGGACTGACTGATGTCAAACTGCTCCGGGGCGGCATAACCGGCTGTCCCAAGCGCAACGGTATCTTTCGCTTTTCCCTGTTTAAAAGTGCGTGCGGCATCAAAATCGATGAGCACAATCCGGTTCTCTCTGGTGATCATAATGTTTTCCGGCTTAATATCCCTGTGCACAATTCCGTTTGCATGGAGGATTGTAAGTGCATCACACAGGGCCGCGCCAACTTTCCGTACACCATTTTGGCTGTACAGGCCCGTTTCCAGAACTTCGGCCACTGTAACGCCATCAATGTATTCTTCTAACACCGTTACTTTTCCCTGTTCCTCAAACATCTGATAAATCCGAGGTAAATTGGGATGCTGTAATGTTAATAATGTCTGATAAACACTTTTCTCCCCTTTAAAAACTCGCTTTACAATTTTCTGTTGCAGCTCATTATGTATCCAGACGGATATCTCTGATTTTTCAGTTCGCTTTAAAACTTTCACGCGTGTGTAAGTCTGGTTTAAGCTCTCATTCAGCCATTTTTCCATTGCAGTTCCATTCTTTTCCTATTTGTGCTTTTTATTATAACATGTTACACTATCCCTGTGAGGTGATCTTATGATAAAAAAACCGACAGACGCACTTTTAAACGCCCTGATGGCGTCCAATACACTTGAAAACTATTTTCAATCGAACAAGGATTATCTGATTGACTGTACGCTTCCAGAGCATTTAAACGCGCTGCTTGAGGTGAAAAAGCAGACAAAGGCCGCTGTGATAAAAAACGCTGAGTTAAACGAAATATACGGCTACCAGATTTTCTCAGGCAAACGAAAGCCTTCCCGGGATAAACTGATCATGCTGTGCATTGGAATGAAGCTCACGCTTGAAGAAATACAGCAGGTCCTCAAATTAGCTGGTCACGCGTTTCTTTATCCTAAAAAACATCGCGACTGTATTCTGATTTTTGGCTTGAAGCACGGGCTTTCAATCTATGAGATAAATGAAATTTTATATGACCGCAAAGAGGAAACCCTTAACTGAAAAGAGATGATACGGCAAAACGCCGCATCATCTCTTTTAAATTTTACCGCCTGCTCCGCCGCCCATTCCGCACGGTGCTCACATTGATCGTGTGGCTCAGGGACTCGTAAAAGATCTGGGTCTCACGGGTAAAGACGGAGATGAGCAGCTGGACGATGAACACAGCAAAGACCAGGCCAAAGGCCAGGGCGATGACCATGAGCACCGTGTGGGCTGTGCCGGTGTACAGGGGCAGCAGCTCGTACACCTTCATGGCGATAAAGGGTGCGGGCACGACCAGCAGGTACTGCAGGCCGTAGCGCACAATGTACTGAAAAAGCCTGGGCGGCCGCTTGTTCTCAGACATGAGCCGGATCCCGACCAGAAATTTGCCGATGGTTCTGCCCCTGGTGATCCAGGGCAGGACGATAAAATACAGCACAATGACGATAACGTACAGCATCACCGAACGTTTGCCGTCCATGGCCAGCATATCGCTGAGGGTGGGGCTGCCAAGCACCCGCCCGGCAAGGTGCAGGACACCGGTGAGAATGGCCCAGTCAAAGAGAAAGGCAAAGCCTCTGCGCATATAGGTGACGGTGCGCCCCCGCTTGTAGGACACCTCGTCCAGCCGGTCCCGCGAGGGCAGGAAAAAGCTGAAAAGCGGGGCGATCCAGAAGCCCACCAAAGCCCCGAAGGTGTTGTTGATCAGGTCGTCCACCTGGAACAGGCGGTAGGGCCTCGGGTAAATCCCGAACAGGGCGCTGAGCTGGATCAGCTCAAAGGACAGGCTCACCAGAAAGCCGATGAGTATGGTCTGCCACCAGCTCCGCCTGAAATAATACCGCAGATAGACGCCCAGGGGCACCAGCAGCAGAATATTAAAAAAGGGCTCGTAGAAGCATTGCTCCTTCATGGCCCCCAGGTAGGTGCTGGGGTCTGTAAGGACCAGACTGGTGTTCTCCCAGAAATTCGTCCAGGCGTTGAAGGGCACCAGATCCACGGTGGCGCTGGTGTAATGGGCCACCTCCGCGATGGGTGGCAAGGGCAGCATGGTCAGAAAATAGGCGCAGGTCATGTACAAAATGAATGAATAGACAATGACCACCCGCAGAACCAGCAGGGACCCGAATTTACGGTATTGGTAAACAGCGTAGGGAACGGTAAAAACCGCCGCCAGGACTGGAAAAACCAGACAGGCGAACTTGATGGGAAGTGTGTAGGCACTCAGCAGTTAAATCACCCCTTTTTTATTTTTAAGCATTTTTTTCAATATTATCGGTTAGCCTGTTTAGTATAGCACAGTTTCTTAAAAAAATGCATATAAACTTACCGGGATTGACGTTGAAAACGCCTGCGAATCTTTTCGTTGACAAATTTAACTTTACACTATAATATATGTACTGTAAACATATTTTAGTCTACAACAAAAGAAAGGGCGGACACTGCCATGTATATTGATGAGGTATTAAAATTCGCGGACATTTTGATCGACTATGTGAGACATGTGACCACTGAGATCGACGCGCTCTTTGCCGATGTGCTGAGCGATAACGGGCTTACGATCCTGCAGAGCCGGGTCCTGACAGAGGTCCGGCAGGCGCGCACCCTCACCATCGGGGCTTTGGCCGAGGCCCTGAAGCTGAATAAGGCCAATGTTTCCAACATGTGCAAGAAGCTGGCCCAGGCCGGCTTTCTGAACCGCTTCAGAGACAAAAATGACGAGCGGGTCGTCCTTGTCTCTCTGACCGAAAAGGGCGAGGAAACCCTGAAGGAAATCGACCGGGTGATCCAGGGGCGTTACGCCCAGGTGATAGAAAACACCCCGCCGGAGGATTTTGAAGCTCTGCAAACCGGAATGGACACCATCGAGGCCCTGCTTGCGCGCATGCACGAGGCCAATCAGAACAGAAAAAAAGAGGAACTGACAGATGAATAAAGAAAAAATCGCCGTGCTTACGGATTCCTGCGCGGATATTCCAAAGGCATTAATCGACAAGCACGACCTGCATATTCTGCCGCTGAAGATCATCTTCAGCGACCGGGCCTACACAGACGGGGCAGATATCACCGCCGCCGAGGTCTATGACCGCCTGCCACAGGAGATCCCCAAGACCTCCCTCCCCGCGCCCGAGGAGGTGCGGGCCCTTTTTCAGAAAATTTATGACAAGGGCTACCGCAGGGTTTTCGCCATTATCTTTTCCAGCGGCTTGAGCGGCACCTATAACCTGGTGCGGCTGATCGGCAGCGAGTTTGAGGGCCTGACCGTGCACGCGGTGGATACCCTGAGCGGCAGCCTGGGCACAGGCGCCATCGCGGTGCACACCGCCGAGCTCATCGGCGAGGGCCGGAGCTTTGGGGAAATCAAAACCATTCTGCCCCGCCTCATCGCCAACACCAGGGTATACTTCAGCATCGACACCTTGGAGTACCTGCAGAAGGGCGGACGCATCGGCCGGATTACAGCCATGACCGGCACCCTGCTCAACGTGAAGCCCATCATCACCTTCGACGACGACGGCCAGCTCATGAGCGTGGCCAAGGTACGGGGCCGCCGGAAATCGATCCAGAAAATGATCGACCTGGCGAGTTCCCACGCCCGGGAGGGTATGCGCTATATCCTGATGGTCGCCAACGGCGGCTGTCCAGAGGAGATGGCCGCCGTCAGGGAACACTACACCCGGGTGCTGCCTGATTTTGAGAACCTGTACGAGGGCGAGGTAGACTGCACTCTGGGCACCCATGTCGGCCCCCATCTGCTGGGCGCGGGCATTCTGGTGTTGGGCGAGAATGATTAAGGTATCCTAAAACCAACAGGAGGCACCGCGATGAAAATCAGCATTCCCATACTGGCAGAATCCCTGAAAATGTACCCAAACCGTTATGAAATCGCCGATACCATGGATATTTCCCTGGTCAATATCCGCTATTACAGAGCCGGCACGGCTTTTAAGGATTCCATCCTCTATCTGGCAGGCGATGCGGAAATATTGGACCGGAGCCAGCCGCTCCCTCAAAATTTAATGGTTGTTTTTTCCAAGGATGCTTATAAAAAGCACTGCGGGCTAAAGCTTTCCAGCCCCAATTATTTATTCATCTCGGGGCTGGATAAGGAGACCGCTTTCGAGAAGGTCCAGGATATTTTTGAAAAATACAACCGCCTTTACGATGAGCTCATGGCAGCGGGGCTCAATTACGGGAGCCGCTCTTTAAAGGAGCTGCTCAATCTCATTGTCCGGGTCATGGGGAACCCCCTGTTCATCATGGATGCCAAGCATACCCTTTACAACTACGGCCTCCTCTTTTTTGACAGCTGCGACGCCGCCTGGCGCGAAATCATCGACACCGGTGTGCTGAACCGGAGCATCAGCGCTTATCTGGAGAACGTCAAAACCCATCAGAAGGAAAACACCTATGATTTTATCGCCATTCCCGGCGAGGACGGCCGCCACCCGGGCTATGCCCTTTATGTGTACGAAAACGCGCAGCAGACCGAGCCCTTTTTTATTATGGCCGTCATCGAAAACCGGCAGTCTTTTCAGTTGTACCATCAGCAGCTGCTGGTCTGCTTTTCCCATATCATCCGCGCCCTGTTCAAGCGGGATTTTATGCTGAATTTCAGCAAGGTCGATCTGCTGGAGCGGCTGATCTTCCGCTCGCTGAACAATCGGAGCATCGACGCTGATTTTTTAAACCACGCCCTGAGCAAAAACCGCTGGAAAAACGGCGAGGGCTTTCTGCTCAGCCGGATCAAGATCACCGCGTCCCCAGACGAACGGACCAAAAACCAGGTGCTGCGCTCGCTGAAGACCACCTTCACCGACAGCATCGCTGTGATTCCCGCCTTTAATAAAATCGAAGGCACGGTCTACAAGGTGGCAGACGAGCTCATTCTGCTGACCTTCACCGGCGCCAGAGATTTCCATCTGAAAGGCTTCCTGGACCGCCTCAGCCAGTTTTTAGAGCTGCACCACAGCCAGGCTGTGGTCTCGGATAAATTTTACTGCTTTGAGGAACTGAACCGCCATTACCAGAACATGGAGTTCATCATCACTACCTGCTTTGACCGGGAAAAGGGCCGGCGGCTTTTTCTCTACAGCGACTATTACAACGCTCAAATCCTGCGCCTGCTGGCAGAGCAGCTGGAGCTCCAGAGCCTCTGCCACCCGGACGCCGTCAAGCTGAAGCAATACGACCAGCAGCACCAGAGCCAGCTTCTGCATACGCTATACATTTACTGGCAGTCCAACCACGCCCTGGTCGATTCTGCCAAAACCCTGTGTGTGCACCGGAACACGCTGGTCTACCGCCTTGACCGCATCCGTGAGCTTTTGGGCATTGATCAGTTTGACCATGCTTACACCACCCGCATGGCTTTTTCCTACGAGATCTTCCACTATCTGGAAAGCTTCTGATTATTTCAAACATACAAAGCGTTATTTTAAAAAACCTTTAAAAAAGGAAATACGCAAGCATTACAAAATTTTCCTGTGGCTTCTGAGCTGTGAAAAGGGCTGAAATCCTGCAAATATGTGATTTCAGCCTTTATTCAGGTGCTGAAGCGGACATTTTTTCCATTGTACGAATCGTACAAAAACCACTGCGCTTTTTTTGATTCTATGAATAATGACTTCCTTTGCAAAAATCCGTATAATGAACTCAGAAAGTATAAATCGATTTAATTTTCCGAAAATCCATCAAAAATAAGGGGTAATATTATGGCCGAAAATCTAAAAAACAACTCAATATCCTATTATATTCACTGTATCATCGCCATCGTGATCATGCTGTGCTTCCGGTTTATTCCCGCTGTCGATCCCATTACGCCGCTGGGCATGGAGCTTGTGGGCATCATGATCGGGCTGATCTACGCCTACTGCACGGTTGATAACATCTGGCCGAGTATTCTCGCACTGGTCCTGCTCGGGCTGAGTGGGTACTGTAAGGTGAGCGAGGCTTTTATCAAGGCTGCCGGGAACGATACGATTTTATTCATCCTGTTCCTTTTATTTTTCGGCGGCATTATTGCCTGCACCGGCATTGGCAAAGAAATCGCGGAGCGGGTAACGCTCTGGAAATTTTTTAAGGGCCGGCCCTGGTTCTTAACGGTCGGCATCTTAATTGCTGCTTTCCTGCTGTCCTCAATCATCGGCAGCATTCCAATCATTCTTATTTTCTGGAGCATCATCTACGGTATCTGTGAAACGGTTGGTTTCTCGAAGCACGACAAATGGCCTACCTATATCATTTTCGGGATCGCCCTTATCTGCGCGCAGGGCGGACTCTTTCTTCCCTTCCAGGTGCCCATAACCGGGCAGCTTGCTGTCTACAAGGCCCTGGATCCGGGATTCAGCCTTTCCTATCCGCACTACCTGTGTTTTTCAAGCATTATGGGGGTGTGTCTGATTACGGCTTACACGCTGGTCGGTAAAATTATTGTTCGTCCCAAAATGGATGCCATTCTGAATTATCAGAGTGCCGCCAAAAAAGACAGGCTTAATTTTGAGCATAAAATCGCCATCGGGCTGATCCTGGCCCTGGTTCTCCTTTTAATGCTGCCAGGACTGCTGCCGCCGTGCGGCCTTAAAACCTTTTTACAGTCCATTGGCAATACCGGGCTCACGGCTCTGGTCGTTGGCGCCGCCCTGTTAATTCGGAAAAACGGCAAAGCGGTCTTTAATATCAAGACCATCTCTGACCGGGGCGTTCTCTGGGGAATGCTGTTTATGGTCGCCACGGCAGTCACCATCTCAACGGCCATGACCTCCAAGGAAACCGGCGTCACGCAATTTCTCAATCAGCTGCTGGCCCCTGTCCTTTCCAACACCAGCCCCTATGTCTTTTTGGTCCTGATCACGGTCGCCTCCGTTGTGCTGACAAACTTTATCAACAACTCGGTTGTCGGAATCATGATGCTGACCATTCTGTTCAGCTTCAGCGACAGCCTGGGCGTGAACAGCACGGTTGGTTTTATTCTCATCTCCTACGCCTCCTGCCTGGGCTTTATGCTGCCCTCGGCCTCGCCGTCGGCCGCTCTGCTTTACGGGAACCGGGACTGGCTGGACAGCCGGAGCATCATAAAGATGGCCCTGATCGTCATGGTGATGATGAGCTTAATCTTCTCGCTGATCGGAATACCGCTGGGTAACATTATTTTTTAAAAAAGGAGCCTCACAATGGAAAATGTCAAAAACCTTCAGGAAGAACGCAAACAGCTTTTTAATGATTTTTATAACAACCGCATCCCAAAGCGGATGCCCATTCAAATTCAGGTCCCGCATACCATTATGGGCGCTGTGGGAAAAATCAGCCCCTTTGAGTACCAGTATCACTTTGATTTGCTCAAGGACGCCGCTGATAAGATCTGCCTGTCTTTAAACAGTGACACCTGCCCCATTATCGGCGTGGGCCACAACGCCCGGGTGCCTGCCTATTACCAGTTTCTGGCCTCCAACAATTTTCAGATGGGCGCCAACGGGCAGATGCAGCACCCGGAGGTCTCGGGTATGACCGCCGACGAATACGGCGCCCTGATCGCGGATCCCTACGCCTTTATGCTGGAAACCGCCATTCCCAGACATTACGGAAGCCTTGCTCTGGATAAGCCCGTCGAGCGCACTCTGGCCTTAAAGGCCGCCCAAAGCGCGGTTCAGAGGCTGACGGGGCAAATGGGCCAGACCCTCCGGCACTTAACCGAAAAGTACGGTTATTATCCCGGCGCGCCCCTGGGCTCCGGGGGCTTCGTGGCCGCGCCCTTTGATTTTCTGAGCGACCAGCTGCGCGGATTCAACGGCATCAGCATGGATTTAAGACGCCACAAGTCTCAAATCAAGGAGGCCTGCGAGGCGCTGCTGCCCCTGATGTACCGCTTTGCGCTTCCGCCGAACCCGCATCCGGAGGGCTTTATCGGCAACCCGCTGCACATGCCGCCTTTCATGCGGCCGAAGGATGTGGAGGAGCTCTGGTTCCCCACCTATAAAACATTACTGGAGCAGCTGGCGGCCAGGGGCGCCCGGGTCCGGGCCTTCTGCGAGGGTGACTGGACACGCTATCTGGACCTTCTCAGAGAGCTGCCCGCCGGAACCATGCTCGCCTTTGAGTACGGCGATCCCAAGCTGTTTAAGGAAAAGCTGGGCGACAAATTTATCCTGGTCGGCTTCTACCCTCTCGCCCTTCTGAAAACAGGCACGCCTCAGCAGTGCATCGACAAAGCCAAGGAGCTGCTGGACATTATGCTGCCCGGCGGCGGCTACCTCTTTAACTTCGATAAAGCGCCCATGGCGGCCGAGGATATGAATCTTGACAACCTCTACGCCCTGACGGATTTCCTCCGGGATTACGCGGTTTACGACAATGCCGGCGACTCTTACGGCATGGCCCTAAACACCGAAAACTACCGCCCCGATCCCTCCGTTGAGGCCTTTGACTCCAAATACGCCTTTGACTGGGACCGACACCAGCGGATTTATCCGCTCACCCCAGAGGACGCGCGGCCATTTCTGGAGACCACCTACAACCAGAGCTTCAGAGACAATATTCTTTTACTGGTCTGAAATAGAGAAGATGCGGCGAAACGCCGCATCTTCTTTTTAGTGCTTTCTTATTTCCGGTGGTAAATCTCGTGCAGCCTGCCGTAGAGCCCGGACAGGCAGCCGTAGATGTTTTTAAACACCTCGCGGTACAGCTCGGTGTAGATTTTGTGCTGCTCCATATCCGGGACAAAGACGTCCTTTTTGCGCACCATGGCGGCCACGGCCTCGCCGTAATCCTTAAAGGCGCCCAGGCCTACAAAGGCGGCCTCAGCGCAGCCGATGCCGGCTACCTCGTGGGTCTGGGTGCGGACCGCGGGAATGCCGAACATGTCGGCGGTGATCTGGCAGATCTCGTCGCTCTGGGAGCCGCCGCCGCCCAGATAGATTTCCTCGAAGCAGTGGCCTGCCCGTCTTTCCATGAGGCGCATGCCGTCCATGAGGGCGAAGTTAATGCCCTCGATGATGGCCCGGTAGATATGAATCCGGGTGTGGCAGTCGGAAAAGCCAATGACCGCGCCCCGGGCAGTGGGCATGGTCACATTGGGGGTAAAATAGGGCTGGAACAGCAGGCCCTCACAGCCTGCCGGGATCTCCTTGAGCCGCTGGTTCAGCAGCGCCTCGGCGGAAACACCCAGCGCGCTGGCCTGACGCACCTCCTTCTCGGCAAACTCCTGCTTAAACCAGGAGATGAGCCAGTAGCCCCGGAAGATTTCGATCTCGGGGTTATAGCTGCCGGGGATAATGGCGGGATAGGGCGGGATAAAGCGCTCGGGCTCCAGGTAGCGGTCGATGGTAAAGGTGATCATGGCAGTGGTGCCCAGGCCGATGGCGGCCTTTTCCCTGGTGGTGCAGCCCATGCCCAGCACCTCGCAGGCCTTGTCGGAGCCGGAGGCGATGAGGGGCAGTCCCACGGCCAGCCCGGTGGCCCCGGCGGCCTCGGGGCTGATCCGGCCCAGTGTCTCGCCGGATTCCACAATGGGACAGAGCTTGTCCGCCGCCACATCAAAGATGGGGCGGGTCAGCGCGCCCTTTTTCTGCCAGCTCCGCTGCTGGCTGTCAAAGGGGATATGTCCGACCTGGCTGGCGGCGGTGTCGGCCATCTCGCCGGTGAGGCGGTAGATCAGGTAGCCGCTGAGCAGCAGGTACTGATGGGTCTTTTCCCAGATTTCGGGCTCGTTCTCGGCGATCCAGTTGCAGTGGGATTTCTGGTACTGGAGCCGGGCGGTGGCGTCCATGCCCACGGCCTTAAACAGCATTTTGGAGAGCTGGGACAGCTTGGGCGCGCCGCTCGCCAGACGCTTGTCCAGCCACAGGATGGCCGGACGCAGGGGCTTTCCGTCTCTGCCCACGCACACTACAGTGTCGCGGATGGTGGTGATGGACACGGCCTCGATCCGGGGCCAGAGCGCGGGACAGTCCCTCTTCAGCTGCCTGGCTGCCTCGCAGATGTTCTGAAAGTAAAGCTCCGGGTCCCGCTCGGCAAAGCCGGGCTGCGCGGAGATGTAGGGCGGCTCGTGCCGGATCTGGCTTTTCCCCAAAATATCGCCGTGGTCGTTTATCAGCTCGGCCCTTGAGCTCTGGGTGCCAACGTCAAACACGAGTACAATACGGTCGTTCATGCTTACCTCCCCCTTTTCATTTGGCCTTTCTTTTATTCTTCCTTAAGAAACCGTTTCTCTCCTTCTTCCAGGTCCAGCCCCAGGGTGCCGCCTGGGTTCATGTTGTAGCCGGGGTCAAAATACTGCTTGAGGGCTTTGTAGACCCCGTATTCCCTCCGGCCGATCTGGCCCTCCAGCCAGGGGGCGAACATCTTGCCGATGCCGTGGTGGTGGCTCATGGCCGCGCCGGATTTCTGAATGGCGTCCAGAATGGTGGCGTGGTAGGCCCGGAAGGCCTCGGCGTCGGACATTCGGGTGATAAAGATAAAGTACAGGTTGGCGCCCTGGGGGTAGCAGTGGGACATATGCGTGGTGACAATGGTATTGGGCAGGGCGTGGCACACGGCGCGCACCTCCTTGTGCACCTTGCCCATATTGGACCAGTTGACAGAGCACTCCAGGGTGTCGGTCATGACGCCAAAGTCCAGCATGGTGTCTCGGAGGTACGGGTCGTTAAAGCGGCCCTTTTCCCAGCTTTTGGTCACGTAGGCGGTCAGGCTCATGCCGCCGTAGCGGCGGGCGATCCGCTTGATGTTTTTGGCCACGTTTTTGGAAAAGCCCTTCTCGCCGTCGGTAAAGCCCAAAAACAGGCAGCGCCGCATATCCTCGTAGCCCCGGATGTCCAAAAGCTTCCACAGCGGGGTCTCGTCCACATTGTAGAGCCGCAGCATGAGGTTGGTCTCCTCGGCGTCGGACAGGCGGAAAACTGAGGAATAGCCGGCCTCGCACTGCATCATCTCGCGGGCGGCCTTTCTGGCGGTTTCCCAGTCTTTAAAAATATAGGAGAAGCGTTTCCGGTTTTCGGGCATGTAGCGGAACACCTTGAGGGTGACCTCGGTAAGCACGCCGAAGGCGCCCTCGCCGCCCATCATGATCTGGTTGAGGTCGGGCCCGGTGGCTTCTCTGGGGTAGTGGCTGGTCTGTATCACGCCGATGGGCGTGGCGTATCGCTGGGACAGCACAATGTCGGTGATACAGCCGTAATAGGTGCTGTTCTGGCCCGCGCCCCGGGTGACGACCCAGCCGCCCACGCTGCTGTACTCAAAGGACTGGGGAAAATGCCCGCAGGTGTAGGCCCGTCTGGCCCCAAAGCGTGTCTCGGCGTTTTCCAGAGCGTCCTCCAGCTGGGGGCCGGAGATGCCGCTCTGCACGGTGATGGTCTGGTCGGTCTCGTTAAAGGACAGCACCCGGTTAAAGTTCTTGCGCATGTCCAGGGACACACCGCCCTTGATGGGCTCGACGCCCCGGGTCACGCTGCTGCCCCCGCCGTAGACGTAAAGCGGTATGCTGTGCCGGGTGCAGTAGTCCACGACCGCTTCGATTTCTTCGGTCTCGCTGGGGTAGAGCACCACGTCGGGCAGGCTGTCCACCCGTTTTTCACGGAGCCGGGCCGCGTCGTAGCCGGTTTTGCCGTAGGCCACGGCCAGCCTCGGGTAGTCCTCGGTGGTCACGTTCTGCGGCCCCACTATTTTCCTGAAGGCCTCCAGGTGCGCCTCGTCCAGCTGGCAGGGAGCGTCGAGCTTCACGCTGTCCATGCCGATGTCGCCCGCGTAGGTTTTGAAATCCTCGTCGGTCATCTGGAATTTTTCTTTCATCATCTTGAACAGGGATTCCTTGGGGTATTTGACAAATTCGGGATCGCCCCATCTGAAAATCGAGCGGTAGCTGTCCGCCGGGGCCGGGGTTTTGACCCACTTGGGCTCAAAGCCCTTATAAGGTTTATGACTCATGTTTTTCTCCTTTCACGCTCGCGGCCAGCACGTCGCTGGTCACCACCACATCCACGCCCAGGCCCAGCACGTCGGCTGCCAGCACAGCGCCGCGGCCCACCGGGGCGGTTACGGTGAGGCGGTTAATGGCCGCCATCACCTCAAAAATACGTGCCTTGGGGATCTCGCCCGACACCCGCACGGGCACCACGGGCACGGCCGGGCTGGTGGTCCGGACGGTGGTGCTGATGGTGCGCATGGGGTTTGTCAGCTCGCTTATGGCAAAGGCCTCCCCCTTGGGGCACTGGTTGCCTGTCACCACGATACGGCCCTCTGTCTCCTCAACGGTCAGACGGCAGCCATTGGGACAGGTGATACAGGTCATTTCCCGCATTTCAGGCTTCCCCCTTTTCGATGGCCGCGGTCAGGCGCGTGTCCTGCTCCAGGCCAAGCTTTTCAAAATCAATGAGAAGCCGCTCCATTTCCGGCGGCTTGAGGTTTTTGAGCTTCTTCTCAAACACGGGCCGGCCGTCAGCCCGCAGGACAAAGGTCCCGCGCTTCAGGCTCTTCCGGCTCCTGAAATAAAAGATCACTGGCTCCGCCGCCCCGTCCAGCCGGAGCCGCTGGGGCACCAGGCAGCCCAGGGAGGCGTCCGCCCCGATCTCGGGGCCGCTCACCGGCGCGCCCGGACGGTAGTCCGCCGCGGCCTGTCCGGCCAGCTCGCCGCTCTCGGACACATAGTCCACCAGGTCGTTGACATGGAGGGCGTTGCCGCAGCAGAACACCCCGTCCACGCTGGTCATAAAGCGGTTGTCGCAGACCGGGCCTCTGGTTCTGGGGTCAAGGGCCACGCCCAGGCGCTCGGCCATCTCGTTCTCAGGGATCAGGCCCACGGAGAGGATCAGGGCATCGCAGGCAATGGTCTCCTCGGTACCGGGAATGGGTTTCTGCCTCTCATCCACCCGGGCGACCACCACGCCCTCCACCCGTTCCGGGCCAAGGACCCGGGTGACAGTGTGGCTGAGGTGCAGCGGTATGCCGTAGTCCTCCAGACACTGGACGAGGTTGCGGGTGAGGCCCGAGGGCTCGGGCTTGACCTCGTACACGCCCAGCACCTGGGCGCCCTCCAGAGTCAGCCGCCTGGCCATGATGAGGCCGATGTCGCCGCTGCCCAGGATCACGCAGCGCCGCGTGGGCATCTGGCCCATGAGGTTGACAAAATGCTGGGCCGTGCCGGCGGTAAAGATGCCGGCCGGGCGGGTGCCGTGGATCTGCACCTGCCGGGCGGTGCGCTCCCGGCAGCCGGTGGCCAGGATAATGGTCCGGGCCGTCAGCCCTGCCACGCCGTCCCGGGTGACCGCGGTGATCTCAAACCCCGGCCCGGTGCGCAGCACCTCGGTCACAAAGGTCTGGAGGCTGGCCTCGATGCCCAGGGCGTAAAATTCGTCCATAAAACGCTCCACATACTCGGGGCCTGAGAGCCGCTCGCCAAAGCGGATCAGACCGAAGCCGTCGTGGATACACTGCTTCATGATGCCGCCCAGACGGGCCTCACGCTCGATCAGCAGCACCGAGGCGCCTTTCTTTTTTGCGGCGATGGCAGCCGCCAGCCCGGCGGGTCCCCCGCCGATCACTAAAACATCCACCTGTTTCATGCGCTCACTCCTTTGTCTTTCCATAGCTGATCACCGCGCCCTTGCCGGCCTTGCGCACATCCTCCACGGGCACGCCGGTGGCCTCGCTGATGATCTGTGTGACCAGCGGCATGCAGAAGCCGCCCTGACAGCGGCCCATGCCCGGGCGCACCCGCTTCTTCACGCCGTCCACGGTGGGCACCGGAAGGGGCGAGCGCAGCGCGTCCAGAATCTCGCCCTTGCTGATCTCCTCGCACCGGCACACGATCACGCCGTAATCCGGATTTTCCTGAATCATGCGGTGCCGCTCCTCTCTGGGCAGGTCCCGCAGAACCGGAATGCCCTTGCGCCTTGGGTTAAAGGCCCTGTTCGGGGCCACCTTACGCGTCTGCCCCAGCATGCCCACGGCCATTTTGGCAATGTCCACCGCCACGGCCGGCGCGGTGGTGAGGCCTGGGGACTGGATACCCGCGCAGTGGATCAGGTTTTTGGTCCGCCGCCCCGGCTCCAGAATAAAATCTTCCTCGAAGGTCGCGGGGCGCACCCCGGTAAAGTAGGTGATGATGTCCTGCTGCCTGAGCCCGGCCGCGGTCAGCTTCTGCTTGTCAAACACCGCGTCGATGGCGTCCTGCCCGGTGGCGAAGTTTTCCTTCTCCCAGGTTTCCACCGCATTGGGGCCCACCAGCAGGTTGCCGTGTACCGTGTGCAGGATACCGCCGCCCTTGGTGTGGGCCGCATTTTTGGCCAGGGTCTTGATGGAGGCGATGCCTGAGAGCAGTCCCCCGGCCTTTTTGTCCAGAATCGAGTTGGTTCCCCGGCGGGGATGGATGGAATAAAACCGGTCCCCGGCCATCCGGGCAATGTCCTCGGCAAATGCCCCGGCAGCGTTGATGACCAGCCGCGGGTACAGGGTGCCCCGGTTTGTCTCGACCGCGGCGATGGCGTCGTTTTCAAGCTTCATGCCCAGCACCGCCGTGTTCAGGCTGATGCGCGCGCCGTTTTCGACCGCGTTCTCGCCGTAGGCGATGGTGAGGCCGTAGGGGCACACACAGCCCGCGCTGGGGTTGTACATGGCGAATTTAAAATCCGGGTTGAGGTGCGGCTCCCGCTCCCGCAGCTCCCGCTGCCCCATGAGGCGGGTATCGGTCACGCCGCACACATGGCGGCGCTGCCAGGCGTAGGCCCAGATAATGGGATACAAAGCCCTGTCCGTAAAGCCCACGTATTGGCCGCACCGGTCAAAGGGCACGTCCAGCTCGCTGCAGACCGTATCAAACATCTGGTTGCCCCGCCGCACGTAGCGCTGCTTGAGCGAGCCCTTGTTCAGATCGACTCCGGGATGCACCTCGCCGTCGTTTCTGCCCGAGGCGTGCATGGCCAGGTCGGCCTCCTTGTCCACCAGCAGCACGTCCATCTGCCATCTTGTCAGCTCCCTGGCAATGCTGGCCCCCGAGATGCCGCCCCCGATGATGAGCACATCGGGCCGCTCCCCGTCCAGGGCCTTGTCCCGAAGGGCAGGCACGCGCATCTCAGGCATTTCGGCCCCTGTCAGCACCACGTCGTTGACCACGTGGGTGCCCGGCGCTTTGCTCACGCACATGGCGCAGGCTGCGACAATATCCTCCCAGCTTGAGAGCTGCCCTGTCACCCGTATGATCCGGTCCTCGGTCTGAACCGAGAGTGTGCCGCCAAACCGCTTGCGCAGCCTGCGGGTCAGTTTTTCCGCATTCACTTGATCACCCCTTTATTGAATCGCCAAACGGCGCATTTTCCGGCTTTTCTCTGCGAAACGCTGGTTTTAAAATAAGGAAACATATAGTCGGTCACACAGCCGACTTCTTAGGCTAATAGTAACAAATTTCCCGGGGCACTGTCAAGGTTTACTTGTCCTCTCTTAAAAACGGCTCGACAAAAAAGAGATTACAGGCTATACTGTAAAAAAATGAAGGGAGCGATGAACATGGCCGCACCGCGCAAGGACGACGTCCGGGAGCTGATCATCCAAAAAACCGAGGAACTTTTGCAGACCCGAAAAATTTCAGACATCTCGCTGGCCGAGATCGCCGAGGCCGCCGGGATCTCCAAGGGCACGCTTTACTACCACTACAAGAGCAAAAACGACATTCTATTCGACATTACCGACCGCTACCTGGACGAGCAGTACGAAAACCTGGTGGCCTGGGTCGAGAACCCCGAGAAGGACACCTCCCTGCACCGGCTGATCAAGTTTGTGCTGGAGGGCGACGTGGGCACCGCGGGCATGCGGCTCCACCTCTTTTACGACGCCACGCTGGGCAACGAGCGCATCCGGGAAAAGCTGCTGTCACGCTACCGTGAGTTCGCGGCCTACATCGCCCGCAGCGTGGACGCGCGCACCGACGCGGTGCCCGCCGACTATCTGGCCTGGCTGCTCCTGTTTTTGTCCGACGGGCTCTTTATCCACCAGACCCTGGGCAACGAGCACCTGGACATCGCCCGCTTTATCGAGCAGACCGAGGACATCATCCGGCGGATCGAGTGAGGCCGGCATAAAAAACCCCCGGCCGAAAGGGGCCGGGGCGCACGGGATACAGCTCGTCTCAGGATGCCGTTCCCAGGATGATTGACGCTTTGTGAAGCTGTCTTTATGATAGCATCCTGACACCCTTTAAAAAAGGCTGTTCTTGTTAAATCGGACACGCTGTTTTTTTACATTTCCTTTTCAGGCGGTGCTGCCTCTCCGGCCGCTGCGTATTTGTCCGCCGGAATCTGGCGCCTGCTCAGCCGTTTGGCCGTGGCCTCGCGCAGCAGCGCGTAGCAGACCGAGCACAGCGGAATGGTGATGATCATGCCCGTAATGCCCATGGCGCCGCCGCCGATGGTAACCGCCACCAGCACCCAGATCGAGGGCAGGCCCACCGAGCCGCCCACCACGTGGGGGTAGATCAGGTTGCCCTCAATCTGCTGGATCACCAGGAAGATGACAATAAACCAGAACGCCTGCACAGGGTTGACCATGAGGATCAGGAACGCCCCGATAAAACAGCCGATAAAGGCCCCGAAAATCGGGATCAGGGATAAGAAGCCGATGAGCACGCCGATCATCAGAGCGTAGGGCAGCCGGCAGACCAGCATGACCACCACGAACATGGTGCCCAAAATCACCGCCTCGGTGCACTGGCCGGTGACAAAGCTGCTGAAGGTGCTGTTGGACAAACGGCACACCTCCAGGATTTTATCCGTCACCCGTTCCGGCAGATAGGCGTAAAAGAGCTTCCGGAACTGGGAGCCCAGCTTTTCCTTTTGGAGCAGCACGTACAGGGCAAAGATGAAGCCCAGCGAAACGTTGACCACCCCGCTGGCAATGCTGCTGGCCACGTTAAAGGTGGAGCCCACAAAGCTCATGAGGCCCTTTTGCAGAAAATCGACGATTTCCGAGCCAAAGTTGGTCCAGTCGATGGTGATCTCGCTGACCTGTCTGGCGATGTCCGGATAGGTGCCCGCCAGGCCGGCGGCCCATTCCTCCACCTGCTTCACGAAGCCGGGCACGCTGTTGGCCAGAACGCCCACCGTATTGGCGATTTCGGGTACGATGATAAAGATCACCACCGCGATGATGAGCAGCACCAGCAGCAGGGCCAGCACCAGGCTCAGGGGCCGCGCCAGCCTGCGCAGCCTGGGCCGGCGGACCCGCTTTTCTGAAAAAAGATGGCGCTCGATAACGCTCATGGGAATGTTTAACAGAAAAGCCATGCAGGCTCCCAGAATAAAGGGAAAGACCAACCCGATCACAAAGTCGAACCCCTCCCAGACCGATCCAAAATTCCGCAGTCCCGCTGAGAGCAGCAGGGTCAAAACAATGAGGCCGATGATGGTACGGACGGTTTTTTTGCTTAACTCCATAAATTCCTCCAGTCTAAATCATTATGATTGAAAGCATGCTTTTATGAGTACTTTACCATATTTACTCTTTAAAAGCAACGCGGCCAGGCTGTCCCCCGCGCGGCCGCTTAACTCCATTATAGAGCCTCGCCGTCCCGGATTCAAGCCAACCGCCTCAATGGACCTTTTCACCGCACCAATACCCGGGGCCGCCCTGGCTCAGCGCCAGATTTCCACATGGTCAAAGGCCAGGCCGGGGTACTCGATAACCCCGAGCCCCAGGGCCCGGGCCTGAGCCGCCACCTCGTCATAGGGCACGCCGGGGCAGTACAGGTCCGCGGCGTGGCCGTAAAGGTGCCAGGAACCCGCAATGCCGCCCACCTCGGCGTTGCGGGCCGGGCACCGCACGCCCGAGGTGATGATGACCGGCCGTCCCAGGGCGTTCCGCAGGGCCTCGACATGCTCCAGCAGCACAGGGTCCATGGCGTTTGGAAAGCCGTCGCAGTAGCCCGGACAGTCGCAGGCGTATTCCGCCATCAAAAAGTGCTCTGTGGCCCAGGGCCCGTCGGTGAGAATGGGGTCCTCGGGCAGAGGGTGCTCGATGACCGTGCCGCCGGGCGGGCTTTCGGGCTCCTGCGGCTGCTCCTGGCCGGGCGGCTCTGGCGGCGGATCCGGTTCGGTTATGCCCGGCTCGGCCGCTGTGGCCTGCGGGGGCCGGGTCTCCGGCGGATCCCCCGCTCCGGCCTGAAAGCTGGCGAAAAAGACGCCGGATACCAGGACCAGGATGGCTGTCAAAATTGCCTGGATCAGCCTCCGGCTGACCTGTCTGTGGCCGTTTCTCATTAAAATCTCCTTTCCTGAATAAAGGAACCGCTTAAGCGCCCATTTGTGCGGCAGCCCTTTCGCGCCCACTGTCCATTAAAAAAGGGGCCTCTGCCCCTTTTTTTCATTTTGGCTACTCCACGGCCACGTCGGTTTTGGTGGTGTCGGTTTTCAACGCGGCCACGACCTTTGTCAGGGCAAAGCCGTCCGGCTCAAAGGCGGCCTGGTCCACAATGGTCTGGGCCCCGGTCTTGATCTCGGCGTCGGTGATGCCCTCCTTGTAGTCTGGAATGGTCATTTTATGCTCCCTGCCGTCCGCGCGCTCAAAGGTAATGGTTAAATCCTTGCTGGTTGTTGCTGCCATGTTTTTAATCTCCTTTATATTTTAATTTTGTTGCCTGTTTGCGGCACGACGGGGGCGTCGTGCCCTGCCTTTTTTAATGGAAAATTGAGAATGGAGAATGGAGAATTTTGGAACAAAATCGCTATGCAATTTCAACCAACTCCTCAGCGGTGACCTTTACCTGCTTTTCCCGGATGGGCTCCTGCATACCGGCGATGGCCTTGGCCGTGGCGATAAAGGCGTCGTCGGTCACGTTCTCCTTAACGTCACCATAGGTCTTTGAGGTTCTGACGTTCTTCCCGTTCACCTCGCCATGATTCACCGTGATCTTCATGCCCACGGATTCGGTTGTTTTTTCAACTGCCATGCTGTTTACCTCCTGTTTTTGGATTTGGCATTTCTGCCTACACCTATACATTCTATTTTTTGACGAAATAAACGGCACGGTTATAAAAATTTTTTTATTTTTTTCAGGGCGCGCTCGTGGTAGGAGCGTACCGTGCTGGGGCTCAGGCCCAGCTCCCGGGCGATCTGGAGCAGCGGCACGCCCTTCTGGTAATGGCAATAGACCACCTGCTTCTGCCTTTGGGTCAGCGCCGCGAGCCCTCTGCGCAGCCGGCTGTGCCAGTCCTGGCGGCTCTGGGCCCGCAGGTGGCCGCCCTCAATATCGGTCTGGCCGTCCGCCACGACCTCCAGCAGGGTGAGCCCCTGGCCCACCGGGGTGTCCAAGGTCATGGAGGGGCTGACCGAGCGGTTAAACTGGCCGCTGCGCCATTTCATAAAATAACGCCGCAGGTAGGCCTTGATAAAGGCGTTAAAGGGGCTGCCACAGCCGGGGTCAAACTTATTCAGGCCCTCCATAAAGGCGACGCAGCCGTCCTGAAAGCCGTCCTCGAGCCGGTTTTCCGGCACCGGGCACTGGCTTAAGACCGACAGCACCAGGGGCTTAAAGGTGATGAGCAGCAGCTGGCCCGCCGCCCGGGCGTTTTCGCGCTCCGGGCTGTTCCGGGGGCCTTTCCGCCCTGCCTTGTAACATTTTACCAAAGCGTCTATTTCCTGATATTCCTGCATGCGCGCCTCCTATGCGTCCTCATAAAGGTCGGTGATGCCCAGCACGATTTCGGGGTACCCGTCCTCCACCGCCTGGCAGTATTCGCCGAACAGATCCTCGGCCTCTTCGGGTGTCCGGGCGTAAAAGCCCACCCGCACGTGGCAGTCTGCCTCCACCAGGTAGGCCCGCTTTTTATGCCGCAGGCCCGGGCCGCTGCCGTATCGGTTCATGGTGTTTCTCCTCTCTGCTTTTTCTCCCGCGCTTCCCATATGGCGTTAAAGGCCCCTACCTCATCGCCGGGATACTGTGCCCGGATGGCGGCTTTCTCGTCCTCGCTGATCTGGGGCAGCAGATTAAACTGGGGCATGAACGGCGTCGCCTCCTGATTACCATAGAATAGAGAAGCTGGTTTAGGGTTTAAAGGATTTATGTATGGTTGGGCGCCGGGTCGGGCCGGGGGCGCCGTTTGTGTCCAGACCAGGGTCGGGCCCGGACGGCTCTCCGACGCAACCGAAACCGCGGCCAGGCCTTTGTCAAAGGGGATCATGCTGTACTGCCCGGCCCGGGAGCCAATACCCGGGGTGTAGGTCAGGCGTTCTGCCCGGATCAGGGTCTGGCGCTGTGCCCAGACGGCCTGGCGGTTTTTAAGCCGCAGCCGGGCCATGAGGGTGGTGTTGGGCACGTTAAAGCGCACTGGCCAGTACCAGAGGCCGTCGGCCGCCTGCACGGCCGCCTTGTTGTTGTAATACATGAGCAGGTGCCAGTAGGCCTGCAGCAGCGGTGACAGGGGGTGGCTCTCCATAAAGCGGTAGAAATCCAGAAGTTCAGTCAGATAGTTCACGGGGCTCACCTATAACCGGACGGCTGCGTCCGGCCCGGCAATGTGGGCCTCGGCAGAGTAATCACGGCTGTAATGGCGGGTGACCACCTCCATAAAGTACTGCTGTCCCCGGGCGGTGACCACGGGCTTGCGGTACAGGCGCGTCCGGCCGCTTTTGTCCTCGGCCCGGCCCTCGTAAAGTTCCAGAACGCCCAGCTCCAATGCCCGCTGGGTGGGGTCGTTCCAGAACGCTTTGCGCCGGCACAGGTAGCCCTGGGCCCGCATCCAGGCAAAGAGGCGGTTCTGGCCCATATCCTTTACCCGGTGGTGGATCAGCTTGGCCATGGCGCCCACGGTTATGCTGTCGACCGAGGCCTTGATATCACTGGCGAAGCGGACATCGGGCTGCTGGCGCTGCCAGGCCTGCCGCCACGCGTGGGATTCTTGGGTCTGCTGCTCCAGGGCGGTCTCGGCGCTCTGGCGTTTTTCGGACTCCTGGCTCAGGGTGGCGATGAGGGTATCCAGGGCGGCCCTGTCCACGCGCACCTGGCTGAGCACCGCGTCCTCGACGTGGGCCCCGTGGCGGCTGACAGAGGGCAGGATCACGCTGGTCACATAGTGCTTAAACTGCCGCGCCGCGGGCAGGCAGCTGCCCATGATGAGGGCGTACAGGCCGCTCTCGTTAATAACGGTGGTGGGCATACGCCGGCCTCTGGCGTCGATGATGCGGCGTTTCGCCGTATCCTGGGCCTCGGCATGGCGTTTTACCGCGTGGCTGGTATCCTTAAAGCCCAGGGCGGCGCACACGTCCCGGGCCACAAACCAGACCCGGGCAGGGCCGCTGCCGCCGCCCGGCAGCTCGGTGAGGGTGCGGATTTCGTGAAAACACTCGTGCTCAAAGGCCTGCTCGATGGTGAGGCTATTCAGGTGGTTTTTATTCACAGCGGCCACCTCCCCGGTAGCTTTTATGGGCTTCACACGCCATGCGGCGGGGAATCACCCCGAAAACCTCGTCCTCCAGGGCTTTGTCCTCCCGGCAGGGCGAGCCCTCGAGGAGCCTGCAGCCCACAGCCTTGCTGACAAAGGGCGCGATGTCGATGAGATAGGGGTTCGCCCCCAGCGGGCGGACCATGAAGCGCCACTCAAAATCGCAGGCGTGCTCGTGAAACCAGCCCTCGCCGTCCTCATAGCCAAAGAGGTCCAGAAGCTCATAGGCGTTGTACCAGGGCTCCAGCCCCTCGCCGTACAGCATGGCGACGCGGCGGCCGCCCAGGGCGGCGGCGTCCAGAAGCTGTGCACTGCCGAGGGTGCGGTCGTTCAGGGCCTGCACGCCGCGGGCACGGTTTAAAAACTGCTCAAAGGCCAGGATCTGGTTCAGCTCGGGGATACGTTTTTCTCTGTTCATGTTACATTCCTTTGGGAACACCGGTGTTCGTTTGATTTAAGCTTATGAACGCATTATATCCGGGTTGCGCCCGTGGTTCAAACGGGCTTAGCGGCCCGCTTTGGGGCCGGATGGGTAAAAAAACGTCCGGCTCCGGGCCGGAAAATTACCCCCGGGCATCAAAAAACCGCCTGGCCGGATGGGTAAGGCAGGCGGTTCACGTTTTTTGAATTAAGCTTTACTTAAGTTTCAGGGCCAGAGGGCCAGCTCCACACTGCGGCACTCCCGCATGCGGGCGTCGATGGCCGCGTCGGAGACGTCCAGGCAGAAGCGCTGGCCGGTGCGGGTCTCGAGGCAGCCGCTGTAGCGGGCCTGAAAATTGTCCTTAATTAATTTTAGACCGGCATACATAAAGGGGCCCCTGCTTGCGTTTAAAACCCATAAACGCCATACCGGGCTTTATGTATATCGGGGGAAGCCGGACCTTTTTCCGGCTGGTCCGGTGCTTTTCTTTTACGACCTCCGCGGCCAGGGCCTGGCGGTGCGGCACGGATACGCCGGTGCTGTGGAGAATCAGCTCAAAAAAGCCGCTCTTGTTCTCCTTTAACACCCGGCTCTGGCCGTCGCTGTAGTACACGCGCACCCGCCGCCGGCCTTTTTTGCGAAGTGTCTCAAAGGCCACGATCTCGGTATTGATGATGGTTTTCATTTCCTGTTTGCTGTATTTTTGCTGCATTTCTTACTCCTTCTGTGCTGTTTCTTTGGGGCTTTATGAACCAAAAAACCGAGCGCGACAAAATCGCCCTCGGTTTTTTTAATGGGTCACAGGATTGCCCCAACGCTCTCTGTTATTCTCCGGATCCTCCGGTTTTTTTGCGGCCGCGCGCCGGACCGCTTGCTGCATGCTTACCTGTTCAGTATACACTATTTTCAGGGCCTTTTGTTGCCCTGCACGCTTTTAGCGTCAAATTACACTTTTTTAGCAGGGCGTATTTGACAACGCGCGCTGTTTTTTGATAGAATCTAGGCAAAACACCATAAGGAGGTGTCGGGTTATGCTGCGAATCGCGATCTGTGACGACGAGGACCGGAAGCCTGAACAAAGGGGCGCCCAGGTGCCGGCCTACGCCTGGTCCCATCCGGAGCTCAACATTACCTGCTGCCGGTATGGCGTGCCTGAGGGCCCGGCGGCGGCACCGGAGCAGGAAACCCCGCCGGATCTCTACCTGCTCAACATCGAGGATAACCGCCGCCTGCTCCTGCCGACCCACCAGGGCCTGAACACCCTGCCCTTTTACCAGATTATCTATGTGGAGTCCTACCGCCACCGCTTTTCCTGCGGCCTGCTCGACGGCCGGCGCCTGGAGAGCACGACGCGGCGGGAGTCCTTCCGCCGGTTTATCGCCCCGCTGCTGGACGACGACCGCTTTGTGCAGACCTCGGCCTCTCACGCGGTTAACATGCAGCATATCCGCACCATCACCCGCGAGGGCTTCTGCATGAAGGATGGCACCACGGTGCCCGTCACCCGGACCTTTTCCGGGGCGCGGCAGGCCTACCGCGACTACCTGGCTCAAAAGGATTAACCGGATGAACCCGGGCCTGGCACCGCGGGCGCGGCAAAATTTACGACCTACCAAGGAGGTTCCCATGAACGACAACGACACACTCAACCAGGCCCTGCTCGCCTTTATCAAGAGCAGCCCCACGGTCTTTCACGCCGTGGACACCATGAAAACCCTGCTGGCCGGGGCGGGCTACAGCCCGCTGGAGGAAAGCCGCCCCTGGCAGCTGCACCCCGGGCACGGCTACTATGTTACCCGCAACGCCTCGGCCCTCATCGCCTTCCGAATCCCGGAGGGGCCTTACACAGGCTTCCAGATTGTGGCCAGCCACGGGGACTCCCCGGCCTTTAAAATCAAGGATCACCCCGAGATCGACGTGGAGGGACACTACACCAAGCTGAACGTGGAGGGCTACGGCGGCATGCTGCGCGCGCCCTGGCTCGACCGGCCCCTGTCCGCGGCCGGACGGGTGGTTCTGCTGCGTCAGGGACAAATCCAGACCCGCCTGGTGGATCTGGATCAGGATCTGTTCCTCATTCCCAACCTCGCCATCCATATGAACCGCAAGGCCAACGCCGGACACGAGTACAACCTCCAGAAGGACATGCTGCCCCTCATGGGCGACGGCGCGGCCAAAGGACGGCTCTCAGAGCTGGTGGCCGGGGCTGCCGGCGTGGCCCCGGCGGACATCGCCGCCACGGAGCTGTTCCTCTACAACCGCGACCCGGGCCGTATCTGGGGCGCGAACCAGGACTTTATCTCCACGCCCCGGCTGGATAACCTCCAGTGCGCCTTTGCCTCGCTCCGGGGCTTTCTGGACGCGGAGGCTCCCCAAAACGTGGCGGTGCACTGTGTCTTTGACAACGAGGAGGTGGGCAGCGGCACCAAGCAGGGCGCAGGCTCTACCTTTCTCAAGGACACCCTGGCCCGCATCGCGGACGCCACCGGCGCCACCCGGGAGGAGGCCTTCCAGGCCGTGGCCGGCAGCTTCATGGTCTCCGCCGACAACGCCCACGCCGTACACCCCAACTTCCCGGAAAAAACCGACGACACCAACCGGGCCTACCTGAACGGCGGCGTGGTGCTCAAGCACAGCGCCAACCAGAAATACACCACTGACGCGGTCTCCGCCGGTATTTTTAAGGCAGTCTGCCAAAAGGCCGGGGTGCCTGTCCAGAGCTTTGTCAACCGCTCCGACATGCCCGGCGGCTCCACTCTGGGCAACATCGCCAGCACCCACACGCCCATGAACACCGTGGACGTGGGCCTGGCCCAGCTGGCCATGCACTCCCCCTACGAAACCGGGGGCGCGAAAGACACGAAAAGCCTCGTGACAGCCCTGAAGTGCTTTTATGAAACCAGACTCCGCTGCGAGGGCGACGGGCAGTATGTGGTTGAGTAGACTGCCATAAGCAAAAAAAGATGATGCGGCATTTCGCCGCATCATCTCTTAGAGAAGGATAATTTATTTTAGGACAGTATTTTCATTTTCCGCGCATCAGCCTTTAACGCCTCCCTGAAATCAGGATGGGCGATGGCAATCAGCGCTCTGGTTCTTTCGGACAGGGTTTTTCCCCGCAGCTCCGCGATGCCGTATTCTGTCACGATACGGTCCACATCGTTTTTGCTGGTTGTGACGACTGCACCCTGCGTAAGCATGGGTTTGATCCGGCTGACCTTGCCGTTAATGGCCGTGGATGGGAAGGCGATAAAGCTTTTGCCGCCAGGGGACAGCCGGGCGCCTCTCACGTAATCGCTCTGGCCGCCGGTCCCCGAGATATGCCTGTTCCCCACAGATTCTGCACACACCTGGCCCCAGAAATCAACCTCCAGAGCCGAATTGACCGATATAAAATCCGGGTGCTTCGCAATCACCAGAGGGTTGTTCACATAGTCTACCGGCAGGATTTCGATGGCCGGATTGTCATTGACAAAATCGTACATATTCTGGCTGCCATAAGCAAATGTGGCCACAGAACGCCCGGGGTGGATGGCTTTCTGGCTGTTGTCCGCTGCTCCGGAGGCAATCAGCTCCATCATGCTGTCTGTGAACAGCTCGGTATGGATGCCCAGGTGACGCTTTTTCTTCAGGGCATGGCCCACCGCCTCGGGGATTCCGCCGATCCCCAGCTGAATGGTGGCCCCGTCGGGGATCTCCGCCGCGATCAATTTGCCGATGATCTGGCTGACAGCGTCCGGCTCTGAGGGCTCTGCGGCGGGCAGGGGCACATGGTTCTCACACAGCGCGGTAACCTGGGATATATGGATTACCGGGCTGCTGAGCGATCTCGGCATATTTTCGTTGACTTCCAGAAAGATATGTTCCGCCTTTTTAAGCATGGCAAGGCTGTTGGACGCGGTACAGCCGGTAGAGAAGTAGCCGTGCCGGTCCATTGGTGACACCGTCGCACAAAAGGCATCCATATCAATATAGTTTTCAAACAGCTCGGGCATATCCCGGTAGTAGCAGGGCATCACATCTCCCACGCCGGCTGCCACGCCCTGGCGCGCATATTTTCCCGAAAACCAGGACACCCCCAGCTTGCCCATAAGCCCTTCATCGTAGCAGGGCATGGGCTGCACATCCAGAATGGTGTGCAGCTGCACAGTAAAATCCGCTTCCTGCTGAACCCGGTTCATCACCGCGCTGTAAATGGCTGGCGGATAGCCCAGCGCGATGTCGGAGCAGCACACCCAGCCGCTTTCCATAAGGGCCGCGATCTGCTCCGGCCGCTTTAGCTTTTGCTTATACTGACTGATCACTGTTTTCATTCACACACATTCCTCTGGCCCTTATGCCCCGGGCTGCGCCAGGGCTCTGGCATAATCCTTTCCCCTTTCCAGCGCCTGCCGGTTAACGGGGATAAACTTCGCTTTATTTTCGCCGAACACCTTGGTAAAGGCTTCCAGAACCGCCTCCTCCGAGATGGTATGGTCCGCCTCCAGCAGAGCCCCCAGCAGCACCATATTCATGAGCTTCGGGTTGCCCAGTTCCTTGGCAATATCACTGGCCGGAACATAGATTGTCCGGATATCCGTCCGATCCGGTTTTAAAGCGATGAGGTTGGCGTTGACGATCATGGCGCCGCCCGGCGCGATCACATGCTCAAACTTGCGGAAGGACGGCTCATTCATGACGACCGCGGACGACGCGTTTTTCGTGACCACCGGAGAGCCAATGGGGTTATCCGAAATGATTACCGTACAGTTGGCTGTTCCGCCCCGCATCTCAGGGCCATAGGAGGGACACCAGGAAACCTCCTTGTCCTTTATCATCGCCGCATAGGCGAGCAGCTTGCCAACACTCAGAACCCCCTGGCCTCCAAAGCCTGCAAAACAAATTTTCTGCGTTTCCATTTTATGACTCTGCCTCCTTGGTAATGTCTTTATAAACCCCCAGCGGGTAGTAAGGGATCATTTCTTTTTCGATAAACTGCATGGCCTTGACGGGCGGCAGCCCCCAGTTGGTCGGGCAGCTTGACATCACCTCGATGAGTGAAAAGCCAAGCCCTTTTTTCTGAACCTCAAAGGCCTTTATCATCGCCTTTCTGGCCTTCATCACATTGAAGGGCGAATTGACCGCAACGCGTTGAACATAGGCGGCTCCCTCAAGGGTGCTCAGCATCTCCGACACGCGTATGGGATTTCCGTCAATTTTGGGGTCACGCCCACTCTGGCAGGTGGTTGCCTTCATACCGGGCAGGGTTGTCGGCGCCATCTGGCCGCCCGTCATCCCATAGATACCATTGTTGATAAAAATGGTCGTGATCTTCTCACCCCGGGCCGCCGCGTGAATGATTTCCGCGGTGCCGATGGAGGCCAGATCACCATCCCCCTGATAAGTAAAAACCGTATTATCCGGGTGTACCCGTTTGATCCCGGTGGCCGTAGCCGGCGCGCGGCCGTGGGCCGCCTGGATACCATCCGTATTGAAATAGCTGGTCGCCATGACCGCACAGCCCACCGGAACCACCGCGATGGCTTCCTCCAGCAGCCCCATCTCCTCGAGAACCTCACCGACAAGCCGGTGGACAATACCGTGTGTGCAGCCTGGGCAATAGTGGGTCTTTGCATCGGTCAGCCCCTGGGTGCGTTTAAATACAGTGGTCATTCTTTTCCACCTCCCATCACAGATTTCGCAAATTCAACAATTTCCTCCGGCGTCAGAATCACGCCGCCGGTACGTCCGTAAAACTCGACCTTATGGACATCCTCACAGGCCAGTTTAACGTCATCAACCATCTGGCCCAGGCTCATCTCAACATCCATGATCTTCTTGACCGAAAGGTTTTTAAAGGCCTTTTCCGGGAAGGGCCACAGCGTTTTTGGCCTTATCAGCCCTACGCGGTAACCTTCCTCACGCAGGCTTTTAATGGCCGTCTTGACAATCCGGGCAGCGGTGCCGTATGCGGCAAAGGCGTACTCAGCATCTTCCATCATAAAGCTTTCCGCCTGCTGCTCATTTTCCTGGATCTGCTCATATTTTTTCTGCATTTCAAAATTGGCGGCTTCCAGCCCCTTGGCCTCCAGATCCAGATTAATGACAAGATGGCGCTCGCCCTTCCCCTTTCCGGTCATGGCCCAATCCTTGGGCTTCAGTTCTTTGGATGGTTTGTAATTGAACTCCACAGGCTCCATCATCTGGCCGATCATTCCGTCGGACAGAATGATTACCGGTGTGCGGTAATAGTCCGCAAGGTCAAACCCCTCCATGACCATATCCGCAACCTCCTGTACCGTCGACGGCGCCAGGACAATATTATGGTAATCCCCGTTGCTGCCGCCCTTTACACACATGTGGTAATCGGCCTGGCTTGGCTGTATGCCGCCCAGTCCAGGGCCGCCGCGCATCATATTGACAATCACTGCCGGCAGCTCTGCCCGGGTGATATAACCGATGCCCTCCTGCTTTAAGGCGATTCCGGGTGAGGATGAGCTGGTCATAACCCGTGCGCCTGCTCCTGCCGCACCGTAGACCATATTGATCGCTGCCACCTCGGATTCGGACTGCACAAACGTCCCTCCGATTTTTGGCAGCTCTCTGGACAGATACTCTGGAACCTCACTCTGCGGCGTGATCGGATAGCCAAAAAAGAACCGGCATCCCGCCTCCATCGCCGCCTTGCCAACTGCTTCATTCCCCTTCATTAAAACCTTTGTCACTACTATCCCTCCCTAATCGCATTTTTCTACTGTGATGGCCGCTTCCGGACACATCTTAGCGCAGTTTGCACAGGCGATACACGCGTCCATATCGGTGACCATACAGGGGTTATACCCGCTGATGTTCAGGTGTGTTTCATCCAGTGCTAAGATATCCTTTGGGCAGACGGACACACACAGTTCACACCCTTTACAATAAAATTCATCAATGATGATGCTTCCTTTGGCTTTTGCCATGTCTACTCCTCCATATTTGGTTTATTACATCCATTCTTCCCGCATGAAAAACTTCAGCGGCAGCCGCTCGCCAGACAGCTTTTCCGGTACGCTGCCAAGGATTTCTTCCATATAAGACGTATACCGAATGGGTACCCCCGTCCGTTGTGAGACATCCCTCAACACCGCGTCGCCAGCGATCAGGTTCTCAAGGGTACTCTCTCTCACAAAGTTCGTATTGTTAATGAACCCTGTCACCTGAAAGCCGGAAGCGTATTCAAGGGACTCTTTCTGAAGGAGAATTCCCTCCACACTCGCGGTATCCGGCCGGTTTACATTAACGACCATGAAAAAATCAACCTCGTCCCGGCTCAGAAGCGGCCTCAGGCGGGCCAGCGTGGTGGTGCCCACACTGTTTCCCCCAAGATCGATGATATAGTCACACGCTTTATCCTTTACCGGCGTCCCGATCTCTGCTGAAATGGCTGGAAGATCACAGTTATCCTGCTCAATGGAGGATCCGATTACGCTCACGCCGTATTCCTCCAGCTCCTTACGCCTTTCCCTGGACCTGAAAAAAACATTGACAATGTCCAGATCTGCCAGCACCACCCTTGATGCTTTTTGGCTCAGGGCCACCGCGTAATTGACCGCAAATTCCGTCTTTCCACTTCCATAATGACCGGCAATGATTCGCACGCGTTTATCTTTTCCCAACATTTTTCACCTCCGCAGCGTTTTCAGCATAATGACCGGCTGCCTTTTTGCAAAGCTTATGATTTTTATCTGGCAGGCCAGTGAAATTAACGGCTTCACTGGCCTGCCGCCAAGGCTTTTTAGTAAGAATCAGGCACGTCCGGCCTTGATGATATCCATCGCGTAGTGGTCTGCGGCCTCGTAGGTTGTAATGCCCTTGTCCTTGGCGTAATGGATGATGTCGAGGGTGGTGTCGTAAATTTTATCAACCTTTTCAACCACCTTGCTGGCATCGTATGGCTTCGTCACAATTTCTTCACCACAGTTGATAACGCCGCCGGCATTGATGATATAATCCGGTAAATAAAGGATGCCTCTTTCTTCCAGCTCCTCGCCGCTCTTCGGGTCAACCAGCACGTTGTTGGCACAGCCGCCTACAATTTTGCACTTCAAGGCCTTGGCGTTGCCGGTGTTGATCACCGCGCCCAGAGCACATGGGGCAAAAATGTCACATTCGGTTGTCAGCACCTCGTCTGCGCTCAGCGGAGTGGCGTCGAATTCCTCAACAGCCCGCTTTACAGCGTCCGGATTAATGTCATAAACCTTCAAGATAGCGCCTTCGTCGTGCAGCAGCTTTGCGACCATATAGCCAACACTGCCGAGTCCCTGAACCACAACGGTTAATCCTTCAGCTGTGTCCGCGCCAAACTTTTCCTTGATGCCGGCTTTAATGCCCATAAAGGTTCCTCTGGCTGTATAGGGTGACGGATTGCCGCCGATTTCCCGGGTGCCGGTAACATACTTGGTTGTCTCCTGCATGTAGGCAATATCCTGCGTATTGATATTGACGTCCTCAGCAGTATAATATCTCCCGGCAAGGGATTCGATAAAGCGGCCATAGGCCTTAAAAAACGCTTCATTTTTAAGCTTTCTCGGATCGCCGATGATTACGGCTTTTCCGCCGCCGTTCTTTAATCCACAGCCCGCATTTTTAAGGCTCATGCCTCTGGACAGCCGCAGAACATCATAGAGAGCATCCTCCTCGCTCTCGTAGTTCCACATCCGGGTGCCGCCAAGCGCCGGGCCCAGGGTCGTGTCGTGAATGGCGATAATGGCCTTTAAACCCGTTTCCTCATCCCGTGCGAATACCAGTTCTTCGTGGCCATAGAAATCCATCTTTTCAAAAATACTCATTTGTCATACCTCCAAAATATAATTTTTAATAATAATATATAGATACCAGCGGTTCTTAATCCAGCCAGTATAGATAACCCTTATCTTTTTTCTTTCTGCACTGTCCCTGCGGGATCAGGCCCCGGGACAGATATCTCTGGGATTACTTTTTTCTTGTCTGCCTTGATAAAATACCCGATCACACCACAGATCACGGTTGGCAGCAGCCACCCGAACCCAAAGTGGTGAAGCGGTAAATAGTTGATAAACTGGAAGCCCAGGCCATGATTGGCGGCCGTTTCCAGAACGCCGACCACAAACGCGCCCAGCGCGGCAACTTTAAAGACATTGTCATTTTTGATCTTGTCACCCACAATGGTCAAAATGATCAGCGTGAGGGCCGGTGCGTAGACAATGGACAGGACCGGCTCTGAGATGGAGATGATCTCATCCAGGCCGATATTGGCAATGACCGGTGAAATCACACACACGATGGTGACAATAACCTTATAGCTGACACGCCCTTTGCTCAACCGTGAGAAATAGGTCCCGCTGGAGCTCACCAGCGCCACCGCTGTGGTAACACAGGCCAGCGCCACCACAATCCCAAAGATGACCATGCCGGCATTTCCGAGAAGGTTTTTAATGATCTCAAGAATCAGTGTTGACCTGGAAACCTCGACCCCATACATAGTCGAGACTGTTGCCCCGAGGTGGGCCAGACCAAAATAAACAATCAGGAGCCCTGCCCCGGCAACCAGTCCCGCGCCTCCGATTACAGCGTTCTTGGCTTTGATCTCCGTATAGCCCTTTTCCTTGACTGTTTTTACAATAATGACCCCAAAAATCAACGCTGCCAGCACATCCATTGTCTGGTAGCCAGAGGTGATGCCGCTGCTGATAATGTTTGAGACCTTTGGCTCAGCCCCAATTGGCCCCAGCGGATCAATGATCCCCTTTATGATGACAATCATCAGCCCGATAAACAAAGCCGGTGTCAGGAATTTACCGACAATATCTACCACCGATGCCTCCTTCACGCACAGCACCCAGATAAGCACGAAAAACGCGATCGAGGCAACCAGTGGATTCACCTCCGGAAAGATGGGTGCAATGCCCATTTCAAAGGTCGTAGCCGCAGTTCTGGGAATGGCCAGCATCGGGCCCACACACAGCACTACCAGCGTTGACAGCAGCACGGCGGGTATCCTCCCAATGCGGCAGGTAATCCCTTCAATATCGCTGTCACATTTCAGCATGGCCAGGATGGCCAGCATTGCCAGTCCAATATCTGCGATGTAGTAGCAGATAAATGCCGGCACCCACATCGACGCAGCCGTCATCCCAAGATAAGGTGGAAAGATCACATTTCCAGCCCCGAAAAACATCGAAAACAACGCAAGACCAACAATCCATTTGTCTTTTCTTTGACTCATTTTACACGCTCCTCTTTAATCAGTGTTGCAGGTCAGATTCCCAGGTGATTAATGGCTGCCTCTTTGCAGCACACGGTGTATGCCGGCTTCTCTTTTCTGATGATGGTTTTATTATATTCTCAGTATGTTTTTTCCGCAAAGTTGCTTAACATTCTTTAGAATTTCAATTCCCATGCCAAAAATTTCTCTACGCGAAACTTTTAACCTGTTTTGGCCTGTTTTTCGTTTTTTGTTTTTCGCAAGAAAACATTTTCACAAAAAAACAGATTTATATGAAAACATTTTCTTGCTTTGACCTTTTTAAAATTTATCCAAAAAAATGAAAAAACCCAGGCAAAATAAAGCTTTTACTGGGTTTGTTAATCATTAAACGTTTTACCAATTTTTACACTTTAAGGGTCAATCACAAAGCAATGATCTTCTTTCAAACGTTTTATTTCTTCTTTTGATACAACAAAGAGCTCTTCCAATTCTTTACTGGTCATCAGCTCCTTTGAAAGAATCACCTTAATGGCAGTTGGTCGCATGCTGTAATTATCCATTCCTGTCAAAATTCCCGGAATTGCGGATAGCTTTTTCATGGGGATGAAAAAAGACAAATACGCAATCTCCGCCTCACAGTAAAGATTCTGCATGATGAAAATAATAAAATTATCCCGGATGTTCATAGCGCCATGATAAATGCCCTCGCATTTTTTGTAGTTTTTAATATCCTCCGGCTGGTAATAAAAGGTCGCGTAATTCTGGCCGTTTGCGCTCTCCTCACTAAGACGGATATAGGAACAATAATTTTTATTGCGTGACCGTTGATAAAGGTAAAAGTGATCAATATTTCCAAGCTGGCTCCGCGTCACTTCCATCGTCTTATCCTCTTTCGGAATATCCAACAGAAGAGAGACCCCAATGTTTAGTGTCGACGCAATTTCAAATAAAGTTGAAACATCCATACCAATCGTACCTGTCTCATATTTTGAGATTGTCGCCCGGCTCTTGCCAATGGTTCGAGCCATTTCGTCAATGCTGATCTTCGCCATTTTTCGGTACATCCGAACCTGAGCCCCAATTTGTGCATTCAGTGAATTCTCTGTCATAATCTGCTCGCCCCCTATTTTTTTAAATAAAAAAACGAAATAAACAAGCTGTCTATTTTTAGTTGCATTCTACACGATTAAGAAAGGAACTGTCAATCTTTATTTGAAAAAACATAAAATTTCAGTCATTTTAATAAAACTTTGAACATTCATATCTTGTGCAAAAAATAACGCAAAAAGAGATGATGCGGCATTTCACCGCATCATCTCTTTTTTGATTGCATACCTTTTATTCCACAGCCTTTTCCAAAATCTCCACACACTTTCCAATCCCCAGCTTGTTGGCGTCCAGAATCATGTGGTAGCCCTCGGGGTCGCTCCATTTGCGGCCCGTATGGCTGTTGTAGTAGCAGGCGCGGCGTTTGTCAAACTTCTTCAGCACCGTCTCGGCGCTGGCCGCGTCCACGCCGTAGGTTTCCACGGCCCGTTTTATCCGGGCGTCCCAGCTGCTGTGGATAAAGACATTCAGGACGTCCTTTCGCTTTCTGAGGGCGTGGCTGGCACAGCGGCCAATGATTACGCAGGGGCCCTCGGCAGCCAGCTCGGTGATGATTTCAGCTTCCGCCAGGCGCAGGGCGTCATTTTCCGGCAGGCCGGGCGTGTCCCCCCTCATATTTTTAGACAGCATATAGACCGAGTAAAAGAAGCTGTTGGTTGGGGTTTCCTCCAGCGCCTCAAGGTATTCCGGAGAAACGCCCTTCTTCCTGGCGGCCATCTCCAGTATTTCTTTTCCATAATAGGGAATGCCCAGCTTTTCAGCGGTGCGGTAGCCGATCTCCCGGCCACCGCTGGCGTATTCCCGCTCAATCGTCACAATATTGTATTTCATAACCGTTTTACGCCTCCTCTTCCACTTCAAACTGGCTGTTGTACAGGTCGGCGTAGAAGCCGTTCTGGGCCAGCAGCGCCTCGTGGGTGCCCTGCTCGATGATGTCGCCGTCCTTCATGACAAAGATGCAGTCCGCGTTTTTGATGGTGGACAGGCGGTGGGCAATGACAAAGCTGGTGCGCCCGTGCATCAGGTTATCCATGGCTTTCTGAATCAGGATCTCGGTACGGGTATCGACCGAGCTGGTGGCCTCGTCGAGGATCAGGATTTTGGGGTCTGCCAAAATCGCCCGGGCGATGGTCAGCAGCTGCTTCTGTCCCTGGGACACATTGTTCGCTTCCTCGTTCAGCACCATGCCATAGCCGTCGGGCAGGGTTCTGACAAAGTGGTCGACCTGGGCGGCCACAGCAGCCTGGTGTACCTCCTCGTCGGTGGCGTCCAGCCGGCCGTAGCGGATGTTGTCGGCAATGGTGCCGTTGTACAGCCAGGTATCCTGGAGCACCATGCCAAACAGGCTTCTGAGGTCGTTTCTTCTAAAGTCCTTAATGTTGTGGCCGTCTACCAGAATCGCGCCGGAATCCACATCATAGAACCGCATGAGCAGCTTGATGATGGTGGTTTTCCCGGCCCCAGTCGGCCCGACAATGGCCACCTTCTGGCCCTCCTTCACCTGAGCGGAGAAATCATTGATGATGATCTTGTTCGGGTTGTAGCCAAAACGCACATGGTCGAAGGTCACGTTGCCCTGAACCTCTGCCGGCGATACCGGATTCTGCGGGTCTGGCACTTCTTCTTCTTCGGCCAGGAAGGTAAAGACACGCTCAGCCGCCGCCATGGTCATCTGCATGATGTTGGACATGTTGGCAATCTGGGAGATCGGCTGGTTAAACTGGCGCACATACTGGATAAAGGCCTGAATATCCCCGACGGAGATCCGTCCGTTGACGGCCAGGTAGCCGCCCAGAATACACACCGCCACATAGCCCAGGTTGCCGATAAAGGCCATGATGGGCTGCATGAGGCTGGAGAGAAACTGCGATTTCCAGGCCGAGCCGTACAGGTTGTTGTTAAGGCCCTCAAAAGTCTTATAGGCCTCCTCCTCATTGTTAAAGGCCTGGACCACCGAGTGCCCGCCGTAGATTTCCTCGATATGGCCGTTGATATGGCCCAGGTATTCCTGCTGACTGCTGAAATACTTCTGGGAGCGCTTGACCACCAGCACGATGAACACAAAGGACAGTGGAATGATGCACAGGGTCACCAGGGTCATCTGCCAGCTGATGGAGAGCATCATGACCAGAATCCCGATCACAGTGGCCACCGAAGTGATGATCTGGGTCAGACTCTGGTTAAGGGTCTGGTTGACGGTTTCGATGTCGTTGGTCAGAAACGACAGCACCTCGCCGTAACTGGTTTTATCAAAATACTTAAAGGGCAGGCGGTTGATTTTCGCGAAGGTGTTCTCACGCAGCTTGTAGGTGACCCGCATGGACACGCCGGTCATCAAAAAGCCCTGCAGGGCCGAGAAGATGGCGGAGATAATATACAGGCCCACCAAAAACAGCAGAATTTTCGCGATGCCTTCAAAGTCAATGCCGCTGCCCGTGTTGGCGATCATGTTCATTACGCCCTCAAAAATCTTGGTGGTCGCCTGGCCCAGAATTTTCGGACCGACGATGTTAAAGATGGTTGAGGCCACAGCGAAGATCACAACAAAGGTCACCGCGACCCGGTGCGGCTTCAGATAGGCCAGAAGCTTTTTAAGGGTGCCCTTAAAGTCCTTTGCCTTTTCACCGCTCGCCATCACAGCGCCGCCGCCCATGGGGCCTCCACGGCGTTTTGGAGGCGTTGGAGTGTTTTTTTTCGTTACCTTATTCGACATTTCCTAATTCCTCCTTTGACAGCTGGGAGCTCGCGATTTCCTGGTAGGTACCGCAGGTTCTCAGTAGTTCTTCATGAGTTCCCTTGCCGACCACACGGCCTTCGTCGAGAACAATGATCTGCTCAGCGTTCATGATGGTGTTGATGCGCTGGGCCACGATCAGGACTGTGGCGTCCTGAGTATAATCCTTGAGGGCCGAGCGCAGCGCCGCGTCAGTCTTAAAGTCCAGTGCCGAAAAGCTGTCGTCAAAGATATAGACATCCGGCTTTTTGACCAGGGCTCTGGCAATGGATAAACGCTGCTTCTGCCCGCCGGAGACATTGTCCCCGCCCTGGGCGATTTCGCGCTCAAAGCCGTCGGAATTGGCGTTGATGAACTCCATGGCCTGGGCAATCTCAGCTCCCTTTCGCACCTCGTCGCCGGTGGCCTCCTTGCGGCCATAGCGCAGGTTGGAGTCAATGGTGCCTGAGAAAAGCACACCCTTCTGGGGCACATAGCCCACCTTGTCGCGCAGGTCGCTCAGGCAGACATCGCGGATGTCCATGCCGTCCAGGGTAATCTGGCCGTCGGTCACGTCGTAAAACCGCGGAATCAGGTTGACCAGCGTGGATTTCCCGGAGCCGGTGGAGCCGATAAAGGCTGTGGTCTTACCCGGGTCCGCCACAAAATTGATGTCGTGCAGTACATCCTCGTCGGCTCCCTCGTAATGGAAGGACACATGGTCAAATACCAGGCGTCCCGGCACATTCTGCGGGAAGTGTTTGGGGTGCTCCGGATTCTTGATCACCGGGTCCACCGCCAGCACCTCGGCGATACGTTCGCCGGAGACCGCGGCCCTCGGTACCATGATAAACATCATGGAGATCATGAGGAAGGACATGATAATCTGCATAGCGTACTGCATAAAGGCCATCATGTTCCCAACCTGCATGGTGGAATCCGCGATCTGGTGCGCGCCCACCCAGATGACCAGCAGGGTGATGCAGTTCATGATCAGCATCATCACTGGCATCAGAAAGACCATGGCGCGGTTGACAAAGAGGTTGTTGGCCGTTACCTTGGCGTTTTCAGTCTTAAAGCGTTCCCGCTCAAAGTCCTGGTTGCCAAAGGCGCGGATAACCGACATGCCGTTCAGGTTCTCACGCATGACCAGGTTCAGGCGGTCCACCAGCTTCTGCACAATCTTAAAGCGGGGCAGCACCAGTGAAAAGGCCACCAGAATGACGCCGATCAGCACAATGACCGCCACGGCAATGATCCAGCTCATGGAGGTGCTCTCACGCAGAGCCATGATGATGCCGCCAACACCCATGATCGGGGCGTAGCAGATCATCCGGATGCCCATGATGAGCAGGGTCTGCATCTGAGTGATGTCGTTGGTGCTCCTCGTGATGAGCGAGGCGGTCGAGAAACGGTTAAACTCCGTATTCGAGAAAGATTCCACCTTCTTGAAGATGTCCCGGCGCAGCACCTGTGAAAAGCCGGCGGCAACCTTAGCAGCCAGCAGACCCACACAGATGGCCGCAATCACGCCCAGCAGGGACAGCCCCAGCATGATGCCGCCGATTTTGAGAATATACATTGTCTGGATACGGCCGGTATCGGCTCCCAGCTCTTTATAAAACTGTCTGACAAAGATGGCGCCTGTCTGCTGCTGGGTGGACTCCGGCGTCTGCATGGCCTTTTCGCGGGCGCTGTCAAACTGTGCCTGGGGCACCATGCTCAGCATCGGGGTCATCTCATACAGCTTGGACAGATCCATGTCATCCACGTTGGCGGTCATGTCCTCCTGGCTGGCGGCAGCGCCGCTCTGGTCCGCCATGGCTTCGGCGAAATTGATAAAGGTCCAGTCCGCCTCGCCAAAGATGGGGTCCAGCTTCGTGTAGGTGTCCTCATCGGTATTTTTAAGCACGTAGGCGCTTTCGTTCTTCATTTCAGGGTATTTTTTGATCTGCTTGTCGGTTGCCTCAGAGGGCGCGACCAGCGTGTAGGCGTCTGCCACCTCCGCTTTCTGCTCCTCGGTCATAAAGCGGGTCATAAAGTCATAGCCCTGCGCGCTGATGGCGTCCGGCGCGGCGTGCTCGATCCCATTCTGCTGAATCCCCACATTGACAATGTCGGACATGAAATTTGGCAGGTTCAAATCCGACATGGCCTGGACAAACAGCAGAACAAAAGCCAGCAAAATCGAACCGATATAGGGTTTGAGATACTTTGCTAATTTTGTCATAATTGCTTCCTTTCTTTAATGTCTTACTCCGGTTTCATTGTTTTCGGCATTCAGCCGCTCGATGGTCTCGGAAAACTCATCCATCAGGGCGATGAACTGCCGGGTCTTTTCCTCTCCCATTTCCTCCGTCGTCCGGGTCAGCAGGGTGAGCATAGGCCTCGGCGCGGTTTCCAGCAGAACCCGTCCCGCCTCGGTCACATTGACATAAACCACGCGGCGGTCCTTTTTGGTGGTAATCCGCTCCACATAGCCGGCGTTCTCAAGCGCATTAATCATCTGCGACACCCCCGGCATGGAGCTGTTCGTGGCCTTGCTCAGGGTTGAGATCCGCACCCCTGGCAGCAGGGCCGTTCCACTTTTCAAATGCTCGTGCTCCTGCTCTTTGCAGTGGTTGGCAATGCGCATCAGCATAAAAAACTCGCTTTGGCGCAGGCCGTCCACCCGCTGCTTGCTCATGATGTGCAGTAAATTCTTTTTAACCTGGTTTAAACTGGCCAGAAACGTTTCCCCAAGGCTTTTTTCATGATCCATGACGAACTCCTTCCCATTTGGGAGCCAGACCCTCCGCAGCCACCGGAGCCTCGGCCTCCATTTTTCTTTCGCTATCTTAATTATTACCCAACATAATAGTTAAGTAACTTAAATATTATTATAGCCCTTTTCGCCAGGACTGCAAGAGAAAAATGAAACCCG
Organism: Eubacterium sp. 1001713B170207_170306_E7; assembly: GCF_015547515.1. Lineage (NCBI taxonomy): Bacteria > Bacillati > Bacillota > Clostridia > Eubacteriales > Eubacteriaceae > Eubacterium > Eubacterium sp. 1001713B170207_170306_E7. The sequence continues at coordinate 113,226 of NZ_JADMVE010000004.1, forward strand.
CAAACGATTTTCATATTTTTTTCATTCCAAACAGGCTGTATCAGGGGCTTTTAAAACCTGTATGCTTTCTTAAATAAAAAAAAGACCAGCTTTTCTGGTCTTGGATGATGAAATCTCCTGAGCCCTGCCAGAATACCAAAAAAGCCGTATCTGAATATTTTCAGATACGGCTTTTTAATACGCTTTTATTGAATGGAGGCCTCGTATATGCTCTTGATGGAGGCTGCCAGCATGGCGTTAAAGGCTTCGTCGCTCTGGTCCGCGCTCAGGCCCTCCGACAGCGCTCTTGAAAAGCTGGCGATAAGGCCCGGGTTCTGGGCCAGCAGGGCGTTTGATTCCTCACGGCTATAGCCGCCGGACAGGGCCACCACGCGCACCACATGCCCATCGGCAATGAGGTCGCTGTAGAAGCCGTTTTCGGATGGCAGGCTCAGCTTGAACATCAGGCGGACACCGCTGTCCAGGGCGTTCAGATGCTCCAGAAGCTCAGCCTTCAGGATTTTTTCAGCCGCTGCCTTGTCCGGGCTCTTGATGTTAACCTCCGGCTCCAGTATGGGCACAAAGCCAGCCGCTGCGATTTTCAGCCCCACCTCAAACTGCTGGTCCACAATCTGTTTGATGCCCACTGGATTGGCAGATTGGATGACCGAGCGCATTTTGGTCCCGAAAATATGGCGTTCGGCCGCGCGCTCAAGCAGGTTTTCCATATCCGGGATGGGCTTCATCAGCTGGACGCCGTCCTTTTCTTCGGCCAGTCCCTTATCAACCTTTAATATCGGCAGGATTCCCTTCTTGTCCCAGAGGTAATCCGCGGTGTAGACACCGTCGATGGTGCGGTCCATGGTCTTTTCAAAGAGAATCGCGCCCAGAATATACTCAGCGGTAAAGGCCGGGCTCTTGATGATCCTTGTGCGCATGGCGTGCACCAGATCAAACATTGCATCGTCGCCGTGGTAGCGGTCCTCGGCGATGCCGTACAGTTTCAGCGCCTTCGGCGTGCTGCCGCCGCTCTGGTCCAGCGCCGCGATAAACCCTTTGCCCTCTGCCATTCTTTCCAGTTGCTCTTGCTTCATTGTATAACCTCCTGATCGGATCGTTGATACCGGTCCTGTTAAATATTGATATTGGGATCAAACCGATCCCACCTCCTTTAGTGTAACCCTTTTCCTCAAAAAGATCAAGTGTTGTTTTTAATCCCGATGGGTTGAATAAGGTCCCGCAAGCGCGCGGGTATCCGGCTGTAGCACCGCCAGGACAGCTAAAAAGCCCCGGCGTAACGCCGGGGCTTTCGCATTTCATCTTCCTAAGCCAGGTATTCCTTACCCAGACTGTCCGCAACCATGATCGCCGCGTATACCGAATCCGCCGTAACCTCAAAAGGCATATTGTGGATGGATTCATCCGGAACCGTGGAGGCCTCAGCCACCGCGCGGATCTTTTCTTCTGTAACATCCTCAACGCCGAGCTCTTTAAGGGTAACCGGCAGTCCCACCGACAGGCAGAATTCCAGCACTTCCTCGATTTCTTCCATGGGCGCGTCCTCCAGCACCAGCTGTACCAGCGTGCCGAAGGCTACCTTTTCGCCGTGATACATATGATGGCATTCCGGCAGCACGGTAAAGCCGTTGTGGATGGCGTGGGCGCCAGCTAAGCCGCCGCTCTCAAAACCGATGCCGCTGAGCAGCGTATTGGCTTCAATGATCTTTTCAAGGGACTTGGTGCAGCAGTTGTTATCCGCTGCCAGCTTGGCCATAAAGCCCTCCTCAATCAGGGTGTCATAGCAGAGCTCCGCCAGATTCTGGGCCGCCATGGTGGTGGTTCCGGCCGCGCAGGTCGAGGCGTTGCTGGCTTCGCAGGCGCGGGCTTCAAAGTAGGTGGCCAGAGCGTCGCCCATGCCGGCAACCACCAGACGTGAGGGTGACTTGGCGATGATATCCGTGTCGACCAGCACCAGGTTCGGGTTTTGTTTTAAGAACAGATAGCTTTCAAACACACCATCCTCGGTGTAGATAACCGACAGGGCGCTGCAGGGCGCGTCGGTGGAGGCAATGGTCGGGACAATCACCACCGGCAGGTCATGGTAGTAGCCAACGGCCTTGATGGTGTCAAAGGTCTTGCCGCCCCCCACGCCAATCACAACGTCAATGCCTTTTTCCTTGCAGATCGCGCCGATCCGGTCGATTTCCTTTTTACAGCATTCGCGGTTAAAGGCTTCATAATCAACCGATACGCCGCTGCCCTCAAAGCTCTTGTCCAGTACCGCCTGGTTACGCTTCAGGCCGCTGTCTGTAATCAGGCAGAGCGCCTTTTTCCCCAATGCGGAAACATACTCTCCTAAACGGTATAATTCGCCGGACCCCTGAACATATTTGCTTGGTGAAATTAAAATCTGAGCCATAATTACCTCCTCATATTTAAAAAATTAGAAAATAAGCTGTTATTATCAGCCCTTCTTTACCTCGTATTATAAAGGATTTTTCTTAATACTTCCACACCGTTTTTCTCAATAACCTTTTTTTACTATTTATCCTCTAATTTTTACAGGTATTTCCCACGCCTGCTTGTAAAACAGGCCCTTCATCTATTTTCCCCGGTTCTGCTGCCGGTAGTCGCTTTCGTGCTTAAACACCGCTGCTGACAGCACCAGCACCGCCAGCGCTGCCACAGCGAAGATGGCCGCCCCGGCCTTGTTCTCAAACACACCCGTCGGAGCGTTCTCGCCCGTTCCGGTAATATTCTGGATGTCTGAGGCGCGGTTCTGCGCTTCCGCCTCTGCCGTCCCGGTCATGGGCTTCTGGTCCTCCTGGGCACCGCTGCCCGGCGTGGCTTCGGGCCCGGCGCCGCCCGCAGCTTTCAGGTTCGCTTCATTCATCAGAGCTGTCCACTCGGCCTTGCCCGAATGGATTGTGATATAGCGGGCCACGGCCTCCTCGGCCGCGCCGTACTCATTGGTCTCAGGCTTGCCTGAGAGCTCAGGGTATTTGGAGGCGTTTGAGGCCACAAACTGGTTGGTGACCACCGTGTAGACAGCGTCAAGATCCAGCGGCGAACCGCCAATGTCCACCGACACCAGCCGGCTGTCCAGCGACTTGGACGGGTCATAGGTGACCTTCATCCCGCCGATCTGCAGGTAGGAGCCGCCGCCGTCCGCAGGCCACTCATGCTTGCCCTCCTGGTAAGCCTTCAGGTTATTCGCCCCCATCTCAAGGGATTTTTCCAGAATACTCCTCAGGTCCGCTCCGCTGATTTTTTTGGTCACCAAATAATTGCCAAAGGGCGAAACCCCGATGATATCTCCCCTGGTGATGTTTCCGGCCGCCACCGACGCGCGGATGCCGCCGCAGTTCTCAAAGGCGACATCGGCCCCCGTGGCCTCGAGATAGGCCGCGGTGACCACCCGTCCCAGGTTGGTCTCGCCGGTGTAGGTCTTGACCGCGCTGCCCTCCAGGGCCACGTCGGTTTTGCCCACCACCTGGCTCAGCACGGGCTTCTGGCGTTCCTCGATGTCCGAGATGGTTTTTGAAACCTGCCAGTCCGACTCATAGGCTACGGCGTCAGCGGCCGGGACGGGACGGCCCACCGTATTGACAATTTTTCCGGTATCCGGATTGTAGAAAATTTTCACAATGCCAGTATTGCTGAAATAAGCGCCCGTCTGGGCAATGAACGTGCCGCCCACCATCTCGTCATACTGGGCGTGAGTGTGCCCGTCGATGATAACATTGATCTCCGGCACGGCCTGGGCGAGGGCCTTGCTGCTCAGCGTACCCTCCTTCTCAGTCATGCCGATATGGGCCAGCGCGATGATGATATCGCATTTTTCATCCTTCTGAAGCTTGTCCACGGTCTTTCTGGCCGCGGCTACCGCGTCCTCAAACCGCACGTCCTTCACGTTTTCCGGCGCTGTGGCGCTGTAAAGATCCGGGTTGATCAGGCCGAAAACCCCAATCTTCACTGAGACCGAGTCCCCGCGCGTCACGGTTTTGGTCATGTAGGGCTCAAAATAGTTCTGCCCGTCCGACGCATTGACCACGTTGGCGTTAATCAGTTTAAAGCCCTGCTGTCCGCCAGCCGGATCGTCCGGTTCCCCGGCTTCCGCGGCTGGCTCCCCGGTGCCCAGTGCTTTGAGCGCTGCCGCGCCGTAATTAAAATCGTGGTTGCCCGGGCACACGGCGTCATAGCCAACCGCCCGCAGCAGCTCCGCGGTGCTCTTGCCCTGCTCCACCGTGGCAAAGGGCATTCCGTGAAAGGTATCGCCCGCGTCCAAAATCAAATCCGCCTGCTCCTCATCCGCGATGGCCTTAACCTTTTCAAAGCCAACGGTGCTGGCGCTGTTTTTATACTGGCCGTGGGTATCATTGGTGTGCACAACCGTCAGCGTGATGGTGCCGTCCGGCGGATGATACGTGTCCTCCTGGGCAAAAGCAGGATTGATGCCGGCCAGGCACAGCATGACCGTCAAAGCAAAAGCAACTATTTTCTGATACATGATCGTCTCCTCGTTATCCAGGTTCCTTATTTTAATCCATTTCAAATATGATTATATTATACCATGCTTTCCCCTTAAAATAAATTTAAAAAGAGATGATGCGGCGTTTCGCCGTATCATCTCTTTTCTCATTCCGCTTCGCTTTCAGCGCTCACGCCAAAGGCGTCCAGCTCCGCCTGGGTTTCAGGCACCCTGATGCTTCCGTCCGCCACTGCCTTCTGCCATGTGTCATAGACGGCCTGAAGCTCTGGGGTAATGTTGCCACCGGCGCTGCCCAGGGTGATGCCCCCGTTGCCCACGCCATACTCGGCGATACCGCCTTTGAAGCTGCCGTCCATCTGCATTTTCGCGGCGTCATAGGCCGCGGTATCAACATTTTTAACCATCGAGCACAAAATCGTCGGCGCGAACTGCGGATAAACGACCGCCTGGTCCTGATCCACACCGATGAACCAGTAGCCCCCAGCTGCGGCGCTTTCGATCACGCCGATATTCGAGCCGCCCGCGAAGCCAAAGACCACCCCGGCGCCCTGGCCGCGCAGCTCTCCTGCCACCTGCCCGGCCCTCTCAGCGTCGTCAAAGCTGCCGACCGTGCCGCTCACCACCGTGTTGCCCGGCGCCACTGCCTTGACCCCGGCCCGGTAGCCGATCTCAGCGCTTTTGACCACTGGAAGGTCCATACCGCCGATAAAGCCCTGAACACCGTCCGTGTCATCGGCCGACGCCGCCAGAACACCCATCAGAAAAGCGCCCCCGGCATTGTCAAAGTTCATCGAGACAAAATTCGCGGGCAGGTCCGTCTCCGCGCTTTTAGGGGTGTCCCCGTCAATCAGCGCGAAGTGGATGTCCGGGTTCTGGGCTGCCGCGGCCAGCAGCTGGTCGCTGTGGCCCGTGACGCCAATGATCATGGCCGGCTTTGCCTGGATCGCCGCCTTGAGGTTGTCCTCATACTGAGCGTCCGTTGCGCTCTGGAGAATCTTGAGGTCATACTTGAGCTCCCGCGCGCCCTTGCGCAGACCGTTGATGATGCTGCTGTTAAAGGAGCCGTCCTCAATGCCGCCCACGCCGGCTGCGAACATGATCACCGGCTCCTCACTGGCTGTTCCGCCGCCCCTGGACTGGCAGCCGCCAAAGCCGAGGGCCAGGGCCAGTATGAGGACCGCTGCGGCCAGCCGTCTCATGACCCGGCCGCCTCCGAGTAATCCTCAATGTATTTGATGGCACTCACCGCCGCGATGGCGCCGTCGCCCGCCGCGGTTACCACCTGGCGCAGGGATTTCCGGCGCACGTCGCCTGCCGCAAAAACCCCCGGGATGTTGGTGTACATGTCCTCATCGGTGATGAGGTAATCCCGTGCGTCCTTTTCCAGGGTGCCAACAAAATACTGGGTGTGTGGAATCTGCCCCACATAGACAAAGACCCCCTGCACCGGAAGCTCGGTCATCGCGCCGTCCTTCACATTTTTGACCACCATGCTCTGCACCAGGCCGTCGCCCTTGATTTCCTCGACCACGCTGTCCCATATAAAATGGATTTTTTCATTTTCCATGGCGCGCTCCTGCAGCACCTTGGCGGCCCGCAGCTTGTCCCGGCGGTGGATCACCGTGACCTTGGAGGCGAATTTGGTCAGGTAGATGGCCTCCTCGATGGCGGTATCGCCACCGCCGACCACAGCGATCTCGAGATTTCTGAAGAAATTGGCGTCACAGGTGGCGCAGTAAGAAACACCCAGTCCGCGGAACTCGAGCTCACCCGGGCAGCCCAGCAGCTTTGGCTGCGCACCAGTCGCCACGATAATCGTCCTGGTCTGGTAAACCGTGCTGCTGGTGGTGACCTCAAAGGTTTGGCCTGTTTTTTCAAAATATTTGAATTCCTCGGTCTGGAACTCAACGCCAAAATTAACACACTGCTCCTTCATCCTCTCGGTGAGGGAAGGACCCGTGGTGTCCGCCGGCGCGCCGGGATAATTTTCGACCTCCCAGCTTGTGGCGATCTGCCCGCCAAGGCCGCCCTTTTCCAGAATCAGGGTACGCATCTGCCCTCTGGCGGCGTAAAGACCGGCAGACAGGCCGGCCGGGCCGCTTCCAATGATAATAATATCGTAAAGCATCAGTAGATTACCTCCTCAATTTTGTTAACGCTGCGCTGCTCCTTCAAGTCCAATATGTCGTTGGCAATATTGGAAGCATGGTCGCCGACGCGTTCAATGTTCGCCAGCAGATCAAGGTAGACCACGCCCGCGTAGGCGTTGCACTGTCCCTTGTTCAGGCGGCGGATATGTTCATTCTTGAGCTTATCGGTCAGCGTATCAATCTGGTCCTCCTCGCTCAGGACCCGTTCGCAGAGGCTTCTGTCCTCTGTCTCAATCATCTGGGTCACATCGCTCAGCGTCCGGTTGGTGTACTCGATGAGGTTTTCCAGATCCGCTGTGGCCACATCGCTCAGTGTAATTTTTTCACGGTTTTTCATTTCGGCCAGCTCGCTGATGTTTTCAGCGTGGTCGCCGATACGTTCGAGGTCGTGGCTCCCCTTCAGGTAGAAAGCCAGACGGTCATTTTCCTGCTCCGACACGTTCATGTTTGAAAGCCTGACGGTAAAGTCCATGATACCATGCTCGAACTCGTCGATCCGCTCCTCGCGCTCGACAATCTTTTCAATCAGCTTTTCATCGCCGGTCATCACCGCGTCGCAGGCGGTTTTAAAGTTTTTCTTTGCCATCTCACTCAGCCGGATAACCTCCTTGCCAACCTGGCCAAGGGCAACCGACGGGTTGTTGAGCAGACGTTCGTCCAGCTGCAGGCCTTTTTCCTCCTCGGCTGTCGGAAACATTTTTTCCAGCAGCGCCACAAAGCGGTCGATAATGGGCAGCAGCACAATGGTGTTGGCCACGTTAAAGAAGGTATGCGACATGGCGATCTGGCGCGCGACATTGGGCAGCACCTGGCCGGTTTCGGTGATGGTGGTTCCGGAAATATTGACAATCAGCTCATAGATCGGATTCACAACCGCAACGGCGTCGATAATACCCAGTACTATCATTACCCAGACCGCGCCGAAAATATTCACGAACAGGTGGATAAAGGCCGCGTTTCTGGCAGCGGTGGACGTGCCGATGCTGGACAGAAGGGCAGTGACACAGGTCCCGATGTTGGTCCCGATCATGATGGGGATACAGATCTGCACCGCGTCTGTTCCGCCCACGCCGGCAAACACGCCGGAGATGGCCAGGGCCTGCAGGAGGCCGAGGGTCGCGCCGGAGCTCTGCATGATCCCGGTGATCACCGTGCCCAGCAGCAGGCCAAAAATCGGGTTTTTGCCGTAGGTGGTCAGCAGCCTTATGAACTCGGGGCTGTCGTTCAGCGGCTCCATGGTCGAGGACATCAGGTTAACGCCAAAGAACAAAATCCCAAAGCCCAGCAGGATACTGCCCAGATCGCGGGCGCTTTTCTTTTTGGCGAACAGGGCCATAAAGGTCCCGACCCCGATAAAGAAGGGTGCGACCGCAGTCACGTTAAAGGCGATGAGCTGGGCCATGACGGTGGTCCCGATGTTGGCCCCCAGAATAATCCCAGCCGCCTGGGTCAGCGTCATCAGCGACGCGTTGACAAAACCAACCACCATAACGGTCGTGGTGCTGGAGCTCTGGACCATAATGGTGACAATGATCCCGCACAGCACCGCCTTGAAGCGGTTGTTCGTCAAAATCTCCAAAAGATGCTTCATCTTATTACCGGCAACAATCTTTAAGCCCTCACTCATGAGATGCATCCCGTAGATAAACATCCCCAGGCCCCCAAAAAGACCAATAAACATCGATAATGTCATACTTTCCTCCACATAAGCATAATCTCGTTTTCTGTACTTTTGCTTAAACACACTTATAGCTATTTTAACACTAAACGTACTATTTTTTAACAACAAATTTACTTTTTCAGAAATTATTTTTAGGCACTGTTTTTTGAGAGAAACTGTGGTAAAATAATAGGATAAACGAAAATTTGTAGGAGGATACTATGTCTGCATTCACAATGAATGAAATTGTCAGCCTGGCAAAAATGAGAGGAATCGTTTTTCCGGGGTCTGAAATTTATGATGGTCTCGCCAACAGCTGGGACTACGGCCCGATCGGGGTCGAAATGAAAAATAATGTAAAAAAAGCCTGGTGGAAGAAATTCGTCCAGGAATCACCTTATAATGTCGGCCTTGACGCCGCGATTCTGATGAATCCTAAAACCTGGGTCGCGTCTGGCCATGTGGGCGGCTTCAACGACCCGCTCATGGACTGCAAGAGCTGCAAAACCCGTTTCCGCGCCGATAAGCTGATCGAGGATTATTTCCACGAAAAGGGCGAGGACACCGTCGTGGACGGCTGGTCCAACGAAAAAATGATGGACTTTATCCGTGAAAACCACATCAAGTGCCCCGAGTGCGGCGCTGAGGATTTTACCGATATCCGCCAGTTTAACCTGATGTTTAAAACCTTCCAGGGCGTTACCGAGGACAGCTCATCCGAGATTTACCTGCGGCCCGAAACTGCCCAGGGTATTTTCGTCAACTTTAAGAATGTACAGCGCACCACCCGCAAAAAGATCCCCTTCGGGATCGGACAGATCGGTAAATCCTTCCGCAACGAGATCACCCCCGGGAACTTCATCTTCAGAACCCGTGAGTTTGAGCAGATGGAGCTTGAGTTCTTCTGCGAGCCTGGCACCGACCTCGAATGGTTTGCCTACTGGAAGGACTTCTGCCGCGACTGGCTGTACGCCCTGGGCATGAAGGAAGAAAACCTCCGCTTCAGAGACCACGAAAAAGAGGAGCTGTCCCACTACTCCAACGCCACCACCGACGTCGAGTTCCTGTTCCCCTTTGGCTGGGGCGAGCTCTGGGGTATCGCAGACCGTACCGACTTCGACCTCACACAGCACCAGAATGTTTCCGGTAAGGATATGCAGTACCAGGATCCGGTAACCAATGAAAAATACCTGCCCTACGTCATCGAGCCCTCCCTGGGCGCTGACCGTATGTTCCTGGCCTTCCTGTGCAACGCCATGGAAAAGGAAACCCTTGAAAACGGCGAGGAACGAAACGTCATGAAGATTCACCCGGCCCTTTCCGCCTACAAGGCCGCAGTGCTTCCGCTATCCAAAAAGCTCAGTGAAAAGGCCACTGAGGTCTACGCCGAGCTGGCCAAGCACTTCATGGTGGATTACGACGAAGCCGGCAGCATCGGCAAGCGCTACCGCCGCCAGGATGAAATCGGCACTCCGCTCTGCATCACCGTCGACTTTGACACCCAGGAGGACAACGCCGTCACCCTGCGTGACCGGGACACCATGGAGCAGATCCGTCTGCCCATCTCCGAGGTGGTGGGTTATATCGAACAGAAAATGGCTTTCTAGCTTTTAAAAAAAAGAGATGATACGGCGTTTCGCCGCATCATCTCTTTTTTAAAGCTCATAGGTCATGTAAAATTCTTCCATATCCTCTCTGGTCGGCTCGTCCAGGGCATATTTTTTTATGTTTCGGATCGCCCCCTCCAGGGCCGCCAGCTTATTGAGGTTCAAATTCTGGACACCGCCCCGTTTAAGACGGAGGAAAGCTTCCTTGCTGCCCAGCTTGCGCAGATCGTCCGGGGTGTTGATTCCCACTTTTTTCAGGTCCTTTTCAAAGCCAAGACCGATGTTTAACATGTCGTGTAATTCTTTAATCTGATCCAGTTCGTTCATTTTTGTTCCTCCATTTATATCATCGATTATTCAAATTTCATTACGCGTCCGGCTGGTATCGGCCATCGCAATAGGTGGCGTAACCGCCGGATAAAAGATAAAGGTTATTATAACCGCAGCCCCGCAAAAGCCGGATCGCCGTATAAGCGCGCTGCCCGGCCAGGCAGTACACATACAGCGGCAGCTCACGTTCCTGGGGCAGCTCATCAAGGCGTTCCCGCAGCGCGTCCAGCTCAATGTTGACCGCGCCGTCGATATGGCCGTTTTCATACTCCTGCGGCGTCGTTACATCCAGCAGAAAACCGCCTTCTGCCACCACACCGTCCACCTCATCCCAGCCAATGGTTTTGTAGATACCCTCGCTGATATTCCCGGCGATGGTGCCGAGAATGTTCACAGGGTCCTTGACTGTGGAATAGGGCGGCGCGTAGCAGAGCTCCAGACAGGCGAGATTCCTAATGGTTGCGCCCAGGCGCATAGCCGTCGAGATCACATCGATCCGTTTGTCGACTCCCTCTTTCCCCACTGCCTGCGCACCGAGGATTTTGAGGGTTTTGGGATCATAGATAAGCTTCAGATCAATGAGCGAGGCTCCGGGATAATAACCTGCGTGGCACAGCCGGTGCGCGTGTACCTCCTGATAAGAAATACCCATTTTTTTAAGACGGGCAACATTATTTCCCGTCACAGCGGCTGTCTGATCAAAAATTTTGAGGATGGAAGTTCCCTGGAGGCCATTGTTGACTGTAGGCAGACCTGCCAGATGGTCCGCGAGCACGCGTCCCTGCCGGCTGGCCGGTCCCGCGTGCGCCGCCGCGTAGGGCTGCTTGTCCACAAAGTTCTGTACCTGGATGGCGTCGCCGATGGCGTAAATGCCGTCCACCGGGGTCAGCAGGTCCGCGTCCAGGGCAGCGTAGGTCTGGGTGGTGACAATGTAGCCGGCCTCGTTGACTCTGAGGCCCGCCCGCCGGGCCAGTCCGCTTTCAGGCTTCACCCCCGTGGTCAGCACTGCCAAATCACACTCCAGCGCACGTCCCGACTCCAGCACCAGGATTCTGCCCTCATTCTCGAAGCGGCTTGCGCCATCCTCCAGAATAATGCCCACGCCGTGGGCATTGAGCGTGCGGTGCAGTATCTGGGCCATTTCAAAATCAAAAGCTCCCAGAAGCTGCCGTCTTTTTTCGACAATGGTCACCGCCAGGCCCAGCCGGCTCAGGTTTTCAGCCATCTCAACGCCCGCGAAGCCGCCGCCGATCACGACTGCGCGCTCAGGGGCGAGGGCTGCGCACGCTTTCTTAAGCGCGTCGGCGTCCCGGACCTCCTTCAGGGTAAAGGCGTTGTCCGCAGCGTCCATTCCCGGCAGCTCCGGCACAGCCGGCCGGGACCCGGGCGAGAGGATCAGCTTGTCATAACGTTCCTCATAGGTCTCGCCCGTCTCCAGGTTTTGTACCAGCACGCTCTTGTTGTCCCGGTTGATGGACAGCACCTCACTGCCACAACGGATATCCAGACGGTAACGCTTCGCAAGCCCTGGGGCTGTCTCGGCAAACAGCGCCTGCCGCCGACCGATAACGTCCCCGATGTAGTACGGAAGGCCGCAGCCAGCATAAGAAATATGCCCGCTCCGCTCAAACAGGATGATCTCATCCTCCTCGCTCAAACGTCTCAGCCTCGCCGCGGCCGAAGCACCGCCGGTCATCCCGCCGATGATCAGTATTTTCTTCATCTAACTTCCTCCTCAGAAGTGCGTTCCCATGTCGAGATTATGACATGGTTATTGAACTTATGACACTTTTATACCCAACTTTACTGCAAATAAAAACAAGTTGCTATTTTTTCATAATATGCACATTATACGTTTAAAAGAAACATCTGTCAATGTGAGCCGCCGCTTTTCCAAAGTAATTGAAAAAAGTTAATGAAACCCGGCCAGTGTTCATGATAAGATAAAAAGACCAATGATCTTAAGGAGGCTTTGTATGAGAATTATGATCATCGAGGATGATCCCAAAATCCGCCGGGAGCTCAGCGAGTTTCTGAGCCGCTATGGCTATGAGCCTGTCCTTCCGGACAGCCTTGACCACATTGTGGAATCCACCCTGGCAGACCTGCCGGACCTCATCCTGCTGGACATCAACCTGCCCGTTTACGACGGGTACTACATCTGCCGCGAAATCCGAAAGCAGTCCGAGGTACCCATCATCATCGTTACCAGCCGGGACAGCGAGTTTGATGAGCTCATGAGCATGAACCTGGGCGCGGACGACTATATTACCAAGCCCTACAACACACAGATCCTTCTGGCGCGCATCGCCTCTGTGCTCAAAAGAGCCAATCCGGCCGGGGGCTCCACCATGACCCATAACGGCCTCACCCTGGACCTCTCCCGCAGCGTGATCCTGTCCGCCGGCGGCGAGACCGAGCTCACAAAGAACGAAGCCGGGATACTGAGGCTGCTGCTGTCCCACAAGAACGAAATCGTCTCCCGCGAGGCCATCATGAACGCCCTCTGGCAGTCCGACGCCTTTGTGGACGACAATACCCTCACGGTTAACATCAACCGCCTGCGCCGCAAGATCGGTGAAATCGGGCTGAAGGACTACCTGGTAACCAAGCGCGGCCAGGGCTATATGGTGTGAGCCATGCGTTTTCTGGATTATGTCAAGGACAAGCTTCTGTTTTTGGCGGTTTCGGCTGTACTGCTGCTCTTTATGGGCTTCAGTCTGGAGCTGCTGCGGGTGGACAGGGGCTCCCGGCTGTACCTCATGCTGGTGCTCGGCTTTGCCCTGGCCCTTATTTTTCTGGCCGAGTATTTCATGAAAGCCCATTTTTACAAGGATGTCTGCCAAAAGCTGGACCGGCTCGACAAAAAATACCTTTTGTCCGAGCTGATCAGCCGGCCCGCCATATACGAGGGCCGTATTCTGTACGACGTCCTGAAAGCGGCCAGCAAGAGCATGAACGACGAGATCGCCGTCTACCGCCACAGCTCAAACGCGTACCGGGAATACATTGAGACCTGGGTGCACGAGGTCAAAACCCCCATCGCCTCCGCCGGGCTCATCATCGAGAACCACCAGAATCCCGTGACGCTCTCCATCGGCGAGGAGATCGACCAGATCGAGGGCTATGTGAACCAGGCCCTCTTTTACTCCCGCAGCAGCGGCGTCGAAAAGGACTACGTGATCAGGCGGACCCTGCTTCAGGACCTGGTAAACCCGGTCCTCCGGAAGACTGCCAAAACCTTTATCAGCCGGAAGATCAGGCTTTCCACCAGCGGGCTGGACCGGACGGTCTTTACCGATCCCAAATGGACTGATTTTATCCTCGGCCAGCTTCTGGACAATGCCTTAAAATACCTGGACGAAAATGCCCAGGCCCCGCCGGAGATCACCATCTCAGCTATGTCCGGCAGCGCGGAGATTATTTTATCCATCACCGACAACGGGATCGGCATCCCGCCGGAGGACATCGACCGGATATTTGATAAGGGCTTCACAGGCAGCAACGGCCGCCAGGGCAGCTCCAAGGCCACCGGGATCGGCCTCTACCTCTGTAAAAAGCTCTGCGGGAAGCTGGGCCTGGGCCTGAGCGTCGAATCCCAGCCCGGCCGCGGCACCACAGCCGCCATTCACTTTCCGGTCCATGAGCAAATGTGACAAAAATGTAAGCTTTCCGTAAGCCATTTCGATGGTTCGCAGCGCGGCATGGCAGTATACTATAACCATCAAAGCAAAGCCAAGTGCTTGAAGGAGGTTCCTTATGGAAAAAACAGCACCGATCCTGTCGGTACAGCATATCGAAAAATATTATGGAAACAACGGCAATATCACCAAGGCCGTGGACGACATCAGCTTCGATGTCCTCAAGGGCGAATACATTGGAATCATGGGCGCCTCGGGCAGCGGCAAAACCACACTGCTCAACTGCGTATCCACCATCGACTCCGTGACCGCGGGCCACATTCTTATCCAGGACCGGGACATCACCGAGCTGCGCTCACGCCAGCTCTCAAAGTTCCGCCGCGAGCAGCTGGGCTTTATCTTCCAGGATTTCAACCTGTTAGATACTCTCAACGCCTACGAGAACATCGCCCTGGCCCTGACGATCCTCAGGGTTCCGGCCGCCACCATCGACAAGCGGGTGCGCAGCGTTGCCAAACGCCTGCAGATCACCGATATTCTGGAAAAATATCCCTACCAGATCTCCGGCGGGCAGAAGCAGCGGGTTGCCAGCGCCCGGGCCATCATCACCAAGCCGGCGCTCATTCTGGCCGACGAGCCCACCGGCGCGCTGGATTCCAAATCCGCCCGCATGCTGCTCGAGGCCTTTGACACCCTCAACGAACAGCTCCATGCCACCATCCTCATGGTCACCCACGACGCCTTTACCGCCAGCTACTGCAAGCGTATCCTCTTTATAAAGGACGGCAAAATCTTCAATGAGCTTGTCCGCGGCGACGACAGCCGCAAGGTGTTCTTCAAGCGTATCATTGACGTGGTCAGCCTTCTGGGAGGAGGGAACAGCGATGTACTCTAAACTGGCTTTCCGCAATGTACGGCGCAGCGTCCGGGACTACACCATCTATTTCCTGACCCTCACCTTTGGCGTGTGTGTGTTCTATGTCTTTAACGCCATCGAGTCCCAGCAGGCCATGATGAGCATCAGCACAAGCGACGAGCAGGCCCTCCAGAGCCTGACCATGATCATGAGCTACGTCTCGGTGTTCATCTCGGTTATCCTGGGCTTCCTGATCCTCTATGCCAATAAGTTTCTGATCAAGCGGCGGAAAAAGGAACTGGGCGTCTATATGACCCTGGGCATGGACAAAAGCAAAATGTCCTGGATTTTGATGCTCGAAACGCTCCTAATCGGCATTGTCTCTCTGACGGTGGGGCTGTTTCTGGGCTTTCTGCTCTCCGAGGGCCTGGCCGTGGTAACGGCCAAAATGTTTGAGGCCGCCTTTACCGAGTTCAAATTTGTGTTTTCGCCTGCTGCCTGCGGCAAGACCGTGCTCTATTTCAGCCTGATTTTTGTCATGGTCATGCTGTTCAACAGCCTGTCCATCTCGAAGTACAAGCTCATCGACCTGCTGAGCGCCGACAAGAAAAACGAAACCTTTAAAATCAAAAAGCTCTGGCACTCAGTGGTGATCTTCATCGCCGCCCTCATCCTGATCGGCGCCGCTTATTACCTGATCATCGACAACGGTCTCATGAACATCAACGCTCAGTTTGCGGCCGCGCTGGTCTGCGGCTCCGTCGGGACACTGCTGTTCTTCATGTCCCTGTCCGGCTTCCTGCTGCGTCTGGTTCAGTCCAACAAAAAGCTGTACTTGCGGGGGCTCAATATGTTTGTGCTCCGCCAGCTCAACAGCAAAATCAACACCACCTTTATTTCCATGACCGTTATCTGTATCATGCTGCTGTTTACCATCGGCACCCTGTCCAGCGGTATCAGTCTGGCCGATGTGCTCACAAGCTCGGCAGAAAAGACAACGCCTTTTGACGCCACCATCACCAGCGGTCCGGAAAACCCCGCCCTGGAGGACGAGCCCATCTATGAGGACATCGCGGCGGCGCTGGCCGCCCAGGGCGTCGACCTGAGCCGCTTCGCCCGCGAAACCAGCCAGATCATCTACCGCAGCAGCGACGTGCCCAACGCCGTCCTGTTTGAGTACTCGACAGAGGGAATTAAAAACATGCTGACCGGAGAGGCCTTCGAGCGTTTTAAACAATTCCCCATTTCGGTCGTTTCACTGTCCGACTTCAACGCCCAGATGGCCCTGCTCGGCAGGGATCCCATCACCCTGGAGGACGGCCAGTTCCGGCTCTTTTACGACATGCCTCAGGTTACCCCGTCGGTTGACTCCTTCCTTGAGCAAAACGGAAAGGTCATTCTCAATGGCACAGCCCTTGAAAGCGCCGGCCCGGCCCTTGACTGTACCATCGGCACCAGCTTCGCGTTCAGCAACAGCGGTACCTTCGTCGTAAACGACGAGCTGGCCCAAGGCCTGCCCTTTTACAGCGCGCAGCTCAACATAAATTATAAAGAGCCCGCCGCCGCTTCGAGCGAAGCCTTAATGCAGTACGATGGGCTGCTGACCCCGCAGAACGGTTTCTTTACCATCACCAAAGAAGACATGTACGCCCAGGGCACCACCATGAAAATCACCACCTCCTATGTGGGGATTTACGTCGGCATTATTTTCCTGATCGCCAGCGCCGCCATCCTGGCGCTTCAGCAGCTGTCCGAGGCCTCGGACAACACCGAGCGCTACGCCCTGCTCCGCAAGATCGGGGCCGACGACAAAATGATCCGCCACGCCCTGTTCATCCAGATTGCCATCTACTTCCTGATGCCCCTGGCCCTCGCCATCATTCACGCCATTGTGGGCCTCAAGGTCGCTAACGACTTTATTGCCTTCTTCGGCCATGTCAATGTCGCGGGCAACACCAGCGTCACCGCGCTGATCCTGGTGCTTATCTACGGCGGCTATTTCCTGGCCACCTATTTCGGCAGCAAAAATATGATTAAGGCTTAAACGCAAAAAGAGATGATGCGGCGAAACACCGTATCATCTCTTTGCGTATCCGAAAATCTTAAGGGACGAAGCCTTTTACCTAAGGAAGAAAAGGTTGTCCTGCGGGCACTGTCCCTGAAACTGTATCTTCTTCACAAAAGCTTATGTGATCTTTCGTGAATGTCCGGCTGAACCGGCAAATCCCCACGGTTCCCGGCCGTTTACAAAAGCGCCTGGACACCTTTTCTTATCTGGATAAAAGGCGCAGTCCCGGACAGTGTCACACCTTTGACAGCCTGAGAGATGATGCGGCGAAACACCGCATCATCTCTTTTTATCAGTTTTCCCTCTGGCAGATGTATTTCGCCATCTCCTCTAAAAATGAGGTGTCGTGGTCAATGGTTGCCAGCGCGTCCAGCGCGCCGTTTTCCAGCTCGCGGATTTTTTCCTGTGAAGAGGCCATGCCGTAGAGCGAGACAAAGGTCGATTTGTGGTTCTTTTCATCGCTGCCAATGGGTTTTCCCAGGGTCTTTTCATCTCCGGTCACATCCAAAATGTCGTCGACAATCTGGAAAGCCAGGCCGATTTTTTCGCTGTAGGTTTCCAGCGCGTCCCGCTCCTCGCCCGTAACCTTCGCGACAAACCCGCCACAGAGCACAGCCGCCTTCAGCAGCGCGCCCGTCTTATGCGCGTGAATGTAGTACATCTTTTCCTCATTAATGGCCTCATTCTCGCTGAGAATATCACCCGTCTGTCCGCCGATCATGCCGTTTACGCCCGACGAATGGGCCAGATAGCTGAGGGCACGGGTGTAGTGAAAGGTTTTGGACGGGTCCACTGGAATACCCGCGATGGCGGTTTCCATGGCGTAGTTCAAAAGCGCGTCCCCTGCCAGGATCGCCATATTTTCACCGTAAACCTTGTGGTTGGTGGGCTTTCCACGGCGCAGGTCATCGTTGTCCATGGCCGGCAGGTCGTCGTGGATCAATGAGTAGGTGTGAATCATCTCAATGGCACAGGCCAGCGGCTTGGCGTCCGCCGGGTCGCCCCCCAGGCACCGGCAGGTTTCCTTCATCAGAATCGGCCTTAAACGCTTGCCCCCCGCGAAAAGACTGTATTTCATGGCGCTGACAATAATGTCCGGCGTATCAAATTTCCGGTCAAAGCAGGCGAGCAGCTCGTGGTCCGTTTCCTTTACTTTTTCCGACAGGATTTCTTTAAATGGTCTCATTCCTCTATCTCTCCTTCATAAGGCGTCTCCTGGTTATCGGCTGTCAGAATCATGACTTTTTCCTCAATGCCGTCCAGGTCGCTGCCGCATTCCTTTACCAGCTTCATGCCCTCCTCAAAAAGGGCCAGTGATTTCTCAAGATCTAGATCATTCTGCTCCAGGGCTTCCGCAATGGTCTCGAGCCGCGTAATTTTTGTTTTTAACTTTTTGGTTGCCATTCAGGCTCCTCCTTTATCACAGAAACGATGACCTCGCCATCGTGAAATTTAAGTCTCATGGTTCCGGCGGCCTCCGCCCCCGAAGCCGAACGGACCAGACGGCCGTCCTTATCCTCGGCCAGAACATAGCCGCGCTTCAGCACATTGGCCGGGTTCAGAGCGTCCAGCCGCAGAGCGGCCGATTCCAGCTTGCCGCGCTGACGCTCGATTTCCAGCCGCATACTCCGCTGCAGGCGGTCCTGAAGCGCATCCAGGTACAGGCGGGTATCCGCCACCTGGCTTTCCGGCCCGCTTCTCAGGAGACGGGCAGCCGCCTGCGCCAGAGACGCGCGGCTGCTTTCAATGTGGCGGTTCATGGCCCGCAGCAGCCGGGATTCCAGCTGGGTCAGCGCTCCTGCCCACTCCAACAGGTTCTCGGCCACCAGCTCCCCGGCCACCGATGGTGTGGGCGCGCGCAGATCCGCCACAAAATCAGCGATGGTAAAATCGGTTTCATGCCCTACCGCAGAGATGATCGAAATCTGTGATGCATGCACCGCCTCACCCACCATTTCCTCATTAAAGGCCCACAGGTCCTCCATGGATCCGCCGCCGCGGCCGATGATGATCACGTCCACACTGCCGAGATGGTTAAAGGTCTCGATTCCTCTGGCAATGCCCTCGGCCGCGCCGTCTCCCTGCACCAGCGTCGGGTAGATGACAATGTGGATCTGAGGATTCCGCCGCCGGATAACCGAGATCATGTCCCGGACCGCCGCCCCGGTGGGCGAGGTGACAATCCCAACCCGGTGGATATACTCCGGCAGCGGCTTTTTCTGACTGGCGTCCAGCCAGCCTAGCGCCTCATATTTCGCCTTGAGCTGCTCAAAGGCCTTGTACAGCGCCCCGACTCCCTGAGGCTCCATGGAGCGGACATAAATCTGATACTGCCCGTTGCGTTCAAAAACTGAAATTCCACCCTTAATGGTGATCTTCATGCCCTCCTCCGGCCGGAATTTCAGGTTTTGGACATGGTTTCGGAACATCACACAGGCAATGCGGCTCTGGCTGTCCTTTAATGAAAAGTACACATGGCCCGAGGAATGGAACTTCAGATTGGAGATCTCTCCCTCGACCATCAGGTTTTTCAGCACGCTGTTTCCATCCAGCATGGTTTTGATAAAATGATTGACTTCTGTAACGCTAAGCGCTCGGGTAATCATAGGAACCCCCTTTATGTCATGGTTTCAATGCCCAGCAGCGCGTTCCCGGCAGCGTTGTCGGTGGCGTAGCAGGGCTGTGTAAAGTGCAGGCGCAGACGCTTGCGGTCAAGCTCTTTTTCGATAAGCGCCCGGATGATCTGGTTCGACATCACCCCGCCGGAGAACAGAACATCCTGCGCTCCGTAGACCGCCGCCGCCCGGGCAATAGCCTTTGACAGCGTTTTGGCAATACAGCGGTGCAGCCCATAGGCCACCTCCGCCGGCGGAACGCCCGCGTCCAGCAGCGCGGCCGCTTTGTTTTCCTGTCCCGAGAAATGAAAATCTGTTTTTTCAACCCTGGACGGAATAACGCAGTCGTGCGCCACGGCCTCCCGCGCCAGCTGCTCCAGCGCCCGGCCCGCCGGAAAGGCGTAGCCCAGCCGCACCCCCACCCGGTCAATGAGCTGTCCGGCGTTCAAATCAAGGGTTGCGCCCACTATTTTACAGTCATACCCGCTTTTTTTGGTATCTACCAGCAAGATCTCTGAAGTGCCACCGGAAAAATGCGTGGCCAAAAGCGGAAAGCGTAAGGCCTCCGGCTTTGCGCCGCTGCCGTAAATGGCGCTGCGGATATGGTTTTCCTGATGGCTCACCGCCAGGGTGGGCACACCAAACAGGCTGCCGATGGTCTTTCCGCAGCCGATACCCGCGCGAAAAACCGGCATGTAGGAATCCTCCAGGGGCCGCGGCCGGTCCGAGTAGCACACCACCTGCAGCCTCTCCCGCAGCCTCAGATGTTCAGGCAGCTTCTCAAAAAGCGCCGGCAGGTTTTTAACGTGCTGGTACAGGGCCTCTGACTGGCGCAGGCCGCGCTCACCGGGCTTTACCTGAAGCAGGATTCCCGCCTCGTAAACCACGTCTCCGGCGGCGTCCGCCACCGCGATGGAGGTCGTGTAGTTACTGGTGTCAATTCCCAGAGCTAAACCGTCCATGCGCGTCAGTCCTTTGATAGCTCATCTGCGTGTTCAACCGCCACCTTATTGAGAATGCCGTTGATGTAGGTTTTGCTTTCCTCCGAGGCGTACTTCTTGGCCAGCTCTACCGCCTCGTTTATAGCGACCTCCTTGGGTACCTTGGTGTACAGAAGCTCGGTCACGCCCAGGCGCAGAATCGCCTTCTCCATTTTGGGCACACGGCTGAAATCCCAGGTTTCCTTTAAATGGTCGGCAATCAGCGTATCAATGGCCGGCTGGTTTTCGATGGCCGCGTCGATAACCTTTCTTGCGTAGCCGCCTGTCATGCCCGCCACTTCATCCTCAGGGTCACCCTGTCCTGCCAGCTCAAAGAAATTTTTGAGACTGGTGTCCAGCTCCGCGTCTTCAGCGTGAAAGTCAATTTGAAAAATCCCGCGCAGGGCCAGCTCTCTCTCTTCTTTTCGATTCATTTTTCGACTCATAGTTACCTCTATCTTACAGTATAAAAGGCCGCAAGAATACTCTCACAGCCTTTTCAATGCTCTTTTAATATTTTCCGCTGCCTTCTACGTGAACGTTCACCTGCGCCACCTGATTGCCGGTCATGATCTCAACCGATTCCTTGACCTTGATCTGGGTTTTTCTGGCGATCTGGGGAATATCAATTCCCAGTTCTGTGATCACATGCACGTCGATATGGTAGCCATCCTCCTGGCGCACAACCTTTACGCCCTTTGAAACAGCGGAAGGATAGATCATATCCAGGATTTCATCAGACATACGCATAAACATTTTGTCGATGCCGTCCACCCCCAACGCGGCCAGGTTCGCAATGGAACAGACCATTTCGTTCGAGATTTCCTGAGGGTTTAATTTTTGGTTTTCATCCATTTTCCACACCACCTATTCGTGATGATGTCCGCACTGACACCCTTCGCCATGGGTTAACTCCTCAACGACTTTTTCTTCAAGATGAAACTGCTCGCCGCACTCAGGGCAGAACACCTCATCATCGTCAAAGGACTGGAAATCGGTTATATAGACCGTTCCGCATTTTGGACAGATCACTTCGTAATAGTCGTCGTCTTCGTCAATGTCCGCATCGTCAAAATCATACGAATCAGCCCAGTCCTCATCCAGAATAAATTCCTCAAGCTCGGTCAGGTCATCATCAATCATTTCTGTGTAATCTTCCAGCTCATCCTGAGCCTCTGCCAGACCCTCCAGCGCGTCGGTCATATCGCCCAACACGTCGATAATCCGGTCAAGCACCTTGCCTTCCTTGGTTGTAAGATCTAACTCAAGGCCTTCTACCAGGCCCTCAATAAAGGCGACCTTTTCACGGATATATTTCATATGTATTATACACGTTCCATGTATTCACCAGTTCTGGTGTCCACACGGATCGTATCTCCTTCTTCTACAAATAACGGAACGGTGATAACCGCGCCGGTTTCCAGTGTTGCCGGTTTATTGGCGCCTGTAGCGGTATCGCCCTTAAAGCCCGGTTCTGTTTTTGTGATCAACAGTTCAACAAAGTTCGGAGCCGCCACTGAGAAAGCCTCGCCCTTGAAGAAACGGATGGTCGCATTGTCGTTTTCCTTTAAGAACTTCAGCGCGTCCTCTACCTGATCGTAGTTCAGCGGAATCTGTTCATAGGTTTCAAGATCCATAAAGTAGTACAGCTCGCCGTCTGCGTATAAATACTGCATTTCCTTTGTATCAATATGGGCCTTCGGGAATTTTTCAGTCGGGTTGAATGTTTTTTCAACCACTGCCCCTGTCAGCACATTTCTGATTTTAGTACGGACGAAAGCAGCGCCCTTGCCTGGTTTTACATGCTGGAACTCCACAATCATGAAAACACTTCCGTCCATTTCAAAGGTTACGCCCTTTTTAAATTCACCTGCTGATATCATCTATAAAATACCTCCAAATATTAAATCCTGTTTCTTAGTCGTATAGCTTCTTTTATTCTATCATAAAAGTTTTTGGACTTCAAATTCAACTTCAATTTTTTTGTTTTTATTCTTTCCAGGCGGCCACACCGCGCACTGCGCCCGTCAGGTCCGGGATCATCTCAACGCCGCCAAAGCCCTGCTCCACCAGGAGCTCCGCGACCCTGGCCTCCTGGCCGTTGCCAACCTCCAGCACCACGGCGCCGCCCTTTCTTAAAAAGCGACCGGCCTCCCGCGCGATGCGTTCATAGACAGCGTATCCGTCCGCGCCGCCCGAAAGCGCCAGCACCGGCTCGTAATCGGCAATATCCCGCTGCAGCGTCGGGATAATCCGGTCGGGAATATAGGGCGGGTTGGACACAATCAAGTCAAAAGGTTCCTCTGAGAGAAGCTCCTCAAAAAGATCGCTCTCAACCATGTTAATGTCCGAAAAGCCCAAATTCCGGGCGTTTTCCGCCGCTACCCTCAGGGCCTTTCCAGAAATATCACTCAGTGTGAGCGCCGCGTCCGAAACAAAGTATTTCAGCGAAAGCCCAATGGCGCCGCTGCCTGTACACAGGTCCAGCACACACGGGTGCCCGGTGTCCTTCCGTATCCGTGGGATGATTTTTTCAATCACCGTCTCTACCAGCGATTCCGTATCCGGTCTGGGAATAAGCACATCCGGCGAAACCTGAAAAGACAGTCCCATAAATTCCTTTTTTCCGATAATGTAAGCCACCGGCTCAAGCCGGGCCCGCCGCTCAATACACTCGCGGTACTCCGCGGCCGCCTCAGGGCTTACCGCCCTTTCCGGATCGCTGTAAAAGAGAATACGGGGACAGTCCAGCACCCATGACAGCAGCACCTCTGCATCCAGTCTTGGGGTTTCGCTGCCGCACTGCGCGAGCCTTGTGCGCCCCACTTCTATGAGTTCTTTAATAGTATTCATCCTGTTTTTCACAATAAAAAAGTCGGTTACCAGGAAACCGGAAACCGACCTTCATTCATTATTCGCCTTTTTTGCCGTATTTTCTGTTGAATCGTTCTACACGGCCACCTGTATCTACTAATTTCTGTTTACCAGTAAAGAAAGGATGGCAAGCTGAACAGATTTCAACCTTCAGTTCCGGTTTGACAGAACCTGTTTCAAATGTATTACCACATGCGCATTTAACAACGGATTTACCGTATTCTGGGTGGATACCTTTTTTCATCGAATTCACCTCATTTCGTTCTCGTATTTATATATATTGATACATATATTTTTTTCAACTAAGTTAGTATAACAGATTCTCTCAAGAAACGCAAGTCATTTTGTCAGGATTTAGACTTCTGCAGGATCTTTTTAAGAAAATCATCGTTATCCGTGGTGCGTTCAAGCGTATTGATGATTTTGTCTGTCAGCTGCACCGGGCTGTTGCCTGCGTACAGCTTGCGGATCTGATAGCTGACCTTCAGCTCATCCGGCGTCAGCAGCTTTTCCTCGCGCCGTGTCCCGGATTTGTTCAGGTTGATGGCCGGGAATATCCGGCGTTCGGCCAGCTCGCGCTCAAGGTGCAGCTCCATATTGCCCGTGCCCTTGAACTCCTCAAAAATAATATCGTCCATCCGGCTTCCGGTGTCCACCAGCGCGGTTGCCAGTATGGTCAGGCTGCCGCCCCCCTCGATGTTTCGGGCCGATCCAAAAAACTTTTTCGGAAAATACAGCGATTCGGGATCAAGGCCGCCGGTCAGGGTTCTGCCCGAAGGCTCGACCACCAGGTTATTGCCCCGGGTCAGGCGCGTCAGGCTGTCCACCAGCACCACCACGTCCTTGCCCTGCTCGACCAGTCTTTTACCGCGTTCCAGAACAATTTCCGCAACCCGGATATGGTTTTCGGGCGGCTGGTCAAAGGTGGAATAGGCAATATCCGCGTCGATGGAGCGCTTCATGTCGGTTACTTCTTCTGGCCGCTCGTCGACCAGCATGATGATCAGCTCAATCTCCGGATGGTTGGCGCGGATCCCCAGGGCAATTTCCTTGAGCAGCGTTGTTTTACCGGCCTTTGGCGGCGCGACAATCATACCTCTCTGCCCCTTGCCCATGGGTGAGAAAATATCAATGATACGGGTCGATACAATGTCCCTGTCGGTTTCAAGGGTAATGCGTTCCTCCGGAAACACAGGCGTCAGACGCTCGAACCGGGGGCGGCTCGCGATCTTCTCGGGAATATCGCCGTTGACGGTCTCGACGTAGAGCAGCGCGTCGAATTTCTCGCCCTCGTTAGGCATACGGATCTTACCCACGATCTTATCCCCGGTTCTCAGGTTAAAACGGCGTATCTGATTAGGTGCGACATAGATATCATTATCGCCCGAGGTATAATTGTTCATCCTCAGAAAGCCAAAGCCGTCGGAATTTAAGTCTAAAATCCCCTCCTGAGAATTTTTAAAGCGGTCAAGGTTCTTTTTGTCGTCAGCATAGAGCATGCTGTTGATTTTATTGATAATATCCGAGGTCTGAGTTCCATTGACCATCTCTAAAAACAGCATGGCCGCGTACTTCTCGCCCGGCTTGGCTTTGCGCACCTTACCGCCGACAATATCGCCTGTTTCCAGCTTGAATTTCTGAATCTGGGAACCCGACACGTAGACCCATTCCTGCTGGGATTTCATTTCCGGAGTCTTGATAAAGCCAAAGCCCTCGGGCAGTACCTCCAGCGGCCCGGCCATTTCGATACTGTCCTCAATGTTGTCCTTGATTTTTGCGTAGCGGTGGTTATTGTAACCGCCATGGCTGTTGTGGTGCTGCTTTTCCACAGGCTGGGGCAGAGCGCTGCGCTCCTGTTTGGATTTATCCACCAGGGCCCGGTCGTTGGTTTTGGCCTCATGCCTTTCCTTCCCCGCTGTTTTCCCCTCGTTCTTTTTATCCGCAGCCTTCCGTTCGCCCTGCTTTTTATCACTGGCCTTCTGCGTTTTGCTCCCGGTCTTTTCCGTATCGGCCGTCTTTGATACCGCCGCTTCCTTTTGGGGCTTTTCCGCCTTTTTAACCGCTTCCTCTTTCTGCCCGGCGGCTGTGATCATATCAATGAGCTCCTGTTTTTTCTTCTTGCTCAGTCCGCTAAAGCCCAAGCCCTCCGCTTCCTTGCGCAGGTCTGCCACGGTCAGCTTTTCAAGATTTGTCGTGTCCAATAGATTCCTCCAGAATGTAAAATTTGATTGCAAAACTTATAAATGTAGATTTAAAAGTAAAGATAAATAGTTATAATTACTAATTTTAGCACATCTGGCGAAAAAAAACAATAAAAATAAAAACCGCCGTCAAAGCCGTAAAAACCGGCTTTGTAACAGCGGTACAATCTTTTTGCCATCGCCTATGAATCCAGTTTCAGCACTGCCATAAAGGCCTCCTGCGGCACCTCTACGCTGCCCACTTGGCGCATACGCTTTTTCCCCTCCTTCTGCTTTTCGAGCAGCTTGCGCTTACGGCTGATGTCCCCGCCGTAGCACTTGGCCAGAACGTCCTTGCGCAGGGCGCTGATGGTCTCGCGCGCGATAATCTTGTTGCCGATGGCCGCCTGGATGGGAATTTCAAACATCTGCCTCGGGATGGATTCTTTGAGCTTCTTGGTGATGGCCCGTCCCCGGCCCACAGCCTTTTCCTCATGCACAATAAAAGACAGGGCGTCTACCAGCTCGCCGTTTAACAGAATATCCAGCTTCACCAGCTTGGCCGGACGGTATTCCCTGATCTCGTAATCCAGCGACGCGTAGCCACGGGTTCTTGACTTGAGAGCGTCAAAGAAATCGTAGATAATTTCGTTGAGCGGCAGCTCATAATGCAGGGACACACGCGTTTCCTCGATGTAATCCATATTGATGTAGGTTCCCCGCCGTTCCTGGCAGAGCTCCATCACCGCGCCCAGATACTCAGACGGCACCATGATTGTCGCGTCGACGATCGGCTCCTCCATGGTGTCAATCTCAACCGGGTCTGGCAGGTTGGTGGGGTTGTCCACCCAAAGCTCTGTGCCGTCGGTTTTAATGACCTTGTAGATAACGCTGGGCGCTGTGGTCACCAGGTCCAGGTTAAATTCCCGTTCCAGCCGCTCCTGGATAATTTCCATATGCAGAAGCCCTAAAAATCCACACCGGAACCCAAAGCCAAGGGCGATGGAGGTCTCCGCCTCATACAGCAGCGATGCGTCATTAAGCTGCAGCTTGGCAAGAGCTTCCTTCAAATCCTCGTAGCGCGCGCCATCCGCGGGGTAGATCCCGCAGAACACCATCGAGGTCACCTTTTTATAGCCCGGAAGCGGCTCGGCCGCCGGGCGGTCCGCCGCGGTGATGGTATCGCCGACACGGGTATCCCGGACGTTTTTAATGCCGGCGTTCACATAGCCGACATCACCAGCGGACAGCTCGTCCACGGGCAGCAGACCCTTGGCGAAAATACCGACCTCATCCACCTCAAAGTCCTTGCCGATGGCCATCATCCGGATCTTCATCCCTGCCCTGATTTTCCCCTGGACGACCCGCACCGAGGCGATCACCCCGCGGTACTGGTCGTAGTAGGAGTCAAAAATCAAGGCCTGGAGCGGCTCGGCCGCATCGCCCTGCGGCGCCGGAACCTCATGCACAATGGCTTCCAGCACGTCCTCAATGTTGATACCGGCCTTGGCTGAGATCAGCGGGGCGTTCTCCGCGTCCAGACCAATAACATTCTCAATTTCAGCTTTCACCTCATCGGGACGGGCGCTGGCCAGGTCGATTTTGTTGATCACCGGCACCACCTCCAGATCGTTGTCCAATGCCAGATAGACGTTGGCGATGGTCTGGGCCTCGATCCCCTGGGAGGCGTCCACCACCAGAATGGCCCCCTCGCAGGCGGCCAGGCTTCTGGAAACCTCGTAGTTAAAATCCACATGGCCCGGGGTGTCGATGAGATTCAAAATATACTCCTCACCGTCCTTCGCGTTGTAAATAAGCCGTACTGCCTGCAGTTTGATGGTGATCCCGCGTTCTCTTTCAATATCCATATTGTCGAGAATCTGGTCCTCCATATCCCTCTTGCTCAAAAGTCCCGTTTCCTCGATCAAACGGTCCGCCAGGGTTGATTTACCGTGGTCGATATGGGCAATAATCGAAAAGTTTCGGGTTCTTTCCTGTCTTGTTAACAAAGTAATTCCTCCAATGTGTAAGTCTATTCGATAAAACACGCCAAGTGTTCATTATTTTTGTGCTACAGATTATTCTATCAAGAAAAAATTTTTTTGTCACGTTTTTTGTTGTAAATTTATTTTCAATGTGTTACAATCAATACGTTATAAATAAATGAGGAGGTACTCCATGGCTAACATTAAATCAGCTATTAAGAGAGCTAAAACAAATGAAAAGGCAAGATTGCGCAACAAGGCGGTAAAAACAAATTTAAAGACATCCATCAAAAAATTTGACGCTGCGGTTGCAGAAGGCGATCAGGCCAAAGCAGAAGAAGCTTTTCGTTTAGCAGTTAAAAAACTGGATATGGCCGTTACTAAACACGTCATCCACAAAAACGCTGCTTCCAGAAAGAAAAGCACTTTAGCAAGAACCTTAAACGGAATGACCGAATAACCTCATTGTTTATATATTCCCAAATTTAAACCCGTGTCTCAAGGGTGGGCGCACAGTTGTTAGTGCGCTTTTTTTATTTTTTGAAGGGTGAAGGAGATGATGCGGCGAAACGCCGCATCATCTCCTTCATGCCCTACAGCTTAAGCACAAACCACTCCAGGCCAAACTCGGGATCGATCTGTCCAGTTTTCATTTTGAGGTCCAGCTCCGCCGCCTCAATCATGGTGCGCTTAAGACCTGCCACCCGGTAGCGGCGGCCGTTCTGCAGGACCTTTTTGACCACAAAGGGGGCCAGCTTGGCTTCCTTGGCGATGGTGTCCGGGGACATACGTTTTTCCGAGAGCAGCTTGACCATCAGCATAATGCGGATCTGTCTCAGCAGGAGCCCGAAAACGCCGAAGGGGCCTTCTCCCTCAAGGTAAAACTGGTTGAGCATCTTAAGGGCCGCACCCTTATTGCCCCCCATGGCGTAATCCACCATCTTAAACACATTGTCCTCAACGGACTTGGGCATAACGGTTTCCACGTCCTCCAGGGTAATGGTATCGCGCCCGCCTGCGTAATCAATGATTTTGTTCAGCTCATTGTCGACCATTTCCATATTTTTATTGTCATTTTCAAGGTACAGGGTATCCATGACAAACTGCTCCACCACCCGCTGGCTTGTCCGCTTGCCCGCCAGCTTAAGCCGGCGGCCGATCCATTTTTCCAGGTCAATTTTGTTCAGCTTGTCATAGTCCACAATCGCGCCCTGGTCCTTGAGGGTCTTGTAAATTTTCTTGCGCTTGTCCGGGCTGCTGTCACACAGAATAAGCACCGTGCTGTCGGATGGCCTTTTGATGTATTTATTCAGCGCCTCCACTGTTTTCTTATCACTCGTTTTGGTCAGTCCCGTACTCTCCCGGACAATGACCACCCGCTTCTCACTCATAAGCGGCAGGGTCTCACACACAGACAGAATCTCCGTAATGTCCGGGCTTTTGTCCTCAAACACCGCCAGGTTCAGCTGCTCCAGCCCGGGCGCGATCATGGTCTCTACCAGCGTGTGCTCAACCATTCCCCCGATGTATTGCTCCGGACCCGCAAAAAGGTACACCGGGCGCACCTGCTTTTGCTTTATGGCCTTCATTAATTCCTGATATTTCATGGCAACCTCTTATCCATTCTTTTAATCTTTATCGATACAGCTTCGTATTTTCAGGTTCTCTCCGTCCGTCCATACCTCCACTGCACCGTTTTTATCTGTTCTTTTGCAGACAGCCCCAACGGCTCCGATATTTTCCAGCACTTCGTCTGTCGGGTGTCCAAAACTATTATAACGGCCAACCGAGATTACAGCAAGGGATGGATTAAGCTTTTTTAAAAACTCCGGCGATGTGGAAAAACGGCTGCCGTGATGCCCTACCTTCAGCACATCGGTTTCAGGCAGGTTCCGGACAACCGCCTGCTCCACCGGAAAGCCTGCGTCTCCCGTAAACAGGAAGGAACGGCTTCCGTAGCGCAGGCGCAGCAGCATCGACGCGTCATTCTGCTCCTCGTCAGCCAGCGCCTCCCTTTTGCTTTCCGGCCAGAGCACCTCAAAGGCCAGGCCATCGCCGCTTTCCAAAGTGCTGCCCTTTGACAGGACCTGGACCGGAATTTTATTCTGGCTTAAGAGCGCCTCATTGTTATATTTGCTGGAGACATAAATCTGACCAACCGGAATTTCTGCGAGAAGCTCCTCAATCCCCTGGGCGTGGTCCGCGTGGTTGTGTGAGATAAAAACCCCGTCAATCCGCCGGATATTTTTGGCGTACAGCACCGGCAGCAGGACACTCTCAGAAATAGGCGTTCGTTCTCTCTGCGGTGCGTCGCCATAAGTTTCGTAACCACCGCCGTCAATGAGGTAAACGCCGCCCGCCGGGGTCTCAACGAGCGCACTGTCCCCCTGGCCCACGTCCAAAAAGGTCACGCGCAGGGGCTGCCGGGCCACCGACGCGCCTAAAATAACCAGAAGCAGCAGCGGCAAAGAGACGCCGACAAAATACCGGGCTGTTTTTTTGTTTAAGTTGAAATATCCAGCAAGCAGAAAGGCGGCGAGCGCCAGCAGCAAAAGCTCAGCCAGCGTCAGCGCTCCCCGATGCAGCGCCAGCCAGCTGAATTTTGAAAAAAGACCGGTCAAAAACAAAACACCGTCCGCCAAAAAGGCCGCCGGAAGACAGATCAGCCTGCCCGCCGCCGGAAACAGCGCCGCAAGAGGCACCCCGGCCAAAGCCAGAACCAGCAAAAGTCCCACCAGCGGTACAATCAATAAATTAGAGATCAAAGCTACCAGATTCAGGGTATGAAAATGGTACAGGCTGGCCGGCATGGTCCCCAGAGTCGCGCAGAAGGTTAAAATCAGGCTGGACGCCACCGCCCCCGGCGCTTTAATCCGACGCCCGTATTCGTACATCAGCGGTCTGTAGAACAAAATAATGGCCAGCACAGCGGAAAAGGAAAGCTGAAACCCTGCCATAAAGAGCTGGGCCGGCTGCAGCAGCAAAATGACAATACCCGCCAGACATAATCCGTTTAAGGCGTCATAGGTTTCCGCCATGCCCCTGCCGCCCACCAGCGCCAGGCACATCAGCGCCGCCCGGATGACCGACGGGCTGAAGCCTGTCAGCGTGATGTAAAACAGCAGACAGACCGCCAGAACAGGCAAATGGTAACGCCGCCGCACACCAATCAGAGTCAGAAGCCCAAGCACCAGCGCGTACACATAGCCCACATGCAGGCCGGATATGGCCAGTACATGCGAAACACCCGCATCCCGGAAGGATGCCTTAGCCTCATCCTCCATGGCGCTGTCCCCCAACAGAATTCCCCTGATCAGGCCGCTCTGGGCTGGCGTAAAGAACTGGTCACAAACGGCTGCCAGACACTGTTTCACGCTGTAAACGGCGTATACAGGGCTGGCAGAGCCGGGCGCCACTGTTACATTCTCTCCGTTTTTCAGATAGACCTGTCCGTCAATACCCTTTGCCTTTAAATAGAGCGCATAGTCAAAGCCGCCCGGATTCCGTCTTCCCGCCGGCTCACTGATCTCACCCTTAAAGCTTAAAACAGCTCCCGGGGCATCGTCCATGCCGCCCTGTGCCACAGTCACCATCACCTTTCCGGAAACAGGCGTGTGGTCAATTTCCTGAAGCTTCAGCACAAAACGGGTTTTCTCTCCCTCCCGGGACGGAACACTGTCCACAAGGCCCACCATTGATACCGGACGCTCAAGGTAATCCTCAAAGGGGCTCCCGCCGTCTAATACCGGAACCGCAGCGGCACAGCCCAGCAGGTAAACCACCAGTACCAGCCCCACGCTCACCGGCTTTACTTTTTTAAAGACCAGGGGCAAAGGCAGCAGCACGACTGGCAAAAGGGCATAAAGAAAAAGGGGCGCCCCAAAACCAGCCAGCAGGATTGCGCAGCACAGAGCTGCAAGCGCGTAAATCAGCGGTCGTTTCATTTGGGCCCCCTCTTGTTTTTATTGGTTCTGCCAAAAGCAGCTATTGATCAGATCGTAAAGTTTGCCATGATCTCAGCCTTGGAAAGCCGTCCGTTAAAACGACCGTTTCCGATTTCATAATAGCGCTGCGGCGAAATCTCAGGGCTGAAATGCGTGAGAATAAGCCGGCGGACCCCGGCGTTGTTCGCATTCTGAATGGCTTTCTCCATGGACAGGTGTATGGCGGAGTCCACATCATCCAGAAAGGCGGAGTCACACAGCAGCACATCCACGCCCTTGCTGAATTCCTCCAGCGCCTGGCACATGGCCGTATCGCCAGTATACATGAACGTGGATTTTCCGTCATAGGCCTTAATCGCAAAATCCTTAAGCGGGTGGCGCATTTCCATAAAGCTAAAGGACATACTGCCGATTTCCAGCTTCAAATCCTCCGTGATGGGCGTGATGTCAAAAGCATTTTTGTATGCCAGACGGTCAAACTCCTTATCGGGGCTGTCCGGAGCGTAAAGCGGAATGGTCATTCCCCGCATCTCAAGGGCATAACGCAGCACAAACAGATCCGAAATGTGGTCAGGATGGAGGTGCGAGCAGACCACTGCGGTAATATCCTCAATGTCACAGATGGTTCTAAGGTTGGCCAGTGTGCCGTTGCCCATGTCCAGCACGACCTTGGCATCTCCGTTTTCGAGTAAATAGCCCGAGCAGGCGCCGCCTGCCTTTGGGTAGGGTCCTGTATTGCCTAATACGGTTAATTTCATTTCAAAAAACCTCCAGTTTTTCGTTGATTAAAGTTCATTTTAATGGTTAAATGATATAGTGATACAGTTATTATACACCATATTTACAGATTATCCCACGATAATCCAATCTTTTTAAATACACTGACATCAAAACGGAGGTTCAGCATGAATAAACCAGGCTTGGTCTTATCTGGCGGCGGAAGCCGCGGCTCCTATCAAATCGGGGCTTATCGGGCATTGAGAGATAACGGTATTGAAATCTGCGCGGTTGTAGGCACCTCCATCGGGGCCATCAACGGCGCCTATATTGCCCAGGGCGATCTGGATCTGGCCTGCGATGTCTGGGAGCACATAGATTACCACACTGTCTTTGCCGAAACCAGGGGGCTGTTAATGGATGTGGAGCCTCTGCGGGCGCTCTTAAACGAGACCATTGATGAAGACGCTGTAAGGCGCTCCCCCATCCGCTATGGCCTTACCACCTACAATTTGAGCGATATGAAAATGGAGTACCTTTTTATTGAGGATATCCCAAAGGGGAAGCTGGTAGACTTTATTATGGCCAGCTCCAATGTCCCCATTTTTAAACGAGTGGTAATCGACAATAAGCGCTATCTGGACGGCGGCGTTTACGATCCGCTTCCCCGCAAAATGCTCTACGATACCGGCTGCCATAACATGATCACGGTCATGATCGACATCAACCCCATCAGCGCCTCAGACCGTGTGAAATACGAAAGTCTCGACGAGCTCCGCATTACCCACTCCGCCGACCTCGGCCACTTTCTGAGCGTGGATCCGGCGGTGATCCGGCAGAATTACGACATGGGCTATTATGACGCCCTGCGTGCCCTGAGTCACTATGAGGGCGGCTACTATTACCTTATTCCTAAAAATTACCGGTCGGTGCCTCTGGCCCGGGCCTTTAACAAAAAAGATATCCGCCCTCTGATACAGGACCAGACAGCCCGTTCCATCCTCAAGGGCGGCATGACCCTTCGGCGGCTGTTCGTTCACCTCACCCTGACCCGCTATTGGAAGTCTGCCTATGCCATGACCTGGAACGAGCTTTTCACAGCCTGTGCCGAGCTTACAGGGGAGCTCTTATCCATTCCCAGGTACAATGCCCTTACGCTTTACGAGCTTATTAAACAAATACTCAACAGCACAGATTTTATCGAAGCCTCTGACAGCTACCAGAAGCATGACCACGCGTCGCTGGGTGAGCTGATTTTCACAGGCCAGACTGACTTTATACGAAAAGAGTACGTATCCGTAGCCCTTGCCGAAAACCACCCGGCGATTACAGCCCTGCTGCCAGCGCTGATTCTGGCAGTGCCCGACGTGGTCATTGCCGCCCTCTTTTTAAAAGTCATTAAAAACAGAAGGAGAACACAATGCTAAAACTTGATCCCAAATATTTTGAAGCGACCGACGGCGCCCGGATCTACTACTACAGTACTCCGCGCAATCTGGATACCAGAGCCGCCCTCATAATTGTTCACGGAATGGCCGAGCACGCCGTCCGTTATATCGAATTTGCCGATTTTCTCTACCGCCGCGGCATCATCGTCTATGCCATTGACCAACGCGGCCACGGCATGACCGGCACCTTTGACGGTACCCTGGGTTATTTTGACGACGTAGACGGCTGGCAGCGCATCACCGAGGACGTCCATGATCTGACCGACCGCGTGCGTGAGGAAAATCCCGATCTGCCACTGTTTATTCTCGGACACAGCATGGGCTCTGTCGTTACACGCACCTGCCTCATTGACTTCGGCGGTCTGTTTAAAGGCGGTATCATTGTCGGAACTACCATGGGCGTCAGCAAAGCTGTTCGGTCCTTCGGTAAAGCCCTTGCCAAAGCAGAGATCGCCAAATATGGCCCGACGCATCCCTCCGAGCTGCTGACCAAAATGTCCTTTGGCGGCTACAATAAAAAATTCGCTCCCAACCGAACCGAGTACGACTGGCTATCCGTCAACGCCCAGAATGTGGACGCCTATCTGAAAGACCCGCTGTGCGGCTTTACCTGTACCTCGGCCTTTTTCTATGACCTCTTTACCGGTCTGGATTACACCAACGATCCGCGCAATATTTTCAGAATGCCCGCTGATCTGCCCATTTACCTGCTTTCCGGCGGCAGCGACCCGGTCAGCAGCATGGGCAAGGAGGTTCGCGCGCTGTATCAGCGTTTCAAAAAAGCCGATATGAAAGATGTCTCCATGACACTGTACCCCGGAAAGCGCCACGAAATCCTGAACGAAACGAACCGCCGGGAGGTTTATCAGGACATTCTGAGCTTTATACAAAAACATTTTTAAGAGGCTTTGGCCTCTTTTTTATTGCCTTCAGGCAGAGCGCCTTGACTTTTTCATCCCTTTACATTATAATACATATTAATCATATTTATTTTGTATGATTAATATGTATTCAGAAAGGAAAATACCATGTGCGAACTCTATGGAATGACCGGCGACACCCCTGTGCGTGCTAACAGCATGCTTAAGGAATTTTACGCCCACAGCCCCAGACACCCCCATGGGTGGGGAATCCGCTATTTTGACAAGGACGGTGATGCCTCCATGTGTAAAGAAGCTGTCAGTGCGCACAGCAGTCTGGTTCTGCCGCAGCTCCTGAGTCATGAGATCAAGGCCTCTGCTCTTATCGCCCACATCCGCTTTGCCACCATCGGGTCCATTGCCGAGCACAACAGCCATCCCTTTATCACCCGGGATAATACCGGCCGTGAGTGGACACTGGCCCATAACGGCAACATCTATTCCGGTATGGAGCTGCTGCCTTATCTGGATACGCAGGCTGGTGAAACCGACAGCGAGCGCGTGCTGCTTTATCTGACCAACGCCATAAATGAGGCCGCCAGCAAGGCCTCCCGCCCTTTGGACGCAGTTCAGCGGGCAGCTCTGCTTGAGAAAAAGCTTGCCGCCATTGCCAAACGCAACAAGCTTAATCTGCTTATCTACGACGGTGAAACCTATTACGTGCATACCAATATCATCGATACCCTTTATTCCAGCCGGGGGGACGGTCATATCTGCTTCTCCACCCATCCCCTTTCCAAAAACGGCTACCACTGGCAGAAGGTTCCGCTGGCCCGGCTTTTTGCCTATAAGGGCAGCCAGCTTA
The DNA here is from genome assembly GCF_015547515.1 of Eubacterium sp. 1001713B170207_170306_E7. Lineage (NCBI taxonomy): Bacteria > Bacillati > Bacillota > Clostridia > Eubacteriales > Eubacteriaceae > Eubacterium > Eubacterium sp. 1001713B170207_170306_E7. Next base: position 148,477 of record NZ_JADMVE010000004.1, read on the forward strand.
TCTACGCCGGGCAAAGCCACGGTCATATTTTTAAACCTGCCAAGCTTCCAGAACACGACTCCGGAAGCTTTGTAATATAAAAAAGCCTCCCGGGCTTTATACCCGGAAGGCTTTGATTATTTTTCTATTCCACGGTCGGCGGCAGTTCCTGTGCCTCGACCTCGATCTCTGTGATCACCGGCTCATATTTTGAATTAAACTTACCCTTTTTATCAAAAACCCGGATAACCAGGTAGGCGATAACCGTCAGCAGTATACCGGTGAAAAAAGGCACAAGCACCAGATCCAGGGTCAGGGCAAGAGCGGCAAAGTACCCCGCCGCACAGCCTGCAACAAAGGCAATAAGCGGAATCCCATACATGATGGAGGTGGCCTTGATAACATTGGCAAACTCCATTTCCACCGATACTGTATCGCCCACCTGGGCACCGGCCGCATTCCGGGCAGTGGCTTCCATGGTCATTTTTTCCTTACCGACCTGGCAGGCTCCACAGTCACCGCAGGCGGCGTGGCGTTTAATCAGGACCTTTGCATTTTTCCCCTTTAATTCTTCGACGATTCCAATTTCTTTCATCGCAGTTCACTTCCTTAATGGTTGCTTTTTTCCTTTTATACCCTGTCCGGCATTCTTAAAACCCTACAGTATTTCGTCGATGCTGATTCCCAGATCAATGAGCTGATCAAGCTGGGCTTCCGCCGGTGCGTCAGTCATCAGGCAGCTGTGGTTTTGTGTTTTCGGGAAAGCGATAACGTCGCGGATATTATCAATATCCATGAGCATCATGATAAGACGGTCAAGGCCAAAGGCCAGTCCGCCGTGCGGTGGTGTTCCATATTTCAGGGCCTCCAGCAGGAATCCAAACTGCTTCCAGGCGTCCTCCATGGTAAAGCCAAGGGCTTTGAACATTTTCTCCTGCACATCCTGATTATGGATACGGATGGAGCCGCCGCCCAGCTCAACGCCATTTACAACCATGTCGTATGCATCGGCGTGTACCTGGGACGGGTCTGTTTCCAGAAGCGGCAGGTCCTTATCCAGCGGGGCTGTAAATGGATGGTGCTTGGCCATATAGCGGCCCGCTTCCGCATCGTACTCAAGCAGTGGGAAGTCGATAACCCAGAGGAAGTTAAACTTGCCGCTCAAATCAAATTCGAGCTTCTTAGCCAACTCCAAACGCAGCTGTCCGAGAGCTGTACAGACAATCTCATCGGTATCGGCTACAATAAAGATCATATCGCCGGGTTCTGCGTCCATCCGTTCAAAGATAGCGTTCTTTTCAGCTTCAGAAATAAACTTGAGGATCGGCGATTTCATTTCGCCGTCAGATACATCGATCCAGGCCAGACCCTTTGCCTTGTAAATCGCTGCAAATTTTTCGAGATTTTTGATGGTCTTTTTGCTGAGCTTGCCCTGGGCGTCCTTGGCGTTAATGGCACGGACAGAGCCGCCCTTTTTAACGGCGCCTGAGAATACCTTGAACTCGCTGTTTTCAACAATATCGGAAATATTGGTCAGTTCCATGCCAAAGCGTGTATCCGGCTTGTCTGAGCCAAAGCGGTCCATTGCTTCCTGATAGGTCATACGGATAAACGGTGTTTCCAGCTCAACGCCGCGGATTTCTCTGAAGATTTTAGCGATCATGTTTTCCATGATGGGCAGGATATCGTCTTTGGTGATAAACGACATTTCCATATCGATCTGGGTAAATTCCGGCTGGCGGTCCTGACGGAGGTCCTCGTCACGGAAGCATTTCGCAACCTGATAGTAACGGTCAACGCCGGAGATCATCAGGATCTGTTTAAAAAGCTGCGGGCTCTGTGGCAGGCCAAAGAATTTTCCCTTCTGTACACGAGAAGGCACCAGGAAATCGCGGGCGCCCTCCGGCGTCGGCTTGCCCAAAATCGGTGTCTCAATTTCCAGAAAACCTTCGTCGTTTAAGAAGTTGCGGGCAATGCTTGCAACCTGGGCTCTTGTTTTTAACATCTTCTGATTTTTAGGCTTGCGAAGGTCTAAATAACGGTATTTCAGCCGTACGGCTTCATTGCTTTTGTCGTCGTCTTCTACGTAAATCGGCGGTGTATCGGCCGTATCGAGTATGGTCAGGCTTTTAACCATGACTTCAATCTCACCGGTTGCCATTTTGGGGTTCACGTTTTCCGCATCGCGGTTAACAACTTCCCCTTCAATACAGAGCACATACTCGTTGCGTACCTTTTCGGCTTGGGCAAAGGCTTCAGCGCTGACTTCCTCGTTGACAACCAGCTGCACCTTGCCGCTGCGGTCCCTCAGATCAATAAAGAGCACGCCTCCAAGGTTTCTTCTGGTGTCTGTCCAGCCGCATAATTTAACGGTCTGGCCTACAAATTCCGTATTCAGTTCGCCGCAGAGGGCGTTTCTATAGGTGGTTTTCATCTTTCCTCCTGTTATGTTATCTATGCGTATTTTAACTTTTTCATATCTTATTATTATATAAAAGGCGTCCCCTTTATGTCAAGTGGCTGGGCGCTTTTTCTGGGCTTTATCCAATAACTTTACATAAAGCAGTTCAGGCGCAGTATTAAGCAATTATGAACAAAAACATGATATACTAACTTAAATCAGAATTAGAGAGGAACTTTCAATGCACCTGCAATATTATTTCGGCAACGATTTTAAGCCGTTTGAGGACTATCTTTCGTCCATTGAGCACACTGTTTTTGAATGTAAAAAGGATACGCCGCTCAGCGGCGTGGGCGCGCCACTGGATAAGGAATACTACGTGCTGGATGGAATGATCCGCACCTCCTTTCTCCACGAAAGCGGTCATATCAAGGCGTTTGCTTTTTATGGTCCCTACACCTTCGCGCCGCTTTACTACCCGGGGGATTATAAAATTGAAAGCTCTCTAATCTTTACAGCTGCTACAGAGCTCAAGGCCCTGGCCTTTGACCGCAAGCTTTTAGGACACTATCTTAACAAAAATCCCGAGCTGAATCAGGCCATGTACGACGCCTATATGCGGCTGGTTGTGCTGCTGATCGAGGACAATATCAACCAGCTCTTTTCAACCGGACTTGAGAAAATCGCGCATTTCCTGTACAGTGCTGTTGTCAACAGCGACGATCCGGTCGTTCTGATCTCCCAGGATGATCTCGCCAGCTTTGTAGGTATGAACCGGGCCAACGTGGCAAAATACCTGAAGCAGCTGCGTGAGGAAGGGATCATTGAAACCGCCAGAAACCGAATCATCGTAAAAAACATCAAAAAGCTACAGGAACGCGGCCCATATACGGGCTAATTCTTTTATTTTTCCTTAAAATTTTATTATTTTAATATTTTATAGGGCTGTTATGTCTTTTAAAAGATATACAGTCTTTTTTATTGTGCTATAATCGGCTTATATTTGAAATCGTTACAGGCCTGTTTTTCAAAGCAACAAAAGAGAGGTGTTTTTCAATGAGTGATAATAAGAAATTACAAGAAAACCGGATTAAAAATTTCCACGATTTTTATAACAACCGAATTCCCGATCATGTACCCACCGGCTATATGATTTCTCACTATCTGGTAGCAGAATACGGCGGACAAAACCTTTTCGACTATCAGTATGATTATGGGCGCCTGCGCGAGCCTGCCCTGGCATTGGAGAAACGAATTATCTCAGATGTAACTCCGATCCTCCCGTGCAGCCAGGTTCTTAACCGTCCGGCAGAATTTTACCAGATCCTGGGCTCTCAGTCTTTTGTGATGGGAAAGAACGGTGTTGTCCAGCATCCTGAAGTTGTCGGCATGCAGCCTGACGAGTACCGTGCCCTGATCGACGATCCCTTTACCTTTTTAATGGAGACGGTTATTCCCCGCCAGTATAAAAATCTTGATCCCGCAGATGGATTCAAAACCGCCGCGACGATTATGAAGGCTCAGTCAAGCCTTAACAAATCAATCGACGCCTCACTGCCCTGGTTTATGGAAATGACCGAACAGGGCGGCCACTATCCCGGCGCTCCGGCCGGTTCCTCGGGCATGACAGAGGCTCCCTTTGATTTTATCGCCGACCAGCTCAGAAGCTTCAGCGGTGTGAGTATGGATATACGCCGCCACCGCAGTGAGCTTAAGGAAGCCTGTGAGGCGCTTCTGCCAGTGCTGTTTGAGTGGGGCCGCCCACCGGTTCCAAACGCCGAAGGCTCCGTCTTTATTCCGCTGCATATGCCAACCTTTATGCGCGAAAAGGATTTCCTTGACCTGTGGCTGCCGACCTTTAAAACCATGATCGAGCAGTACGCCGCCCTTGGCGTACGGTGTAATATTTTCTGTGAGGATGACTGGACACGCTATCTGGATGTTCTGCAGGATTTCCCTGCCGGGACACAGATATGGTTTGAGTTCGGCGATCCTCAGCTGATTAAGGATAAGCTGGGCGATAAGATGATTATCCAGGGGCTTTTCCCTGTTTCAGCTCTTCGTGGCACCAAGGAGGAGGTCGTGAGCAAAGCCAGAGAGCTGCTCGACATCATGATGCCTGGCGGCGGCTACTACTTCCACTTTGACAAAAACCCATTCCTCCTGAACGAAGTCAACATTGATAACTGGGCTGCCTTATCCGAAACGGTTGCGCAATATGGTGTCTATAAAAACGCTGGCGAAGCCTGCGGCACCCCGCTGAACGCAGAGGGCTTTGTCTTTGATCCGGCTAATTTCAGACCGATCGAGTCTAAATACCTGACCACCTGGGAAGCTTTTAAAGCCGAAAACCCACTGGTTCCTGAGATTGCCAGAGGGAACCTGTCACAGCTTAACAACGAGCTGATCAATTTCTTTATGTACCTTCTCGTCTGAGACGGCAAAGCGCCGCGAAACTCTGTTTCGCGGCGCTTGTTATTTTCTATATAGCGAAGGCTCTACAGGCTGTTAAACCAATCCTTAAGCTCCTGTTTCACTTCATCGGGTAAATCATATTTCCGAACGCCCTGAATCGCACCCTCCAGTCCCATAAGCTTATGCAGACAGGAGCCAGGATCGTTCTGCTTTAATTTTAGAAAGGCCTCTCTGGTCCCAGCTTCCCGCAGCTTCTCCGGGGTATCAATCCCGACTGCCTCCAGCTCTCTGGCCACCACTTTTCCAATGTTTGGCAGCTTCTCCAGTTGTGACATCATTACACTTCCTTTCTTATCCAGGACATGGTATAAAATCCATTGTCGGGCGTATGCTCAACGGCATCCGGTATTACTTCCAGCGCTCCGTCAAGGCCAAGTTCCTGACAGGCCAGATCGAAATGGCACAGGGCAATGCCCATGTCAATGCGGTTCAGGCTGCGCGGCGCCAGGCGGTAAAAGTGTGCGCCCTCAGGCGTGACAAGTACCTTCCAGGGCTGACAGTTTCTTGAGGATGGCGCCAGGCGCACCATCTCCAGCGGTACGCCAAAATCACCTGCGCTCTTCTGGGTGAGCGGAATGTTCCAGTTGTCTGTAAAAAAGATGGTCTCAAAGGGTTTCCGGGAGCGCTGTTTTGTCACCCGGCTCATGGTTTTGGATACCATGGACGGCTTGGCTGAGGCCTGGCCGACCGGGGATACGATGGGCAGCATTTCATCGGCCCTCAGCTGAACAGCATCGGCAAAGGCGCCCTTGTTAAAGGTTCCGCCAATCCAGCAGGTACCCAGCCCCAGCTGTGTGCTTTTAAGCACGACCTTCTCAAAGGCGTAGCCCAGGGCCTCCTCCGCAAAATCGCTCCGGTCACAGCACACGGCAAAAAAAGCCTGTGCATTTTTAATGACTCCATAGGTGCCTAACCGATGACTTCCGGGGTATTCACCGGTTTTAATTAACTCTACTCTTATTCGTGCATCAAAGGGATGCTCAATATGCCGCAGATAATCCTGAAGCTGTCCCTCTGCTGCGTGGTGCATGGGACGCTTGCTGTAGCTGCGTATCGAACGGCGGACTTTCATCGCCTCTATTACCGATTTTTTCATCCTTACCACCTCTCCCTGGCATCCGTGTTTGATATGATACCAAGTGTTGCTCTTAGAATACCACCAACCGGGAAAAATTTCAAGTTTTAGCCCCATGCGCTAAGTCAGCTTTAATGCAAAACGACGCCACAAGGCCCAAAAACAAAGGACGGATGTGACAATGAATAAGAGAAAGGGATAAATGTCCGGTGCCACGGCCCACTGGGCAATCCAGAAGGATGGCAGCAGGCTAAAAAAATACTTCTCGTTTCCCTTAAGCACAAAGGGAACCACCATCCCAAACAAAATCAGGCCTGACAGCTTGCTGATCGCCATCCCCTCCACCTTGTTGGAGGCCAGGCTGACAATCAGCATGGCTGCCAGCATTCCCAGAATTGCGGACTGCAAAGCCATACCGGCCATTAACAGAACTGAATCCACAGCCAGTCTGAAAACCGCCAGCACAAAGAAGGAGGCCAGAGCAGAAAGTGCCGCGGGAAAAACCAGCCGTGAAGCCAGATAGCCCTTTTTACCAATCGGCGTGACACAGAGGTAAGTGCTCATATGGCTGTCGGCCTCGCTCAGAATAACCATGGCGGATACAAAGCACAGCATATAAGGCGTAACACTGGAAAGAAACAGATCCATCAGCAGATAATAGGGCTTAAGACCGAAGCCAAACCATTGTATCAGCAGCGGCTCCATCGCCGGAAGGCCGAAGCGGAAAAAAATGCCGCAGAACAGCGGCGCCGCACATACCAGAATCAGCATCCGATCTGCCGCAATCTGACGAATAAAGCAGGAAAACGAACGGCTCAGTGCTCTCATAGCGTTACACCCCCAAGGCTTTTCGTCATCTTGATATAAGCCGCCCTTGCCATAACAAAGGCAGCTGCCAGCCATAGCAGCAGACTGAGGGCCGTCCAATCTGGATTGCCGCTTATGAGCTGGTAAACAGCCACACCCGGATGCAGACCCAGCATCCGGGGCCGGTAACCGGTCCCCCACAAAACCGCTGGGCCCAAAATCAGGAGCTCAATGGGCACGGTCAGCACGATAAACTGGTTGAGCGTTGAAATCCTGGTTGCTGCCGTCAGCCCTACCATACTAAAAAGCATCGCACCGGTAAATGTGCCGATGCATAAAAGCGGCAGGCTCGGACTGCCTCCCACCATACCCAGCACAGCTGCGGTCAGGGTGCCGATCAGAGACAGTGATACCACTTTTGAGAAGATGTATTCCTCTGGCCGCACGGGCGAAACCGTCAGAGATTCCAGTACCCGCTGGCTCCTTTCCAGAAGAATGACAGCACCCATAAAGAACAGCCCCAGCGCCGCCGGGTCTGAAAAGATAATTAACGCAGTGCCGGCCTCCCGCCAGTCTGGCGGCAGTACGGACAACACACCGGCATAGATCACTGTCAGAATCAGGTACAGCGCGTAGAATCCATATTTCCACTGCTGTCGGATGTCTCCCCTCAGCAGGCCCACGATTCTCATTGCAGCGCCCTCCCTGTCATTTCTATGAAAATATCGTTGAGTGTCGGTTCGCTGCTGTGGATAGACAACAGGCGGTTGCTTCTGATCAGTCCCGCCAATAAAGAATCGTCTGACAGAGCATCCAGAGGACAGTCCGCACTTTTTTCACCGCCGTCCATATAGGTGTAGGTGACCCTGGCGGCGCCCTTTGACATGATCAGGCGGTGGGGCGTGTCCACTGCTTTCATTTCACCATCGACAATAAAGGCGACCCGGTCACAGAGCTCTGTGGCATCCTGCATATTATGGGTGGTCAGAATAATGGCTTTGCCCTGACTGCGCTGTGCTTTAATCATCTCCTTCATATGGCTGCTGCTTACAGGATCCAGGCCGCTTGTGGGCTCGTCTAAAAACAGAATATCCGGATTGTGCCGGATCGCTTTGACAAAATTAAGCCGGGATTTCATTCCCTTGGAATAAGCCGACACTTTCTTACTCCCATCCTTTTCCAGGCCAACGCATTCTAAAAGCTCCTTAATTGGCAGCAGGGGGCCTTTATAAAGAGATCCAAAAAATTCAAGGTTTTCACGTCCGGTCATTTTTTCATAGAAGCTCGGAAATTCAAAATCCACGCCAATCTGCTCATAAAAGCTGTTGTTATGCTCCCTTACCTCTTTCCCGTTGACCACAGCACTGCCGCCATAGCCGGGCAGCACCCCCGTCAGTATTTTCTGTAAAGTACTTTTTCCCGCGCCAGACGGACCTAAAAATCCAAATATTTCCCCTCGGCCAACCTCAAAGCGGATTGACTTGATAAATGGCTTATGGGTGTAGCTGAAGCTTAAATTTTCTACCTTAATCATTTTTCACCTCAAAAAGTTGGAGCGCCACGCCGCGCAGCAGTGTTTTCATAACGTCGTCAAATATCGGAGAACCAATCTCCCTTTTATGCAGAATCAATAAAAATACTGCTCTTAAGGCGCCGCTGAAAACCTCAAGGGTTTTCCCCTCCATGCCGGGCAGCATTGCTGTCAGCTGTTCGACGCTGAAATCGTCCTGGGCGTGGTGCTCTTCCACCACCTCATCGGGCAGCTTGCGCATGAGCAGTTCCAGGTCTCCATTTGCGATCATCGGCATGAGAATGCTTTCATCTGTCATTTTGTAAAATCTGAAGAGCAGTTCTGTCAGAGCCTCCGGGGTCATATCGCCCTTCAGCGCTTCCACTGCCGTTAAAACCTCTGTGTGTATCGTGTCATGGAATTCCTTCATCACCTCGAAAAAAAGCATTTCCTTCGAGGGGTAAAACAGGTAAAAGGTTCCCTTTGGGATATTGACCCGGCGCACCAGCTCATCGACAGACGTCTTGCGCATTCCAAACTGCCTGATACATAACCCCGCCTCCTCGCGGAGTCTACGGCGGATATAAGCCCGCTCCTGCTCTGAATAAGCCTTCGGCATTTTTATCTCCTTTTTATTTATTTGACTATTTTAATTTTATTAGTCAAATAATAACACGCATTGCATATTCTGTCAAGAAAATAAAAAAACGACCTGCCGTTTGTCTGCCGGCAGGTCGTATCATCTCTACAGCTCTTTGTGCATCATCAGCCATTCATCTACATCGGAATAGCCGAGATTTTTATAAAACTCATGGGTTTCCGGCGCTCTCAGGGTCATTAAAATGATTTCCTCAACACCGTTCTTTTTTACATGTTCGGTCATTTCAGCCAGGAGCCTTGTGCCTATTCCTTTGCCTTTGTGTCTGACATCAACGCAGAACTCCTTAATCTGAAAGGCCATTCTGGTATCTTCGTACTCATAGTCCCCCAGAATCATTCCGACCATGTACTCATGTTCATCAATGGCTACCATTGCGCTAGCGCTGTTGTTTGAGAGCATCAGCTCCAGGCGTTTTTCGGCACGTTCGGGTGTCCACTTGTCCTTCCAGGGCGGTGTGCTGAAGGCTCTGGCAAAAAGCTTTGAGGCTTCCTTTAAATGTTTTTCTGTCATTTCAATAAAAATCATATTCTTCACTTCCATTTTTAATTGTGTTATACCCTTTCATCGAAAAAAGCTTCATACTGCGCCATCTTTTTTCCCACAATCTCTTCGGTGCGTTCGTTGTAGGTCTTAACATCCTTCACAGTAAAAATCCGGTCAAAACGGTCGATTTCCGGTATATAGAGCTTTCCCGAGGAGCCTGCGCCAATACCAATAATGGACTGTTTCTCTGCCATCATCAGGATATTGTAAATACCTTCCCTGCTCTCCAGACAGTAGCCGATATTCTCGCCGTTACCCTGGGTATATTTTTGCCGGTACAGATAATAGGGATGATACCCTCTTTCCCCCAGCTCTTCCCGGACGTTGGTGCAGAAGGCCCGTGAATAAAGATTTTCAACCTGCCGGCCGGTGGCTGTTTTAATGGCAGAGCCCTTTTTCACAGCCAGACAGTGCACAGTGATGTTTTCGGGTTTTAAGGCAATAACCTGGTCTAACGAGCGCATAAAGGCTTCCTCGCTTTCGTGGTTCAGGCCTAAAATCAAATCCATATTTACACTTTCAAACCCCACCTGGCGGATGGCGTCATAGGTCTCTAAAATGGCCTGCGGCGGGTAGTTCCGGTTAACCGCAGCCAATGTGTCCGCGTTCATGGTCTGGGGATTAAGGCAGACTCTGTCCACACCGTGGGCCTTGAGTATTTCCAGCTTACGGAGACTGGTGGTCTCAGGCCGTCCGGCTTCAAAGGTGTATTCCCTGAGGCGGCTCAGGTCCAGCGACTCATCAAGAGCGGCCAGCAGATTTTCCAGCTGCTCCTCATCCAAAATCGAAGGGGTTCCTCCGCCAATATACAGCGTATCGGCCACAATGCCCTTATCCTTGAGAAAACGGCCGGTACGGCGGACCTCATACAGCAGATTTTTTAAATATTCAGCCACAATGGTTCGTTTTTTATCCGCCACCGTTGAGATAAAGGAGCAGTAAGCACATTTGGCAATACAAAGAGGAATCCCTAAGTATACGCTCACTTTCTGCTGGCTGAGAGGATAAATAATATCCATCTCTCCCTGCGCGATGCCTGTTATCAGCTCAATTTTCTCTTCTGAGGCCTGATATTTTTCCATCAGGCTCTGCTGCACCTGCTCAGGCTTTTGTCCTGCCTTCAGCAGGTTATGGGCCATTTTGACCGGTTTGATACCGGTCATGGTTCCCCAGTCCAGAGTATGTCCAAATAATTCACATAGAAATAGATAAAGAAACCCTTTGAAGGATTGCTTATCCAGGGGTTTCTTTTCATAATCGTATTCTTTTTGCAGAATGGTTTCGCCTTTTTCCACAGCGGTGAGCACCAAACTCATGTCATTTAAATCCACGTCAATCCGGTCCTCCAGGGCCTCGTTAAACACGACGGGAACCTCAGGCCTGAACTGCTGGTACAGCTCGAAGCAGGGATATTCGTAAAGGCGGTCTGCCAGGGTAAAGCTTAGCTTTTCCAAGGGCTAACCTCTGGCAATAAAAGGATTACGCGCTCTCTCGTAGGCGATATCGGTATTTTCACCATGGCCCGGCAGCACGGTCATTTCGTCGTCATAGGTCATGAGCCGGCTCAGAGACTTCATCATATCCTCATAGCTGCCTCCCGGAAAATCGGTCCGGCCGATGGAGCCCTCAAACAGCGTATCTCCAGAAAAAATCACATCCTCGCCCACAAAGCAGCAACTGCCAACAGTATGGCCCGGTGTGTGGATCGTGGTCAGTTTTAGCTCCGGGCTGATTTCCACTTCGTCACCGTCCTTTAGCAGTACGTCTGCCGGCCCCGGAGTCAGGGGCCGCCCCATCATAGTGGACAGGTTTTTACCTGCAGAGGTCAGGGTATCGGCGTCATCCGCGTAGATATAAACCTTGGCGCCCGTCTGGGCCTTTGTTTTTTCCAGGCCGCCGATGTGGTCAAAATGACCGTGGGTCAGCAGGATTTTTCCTACCTTCAGACCGTGCTTTTCCACAGTCTCCATAATACGGTCGTCCTCAAAGCCCGGGTCGATAATAACGGCGTCCTTGGTGTCTTCATCCCAGGCGATATAGCAGTTGGACGCCATTGGCCCAACCATTAATTTTACTATTTTCATCATATTTTTTCTCCTAAAACTGTTTTTCGCTGTCTAACAGAAGCGTTACCGGACCGTCATTGATAATGGATACTTCCATCTCTGCCTGAAACACTCCGGTTTCTATTTTGACGACCGGTTCCTTCCTCAGCTTTTCCAGAAAGAGCTCGTATTTTTCCTTTGCCGCGTCCACAGGACCGCTTTTGGAAAAGCTTGGCCTGCGTCCTTTACGGCAGTCCCCGTAAAGGGTAAACTGCGAAACCACCAGCAGCTCGCCGCCCACGTCCAGCAGGGAAAGGTTCATCTTTCCCGCTTCATCCTCAAATACACGCAGGTTAACGGTCTTCTGGATGATGTAGTCCATGTCCTTTTCTGTGTCGTCTTCCTTTATACCCAACAAGAGGTTAAAGCCACGGCCAATGGATCCGATCACCTGGTCCCCAACCTTGACTTCTGATGCTTTTACACGTTGAATAACTGCTCTCATGTTCGCTCCTATACACGGTGAATGCTGATAATTTCCGGTATTTTATTCAAGTTTTTTATGAGAAGATTGAGTTCTCTCCTTGTCTTGACCTCAAAGGTCGCGGAGAAATAGTCAAACTCGCCCTTTTCATTCCTGGCGGTTAAGGCAGTGAGTGGGATATTCATCTCAAGGAAAATCTTGGAAATCTCAATGAGCAGTCCCTGTTTCTCGCGGGCCTTAATCTGTATTTCGGCTGTAAAGCTGCCGCCAATGCCAAATTTGTTCCACTCAACGTCGACAATGCGGCTGGGGTCTGTCATTCCCAGCACGTTGGGACAATCGGTCCGGTGGACGGAAATTCCCCGGCCAACGGTGATATAGCCCACAATTTTATCTCCCGGTACTGGGTTGCAGCATTTTGAAAAACGCACGTCGATTTCGTTGTGTCCCGCCACAATAACACTGCTGTTGGATTTCTTAAGCTTGGCGGTCTTTTTAATAACCACTTCTTCCTCGGGCTCTGGAAACTCTTTGGGGAAAAGCAACCGCATTTTTTGCAGAACGGTTCCTATTTTCACGCCACTGTAGCCAATGGCAGCATAAAAGTCGCTGAGGGTCTTATAACCCATTTTATCGCTGACCACTTCCAGCTCGCTCGTGCTCAGAAGCTTTGTATCCTGGAGGCCTTCGCGCTTGATTTCGCGCTCGAGCATGGTCTTGCCCTTGGCGATGTTTTCTTCTTTTTCTTCCTTCTTAAAATACTGCCGTATTTTATTCCGGGCGTGGGCACTCTTGGTAAAGTTCAGCCAGTCCCGGCTTGGGCCGTTGGAGTTTTTTGAGGTCATAATCTCCACAATGTCCCCATTGTTCAGGGTGTAATTGAGGGGAACGATCTTCCCGTTGACCTTGGCCCCGACGCAGGAGTTCCCGACATCGCTGTGGATACGGTAGGCAAAATCCAGGGGGCAGGAGCCCATTGGCAGCTCAACCACCTTGCCCTGGGGCGTAAACACATAAACCTCCTCGTTGAGCAGGTCGACCTTGATGGTTTCCACCAGGTCATTGGCGTTGTCCAGCTCCTTCTGCCACTCAAGAATCTGGCGGAGCCAGGACATTTTATTTTCATACCGGAGCTCCTTGTTGTTACTGTCGGTAATACCTTCTTTGTATTTCCAGTGCGCGGCAATCCCGTACTCTGCTGTCTCGTGCATTTCCTTGGTCCGGATCTGGATCTCGAAAGGATCCCCGTTTGGCCCGATGACCGTGGTATGGATCGACTGGTACATATTGGGCTTGGGCATTGCAATGTAGTCCTTAAAACGTCCGGGAATGGGCTTCCACTGGGTGTGGACAATGCCCAGAACGCCGTAACAGTCCTTTACACTGTCCACAATCACACGCACGGCAATGAGGTCATAGATCTCGTCAAAGTTTCGGTTCTGAGCCTTCATCTTCCTGTAAATGGAATAAAAATGCTTGGACCGGCCATAAATTTTAGCCTCGATGCCCACCTCATCAATCTTTTTCTCCAAAATCTTAATGACCTTGTTGATGTATTCCTCTCGGGACTGCTTTTTCATCTTGACCTTTTTAACAAGGTCATAATAGCCGTCTGGATCCAGATATTTCAGAGCAAGGTCCTCAAGCTCTGCCTTAATGGTCTGTATCCCCAGGCGGTTGGCAATGGGCGCGTATATGTCCAGCGTTTCTCTGGATTTTTCAATCTGCTTGGACTCCTTCATATACTCCAGAGTCCGCATATTGTGCAGACGGTCGACGAGCTTGATCAGGATAACACGGATATCCTTAGACATGGCAAGAACCATTTTACGGAGGTTCTCGGCCTGGCTTTCTTCCTTTGACTGATACTCAATCTTACCGATTTTGGTAACGCCCTCAACCAGGTCTGCTACCTGTTCGTTGAACATTTCTTTGATATCGTCATAAGTATATGAGGTATCCTCGATCACATCGTGCAGAATGGCAGCAACTATGGTTTCCGTATCCATTTTATACTCTGCTAAAATATACGCAACCGAAACAGGGTGAATGATGTAGGCTTCGCCTGACAGGCGCTTCTGGTCCTTATGGGCCCCGTCTGCCAGATGATATGCTTTCAGGATCATCTCAGTGTCTGCGTCCGGATTGTTCTTTTTCACAAGTTCGATTAAACTATCAATTTTATGTTCTATTGCTTCGTTTGCCATGGTTCTGCCCACCTTTATTTCTATAAGTGCCTACACTGGATAGAGAATGACCGAAGCTAAAAAGCCCCGGCCATTCTCAGTGTTTTATACCGGATACTGTACTAAGCTGGATACAAAATAATCCTTGAGATTTTCCCGACCCTTCAGCTCCGTCAGTTCTATTAAAAACAGTGCGCCGCAGACCTCGCCGCCGAGCTTTTCTACCAGGTCGATGGCCGCCTTCATGGTCCCGCCGGTTGCCAGCAGGTCGTCAATGATAACCACACGGTCCCCGGGCTTGATAGCGCTTTTCTGAATTTCGACGGTATTGGTGCCGTATTCAAGGTCGTATTCCTCTGCTACCACCTCGCCTGGCAGCTTGCCGGGCTTACGCACCGGAACCAGTCCAACGTTCAGGAGATAGGCCAGCGGCGTCCCAAAAATGTAGCCCCTTGCCTCTGGAATACAGACCAGGTTGACGTCCAGCGCCCTGGCAATTTTGTGAAATTCGTCAATGACAAATCTAAATGCCTCCGGGTCGCGGATCAGACTGTTAATGTCCTTAAAACTGATTCCTTCCTTTGGAAAACCTTCAAAAATATCGATTTTGCTCTTAATATCCATTTCGTATCCTTCTCTTTTCTTATTAATCATTCATAATCAAGATATGTTCTTAATTTTACCATTAACGGCGCCTTTTGAATATCCTTTTTTCCATTTGACGCAAGAATTTCACAAAAAACCACGCCCTTTTTAAGCCTGAAACGGATAAGCTCAGACTCCTGAAGAATATTCAGACCTGCCAGCAGCTTAAAGACATTGAGCGTCTCAAATTTCCGAACAATCTGATCGACTGCGGCTCCCTTTAATTGCACCTGGCGCATCAGGGTGTAGATCAGCTTCAGGTCTTCCCGGGTAAGGTTCATGGCTTCCCGGTCAAGCGCTGTCAGTCCAAGCTCCGGCAGTTCTGCCGCCGGCGCGTTTTTAATCTGCTCAATCAGGTTGTAGGCAGACTGGTTATGGTAAAAAGGCGACCGTTTAATATCTTTTAATAATAATTGTACGCTTTTTTTGTCTCGAAAGCAATTAATTTCTGGTTTACATAGGATAGAAAATTGACCGTCGGTTCCATTGTCCAGAGCCGCCCCCATTCCAAAGCCCACACAGCGGTAGGGTGGTATGGAGAACATGAGGTGTGTTTTGTCACTCCCCATTTTCCGGGCGTCCTGGGGCTTCAGGCCTTCCATCAAAAATACCGGACCGGGGTTGCCTACGCCATAGGGTTCAAACTGGTCAAGCTCCTCGACCAGTGTTTCGCTCACCTCGTCAATTTCCATAACGCCGTCGTAATACATTGTTTTGGTCAGAAGGCGGCTGACGCCCTTTTCCGCAGCATAGGCATTGACCTTTTCTGCAAAGGCCGGAATATCCTCCGCCAGAATGCTCAGCCCGGCCGCCTGTTCGTGGCCGCCAAAGCTGGGGAAAAACTCAGAACAGCTCTGGAGCGCCTCAAAAATATTAAAGCCCTCCACACTCCGGCAGGAGCCCTTGCCCATTCCCTCTTCATCGATCCCGATGACAACAACAGGGTGGTACCAGCTCTCCTGAAGCTTGCTGGCCACAATACCAATGACACCGGGATGCCAGCCGTCGCCGGCCACGACCATAATCCCCTGCGCATCAAGGTGCTGCTCCTCGACCTGTGCTTTAGCCAGTTCTAAAATTTCCTGCTCAATGTCCTGCCGTTTCCGGTTTTCCTGGCTCAGATATGACGCGATTTCTGCCGCCTGGGCTTCGTCCTGTGTCAGGTAAAGCTCAACCACCTTGCCCGCTTCGCCCAGACGCCCTGCCGCATTAATCTTTGGCGCAATAACAAAACCGATATTTCCGGCGTTGACCCGTTTGACCTCACTGACCTCGATCAGCGCGCGGATTCCAGGATTGACCGGGTGGGTGTTCAGGTAATCAATTCCCAGGGATGCAATGATACGGTTCTCGCTCCTCAGCGGAACAATATCCGCCACAGTGGCAATGGCCGCACATTCGATATACTCCTGCAGGTCTGTATCCAGCCCCAGCACGCGGTCCAGTGCCATTACCATTTTCAGCGCCACCCCAGCGCCGCAGAGCTCGGAAAAGGGATAGGCAGAATCCTCACGCTTTGCGTCCACAACAGCCAGGGCATTAGGGACATCCCCCTGACACTCGTGGTGGTCGGTTATGATCACATCTATGCCCTTACCGTTGCAGAAATCCACCTGTTCGTGGGCAGCGATACCGTTATCCACACTCACGATCAGGCTGGCTCCGTCCTCAATCACTGCCTGAAGCGCCGGAATATTCATTCCGTAGCCCTCCTCCAGACGGTTGGGAATCCGGTAAAAAGCTGTGATGCCAATGGCTTTAAAATAGCGCATCAGGATGGATACGGCCGTGGTTCCGTCTGCGTCGTAATCGCCGTAGATACAGACCTTTTCACCCTGCTCTCTGGCCTCCAGAAGCCGGTCGACGGCCTTCTGCATATCCGGCAGCCCAAAGGGATCATAAAAATCCGAAAAATCCGGATCCAGATAGGCCATTGCCTTATCGGCAGTATCGTATCCACGCTTAACCAGCAGTCTGGCCGACAGGGGCGTCAGACCGCATTCCTCCATCAGCTCGCCGATGGCCTCTGGGTCTGCTTCTGTTTTACTTTTTCGTTCTTTCCAAATTGTATTTACCATATGCTTCCTCTATACAAAGAAACCGGCTGCTCAACCGTGCAGCCGGCTCCTGGTTTCTCACTTTTATACCTGCGGCTGTTTATTTCTACCCTTATTGGTATTTGAAACCGCTTTTTTCTTATTCTTTTTATTGCTCTTAGAGTTGGGGAACCGTCTCTGAAACTGTACCCACAGCGGGCTGGCTACAAAAATTGATGAGTAGCAGCCGCTGACAATCCCGACGATTAACGGCAGGGCAAAGCTTCTGATGGCATCGACACCAAAGATATACAGGGCCAGAATGGCCAGCAGTGTCGTTACAACCGTGTTGATGCTTCGCTTCAGGGTCTGCGAAATACTCACATTAACCAGCTCGTCAATGTCACGCATACCGATCCGGGTTTCATTTTCACGGATACGGTCAAACACTACGATGGTATCGTTGATGGAATACCCCAGAATGGTCAGAATAGCCGCAATAAAGGGCGCGTTGACCTGAATCTGGAACAGGGCGTAAACCCCGATAACAATGGTAATATCGTAGATCAGGGCAATTACCGCGGACAGGCCGAAATAGAACTCGAACCGGAAGGTAATATAGATCAGCATGAGCAGAACGGCTACCGCGGAAGCGATGACCGCGTTGCGCGCGGTTTCTGAACCAACGGTGGCTGTGACCGTGTCAACGGAGATCAGGTCACTGTCCTCAAGACTGTATTTGTCCTTAAACTGATTAAACAGCTCCTTGCGCTGATCGGTGTCCAGGCTTTCCTTGGTACTGATAACAATACGGTCCTGTCCATCGCCGGCGTAGGTGATTTCCGCGCTTTTGTCGTACTGATCCGTAATCTGGCGCGCATCGTCGGTATTGAACTGTGTGTGCAGGTCAATAGTGACAATGGTACCGCCCACAAAGTCGATCCCGAAATTCAAGCCTCTTACAAGCATGGAACCTACGCTGATAAGAACCAGAACGATTGCGATGCTGAACCAGATTTTACTTTTTTCAACTAGTTTTAATGTCTTCATCCTTCTGCTCCTCCCTTAGATTCCATAGAACTTACCGCTGCCAAACAGATGCGTACCAATGACGAGCTTGGTCAGATGCTTGGTAATGACAACTGCGGTCAGTAAGCTCACGATAATACCGAGAATCAGCGTTACAGCAAAGCCCTGAACGCTGCCGCTGCCCATAAAGAACAGTACAAAGCCTGCGATGAGCGTCGTGACGTTGGAGTCAATAATGGTGCCCATGGCCCGCTTAAAGCCCGCGTCAATGGCAGCATTGATGGATTTTCCGGAGCGTGACTCGTCTTTAATACGTTCAAAGATAATAACATTGGCATCGACAGCCATACCCACGGAAAGAATTATCCCAGCAATCCCTGGCAGGGTCAGCGTGACATTGGCAAAAACCATCAGGATTAAGTCAAGCATGATATAAACAATCAGGGCCATGTCGGCGATAAAGCCAAGGCCTCTGTACATAATAAGCATAAATACCAGAACAGCCGCGATACCGATGGCGCCGGCGATCAGACTCTGGTTCAGGGAATCCTGCCCAAGGGTCGGCCCGATAGTAGTAACTTCAATGGGGCTCAGCTTAACTGGAAGCGCGCCGCCGCGGATGAGCTCAGCCAGATTTCCGGCCTCTTCCATATCCGCCATTCCCTCGATCACTGCCTCGCCATTGGTAATGGCCACATTGACCTTGGGACTGCTGATAACCTCGTCATCCAGCTTGATGGATATCTGCTGGTTCAGGTACTTCTGTGTCGCGTCGGCAAAAAGCTGGGTGCCCTCGTCGTTAAATTTCAGGGTAACCACTGCTTCTTCCAGGCCGCTGCTCGTTTTCTGCTGAACAGCTTTGGAATCCACAACGTCCTTACCGGTCAGAATGACCTCGCCGTCCGGACCCACAAATTCCAGCTGAGCGGTTTTACCGATCATATCCAGAGCCTGCTGCTGGTCCTGTACTGAGGGGATGGACACTCGGATACGGTCCTCACCCTGTTTTGAAACCTGGGCTTCGCTAACGCCCATGGAATCCACACGTTTTTTTATGGCAGCGACGGTACTGTCCATTTTTTCAGACGTAATACCGCTGTCGTCTGTCGCTTCAGCTTGAAGCACGACATTGACCCCGCCGGTCAAATCCAGTCCATAATGTACATGGTCCCCGATTTTTCCAATGTCATAAATCCCCACGCTGATGCCATGAAACAGCGTGTAGCCGCAAAACGCAAGAATTGCAATAAAAATAACCAGTGTGATGGTCTTTTTAGTATTAACCTTTTCTTTCACACACTTTCCTCCTCTACTTAACCATTCGTCGTTTCTAATGGATCATGCTGCGCATTCTCTCAAGGCGCAGTAACAGCTCTTCCTTGCCCAGTACATCCATAATCAGTGTCAAATCCGGGCCGTGCATCTCTCCGGTCAGCATGATACGGGTAGGCATGTAAAGCATTTTCCCTTTAATTTTTTCTGCTTTGTGTTCCTTCTGGATTTCCTTCAAGATCGCTTTGGCCCGTTCGGTATCCACCACGTCGCTTTCTGTGATTTTTTCGACCAGGGCGTTAAAAAGCACCGGAACCGTTTCTTCCTTTAAGATATCAAGGCTTTCCGGGTCTGTAATCTCAAAGCCGCGGTCAAAGAGCATTTTTGTCTCCTCGGGCACCTGCGCAAAATAGCTGAGACGCTCACGCATGAGCTCGCCAACCTTTTCCAGCCACGGCATGCGGCTCTCAACATCCGCCTGAGTGATGTAGCCAGCCTCCAGCAGGTATGGGATCATACGTCCGGTCAGTTCCCCGATGGGCAGCTCCTTAATATAGTGGGCGTTCATCCAGTCCAGCTTTGCCCGGTCAAACACTGCGCCGGATTTATTGATTCTGGACAGGTCAAAGGCTTCAATCAGTTCATCCATTGAGAAAATTTCCTGCTCGTTCTCAGGGCTCCAGCCCAAAAGGGCCAGGAAGTTGATCAGAGCCTCAGGCAGATAGCCTTTTTTCAGGAAATCCCCGACGGATACGTCGCCCTGGCGTTTGCTGAGCTTTTTATGATCGTCGTTCAGGATATTGGACAGGTGGACGTACTGAGGCTGTTCCCAGCCGAAGCATTCGTACAGATACACATGCTTGGGTGTGGAGGGAAGCCACTCCTCGCCGCGGATAACATGGGTAATGCCCATGAGGTGGTCGTCGATGACAACGGCGAAATGGTAGGTTGGAAAACCGTCGGTTTTAATCAATACCTGGTCGTCCAGATCGTTGGTGTTAATCTCAATTCTGCCGCGGACTGCATCGTCAAAGGCGACGACATGGTCTTCCGGCAGCTTCAGGCGGATAACATAGGGTTCACCCGCTGCGACACGCGCTTCCACTTCCTCTTTTGGCAGATTGCGGCAATGTCCGTCATAGCGCGGTGTCTCGCCGGCTGCCTTCTGCTTTTCGCGCACCTCGTCCAAACGCTCCTTGGTACAGAAGCAGTAATAGGCCTGGCCGTTTTCCAGCAGCTGGTCGATATACTTTTTATAAATATCCAGACGTTCGGACTGGATATACGGGCCGCAGCCGCCCTTTTGCACAATTTTACCGTCCTCCTCAAAAAGCCCTTCGTCCGGTACCACACCGGTTACCATCAGGGCGTTGAGCAGATTCTCCACCGCCCCTTCTTCGTAGCGGGTACGGTCCGTATCTTCAAGGCGCAGTAAAAACTGTCCATTATTCTTTTTGGCAAACAAATAATTGTATAAGGCGGTTCGCAAGCTGCCCACATGCACATTGCCAGTGGGGCTTGGAGCAAAACGATCTCTAATCATTCAATTCTCCTTCTAAACTGATATCGATAATCAAGGTTCTATAATTATTACACGCTAACTATTATAGCATTAATTCTTGTCTTTAGCATGATTTTTTCGGTTATTTTTAATAATTCTTGCATTTCGGGCAAGGATTTCCCGACCGCGCCAGGCGGCCGCTGTTTTTCCAAACTGCTTTTCAAAATCCTCCGCACTGACTGCTTCGGTATCCTCCAGTGACGGATAAACACTTTCCAGTTTTATTCCGGGCCAGCCCGCCCTGCCTTCCAGGCTTTTTTTGTTCCAGGGACAGGCCCGCTGGCAGTCGTCACAGCCGTACAAATAAACCGTGCCCAGAAGCTTTTCTTCATCTGCCGAAAGCTTTTTCTTTTGGGTCAGATAGGATACGCACCGCTCTGGCTCCAGCGTATAGCCTTCTCCCAGAGCCTGGTTCGGGCAGGCCAAAAGACAGCGGCGGCAGGAACCGCAGCGGCTTTCCAATGGTTGGACAGGCTCAAAGTCGATGGGACTGTTTACCAGTATCTGTCCGATGAAAAAGAAGCTGCCGTATTGTGGATTGATCAGCGTGTTATTTTTTCCAAAAAAGCCCAGTCCTGCCCGCCAGGCCGTTGCCCTGTCCAAAAGCCGGCTGTTGTCCACATAGCAGCGGTAGTCAAGCGACGGAGCGCTTTCCTTCAGCCGCGCCATCAGGCCGTGCATTTTTTCTGTGACCCTCTCATGATAATCCTGTCCCCAGGCGACCGCCGCTAGCTTTCCACGGGCCGGACTCTCCCCGGGCTCCGGCAGCTCCGCGCAGTAAGGCAGACCGATAACGATGATTCCCTCTACCTCTGGAAAGGCCTGAGCGTAGTCAATACGCTTGGCTGGCGGCGTGCGCTCAAAGCTTGTGAGCCTTCCCTGTTCCCTGCGCTTTTCGAGCGGCTCCAGCCACTCTGTCAGGGGGTTCGGCTCTGCAAAGCCGATCATTTTAATTCCGGCCGCTCTGGCGGCTTGTCTGATTTCCTCTTCCTTCAGCATCTTTTTCCTCCGGCAGCTAAAATAAAAAGCAGGCTTATGTTCTGCAAGCCTGCTTTTACTTAAAATTTAAAGCCGTTCTTCAATTACTTCCCAGGCTTCTTCTTTACCCAGCTTAGTAGCTGCTGAAAACAGAATAACATCACTCCGTTTTCTTGGCCGCAGGGTATTAAAAATATTGTCCACAGCCTTTTTCTGGCGTACCTTTGAAATCTTGTCGGCCTTTGTCGCAATGATAACCGGATCAAGGCCGTAATAGGTCAGCCAGTCGTACATGAGACGGTCATCCTCTGTGGGCTCGTGGCGGCTGTCTACCAGCAGCAGTACCAGCACCATGTTCTCACGCTTCTGCAGGTATTCCTCAATCATAACGCCCCATTTTTCGCGTTCCTTTTTAGAAACCTTGGCGTAGCCATAGCCTGGCATGTCCACAAAATAAAAGGCTTCGTTGATCTTATAGAAGTTCATCGTCTGGGTCTTTCCAGGCTGGGAGCTGGTACGGGCCAGCCCCTTTCTCTGGATCAGTGTGTTAATAAAGGAGGATTTGCCGACATTGGAGCGCCCCAGCAGGACGATCTCGGGCAGTTTATCCTCGGGATATTGGGCTTGCTGGACCGCGCTGATGACGATCTCGGCTTGGGTTACTTTCATTTAAGCTCCTCGAATACAATTTTTGTAACTTCTTCCATTTTGCTGACCGGGTGGATATTGAGGGCATCCAGCACCATATCCGGCACTTCCTCAAGATCCTTCTGGTTTTCCTTCGGCAGGATAATTTCCTTGATGCCTGCGCGGTGCGCGGCGGTCAGCTTTTCACGCAGTCCGCCGATGGGCAGTACGCGGCCTCTCAGGGTAATCTCACCTGTCATGGCCAGATTCTGCGGTACCGGCTTGCCGGTAAGGGCAGAGATCAGCGCTGTGGTCATGGTAATCCCTGCGGATGGACCATCCTTTGGCACTGCACCTTCGGGCACATGGAGATGAATATCGTTCTTTTCGTAAAAATCCTCGGCAATGCCCAGCTCTGATATTTTGGAACGGATATAGCTGATGGCGGCCTTGGCAGATTCCTGCATAACGTCGCCAAGCTGACCAGTGATCACAATCTTGCCGGTCCCCTTGACAACGACCACTTCAATCTGAAGGGTTTCGCCGCCCACAGAAGTCCAGGCAAGCCCGTTGACCAGGCCCACCTCCTTGACATTGTTCATGGTGTCAAAGGAGTAACGTTCCATGCCCAAGAACTTGTCCAGATTCTTCTGCGTAACAGAGACGCTCTGCTTGCCGTTTTCCACAATTTCCTTGGCGGCCACACGGCACACACGGGCAATCTGGCGTTCCAGCTCACGGACACCGGACTCACGGGTATAATAGCTGATAATATTCTGTAAGGCTTTCTGGCTGATCTTGCAGCTGCTGGCCTTTAAGCCGTGGATTTCCAGCTGCTTTGGAATCAGGTAGCGTTTGGCGATTTCCAGTTTTTCTGTTTCCACATAGCCGTTGACCTCGATAATTTCCATACGGTCGAGCAATGGTCTCGGAATGGTGGAGAGGGAGTTGGCTGTGGTCAGGAACATGACATGAGACAAATCAAAGGGAAGCTCCAGATAATTGTCCGTAAAGGTACTGTTCTGTTCCGGGTCCAAAACCTCCAGAAGCGCTGACGCCGGGTCCCCTCGGAAATCCTGGCTGAGCTTGTCAATTTCGTCCAGCAGGAACAGTGGATTCATGGCCTCTGCTTGTTTCAAATGATAAATAATCCGTCCCGGAATCGCGCCCACATAGGTTCTGCGGTGTCCGCGGATTTCCGCCTCATCCCGCATGCCGCCTAAGGACATGCGCACATAGGGGCGGTTCAGCGCCCGCGCAATGGACTTGGCGATGGAGGTTTTACCAACCCCCGGCGGTCCCACCAGACACAGGATCGGTGATTTTAAAGATTTTGACAGCTGAAGCACTGAAATGTATTCCAGAATACGCTCCTTGACCTTTTCCAGCGCGTAATGGTCGTGATCGAGAATTTTTCTCGCTTCCACCACGTTGAGGGTTTCCTCTGTCATAATATTCCAGGGCAGATCGAGAACCCACTCGATATAGCTTTCAATTACGCCTGCCTCCGATGAGCCTGCCGGGATTTTATTCAGCCGGTTAATCTCATTGGTGACCTTTTCCCGGACCTCGTCGCTGACGTCCATCGCTGCCAGGCGTTCACGGTAATCCTCGATCTCGTCGATGACATCGCCCTCGCCGAGCTCTTCCTGGATAACCTTGATCTGTTCCCTGAGCACATACTCACGCTGGTTTTTATCCAGCTCAGATTTTACCTTCGCGTCAATATTCTGTTCGATCCGCAGCATTTCCAGCTCGCTGACCAGCACCTCGTAGGTGATCATCAGGCGTTTTTCCACATCAGTTTCCTGCAGAATACGCTGGGCGTCCTTGCTTTCCAGCACCAAGTTGGCGCAGATCAGGTCAATGAGATTGTCCGGATTATCCACAAGATCCAACGAGGCCAGCAGGTCTGTGGCCATCTTCCGGGTCATAGTCATATAGGTCGCAAAGGCCGAACGGATCATACGGATCAGCGCCTGATTTTCTTTGGTGTCGTAGTAAATGCTCTGAACCGGCTCGTAGAGCACTTCAAAAAAGGGCTCGTACTGAATATACTCGATAATTTTCGCCCTTTCCTGGACCTCTACGAGAATTCTGGTGAGGTTGTCCGGCATTTTAAGCATCTGCTTAACCTTAGCCACACAGCCAACACTGTAGATATCTTCCGGTTCCGGGTCTTCGATTTTTATATCCTTCTGCTCGGTCAGAAATACAATCTGATCCCTTGTCATGGCTGTCTCAAGGGCCTGAATGGATTTGTCCCGGCCGATATCGAAATGAACCACCATTCCCGGAAACACGCTCATACCGCGCATGGGAATCATGGGCAGACCCTTCTGCTCATCCTTAATATCTTCGGACAGGCCGACTGGGTTTTGGATATGATTATTTAAAGTCATTTCATCATTCTCAATGTTCATTTTATTGCTCCTTTCTAAGAGATAAAAGGGGATGTCTTTCAGTTATAAAAAAAGCAATCCCATAAGATTGCTTTTTTACAGGTATTCTAAGATACACTGGTCGTCTTTTCTTCGCTGGCTTTCGGCTGTGTTTCCACTACGGGCGCTTCCAGCTGTTCGACCACATCTTTCGTGATAATAACCTTTGACACGCCTTCCTCAGAAGGAATGTCAAACATAATGTCTGTCATGATATTTTCAATAATACCACGGAGGCCTCTGGCGCCGGTACCATTTTGCAGGGCTTTTTCGGCAATGGCCTTTAAAGCATCTTTTTCAAATTCCAGCGTTACGCCTTCGATTTCAAACATCTTTTTGTACTGCTTGACCAGGGCGTTTTTAGGTTCGGTCAGGATATTGATCAAGGCCTCTTCGTCTAAATTCTGAAGGGTGGCAATGACCGGGATACGGCCGATAAACTCAGGAATGAGGCCGTATTTCAGCAGATCCTGAGGTTCGATATTGTCGAGAAGCACCTCTTTGGCTTTTTCGTCAGTGGTTTTAATGGTTGCACTGAAGCCCATGGAGCCCTTTTCCATTCTCCGCTCAATGACCCCGTCCATGCCGTCAAAGGCACCGCCGCAGATAAAGAGAATGTTGGAGGTATCCAGCTGAATAAATTCCTGATGCGGGTGTTTTCTGCCGCCCTGGGGGGGCACATTGGCAACGGTTCCCTCGAGAATTTTCAGCAGGGCCTGCTGCACACCCTCGCCGCTGACGTCGCGGGTGATGGACGGGTTGTCGCTTTTTCGGGAGATCTTATCAATTTCATCAATATAGATGATCCCCTTCTGAGCGCGTTCAACGTCCATATCGGCTGCCTGAAGCAGCTTGAGCAGGATATTTTCAACATCTTCGCCTACATAGCCGGCTTCTGTCAGAGAGGTGGCATCCGCAATGGCAAAGGGTACATCCAGCACCCGCGCCAGTGTCTGGGCCAGCAGGGTCTTGCCAGAGCCTGTAGGTCCGATTAAAATAATATTGCTTTTCTGTAATTCGACATCATCATCAGCGTCCAGCATGGCGTTAATACGCTTGTAGTGATTGTAAACCGCTACGGCCAACGAACGCTTTGCCCGATGCTGGGAGATAACATATTCGTCAAGCATTGCTTTAATCTCACGGGGCGTCGGTACATTTTCAAAATCAATTTCCTTTGGCACGTAGTCATTGGCAATGATTTCTTCACACAGGGCCACACATTCATCACAAATGTAGACGCCTGGTCCTGCAACCATCCGCTTTACCTGAGACTGGCTCTTTCCGCAGAAAGAACAGCAAACCTGTTTGATTCCATCTTTTTCGTTTGACATATTAATTCCTCTTATCTGGAACTGACGATTTGATCGATCAGACCATATTCTAACGCTTCCTCAGCGGACATAAAATTGTCGCGGTCAGTATCCCTTGCGATAACGTCAATGGGCTGGCCGGTTTTATCACTGAGAATTTCATTGAGCTTTTCACGCGTTTTAATCAAACGTTTGGCATATATTTCCACATCGACACTCTGGCCCTGGGCGCCGCCCAGAGGCTGATGGATCATGATCTCACTGTTTGGCAGCGCCCTGCGCTTGCCTTTGGCACCGGCCGCCAGCAAAAAAGCGCCCATGGATGCCGCCATGCCCACACACATGGTGGAGACATCGCATTTGATAAAGTTCATGGTATCGTAAATGGCAAACCCGGAGCTGATTGAACCGCCCGGGCTGTTAATATACATCTCAATATCTTTGTCTGGATTATCCGCTTCTAAAAAGATTAACTGTGCTACGATCAGACTGGATGTTGTATCATTTATTTCCCCGTCAAGGAAAATAATCCGTTCTTTCAGCAAACGTGAATAAATGTCAAAAGAACGTTCCCCCCGTCCCGTCTGTTCAATAACCATAGGGACAAGATTCATATTCATTGTTATACCCCTATTATTTAACCTGTGCGGCGTCGACTAAGAAATCGATGGCTTTTCTGCGTTTGATATCGGTCTTCATGTAACCTTCCATCGTTTCGTTCACTGTCTTTTTAAATTCTTCAAAATCCTGCTGCATGGAAGCGGCATATCGTTTGATTTCTTCTTCCATTTCTTCTTCTGTTGGCTCCAGCTTTTCAGCTTCGGCAATTTCAGTTAAAACAAAATCTGCTTTGATATTGCGTTCAACATCTTCTTTCATGCTTTCTCTGAACTGTTCAACCGTTGAGCCCATGTAGCCCAGATAATCTTTCAGGCTCAGGCCCTGGCCGCTTAACTGACGGTCATATGTATCCAGGGTTCGGTCCAGCTCTTCTACAACCATCAGGTATGGAATGTCAATTTCTGCATTCTGAACCGCAAAGTCAATGACCTTGTTTTCCGCGTTTCTGCGCAGTTCTGTTGTTTTCTGTTCTTTTAATCTTTCAGCAACACTGACTTTCAGCTCGTCCAGGGTATCAAATTCACTGACATCTTTTGCAAATTCGTCGTCAATTTCCGGCAGCTCTTTAACCTGTACTTCTTTAACAGTTGTCTTGAATACAGCGTCCTTACCGGCAACATCTTCCTGCTGGTAGTCTTCCGGGAAACTAACCTTTACATCAATTTCTTCGCCGGCTTTTGTGCCTATCAGCTGATCCTCAAAGCCTGGGATAAAGACATTGCTGCCCAGCTCCAGTGTATAGCCTTTGCTTGCGCCGCCGTCAAACGGCACGCCGTCAATGCTTCCAACAAAATCAATGATTACTGTATCGCCTTTTTTGGCTTCAGTGTTTTCGTCAGTGATAATGCGGGCGTTCATACCCGCCATACGGGTGAGCTCTGCATCGATATCTTCGTCGGTAATAACCGCTTCAAGGGATTCAATTTCCGCGCCCTTGTATTCACCGAGCGTCGCAGCTGGTTTCAGGCCGATATTTACAATAAATACCGCGCCGTCTTCGCTGGCTTCCTTAACTTCCTGTAATTCCGGACGGGTTACAGGTTCAAGCTTCAATTCGTCCAGCGCGTCTTTGTATGCGTCCGGGAAAGCGAAATCAATGGCGTCTTCATAAAATACGCCTTTGCCATAGTGTGCTTCAATGAGTTTTCTGGGCGCTTTGCCCTTTCTGAAACCCTGAATGGTGAAATGTTTTTTATTCTTGTTGTAAGACTGTTTAATTGCTTTTTGAAAGTCTTCAGCTGATACTGTAATCTCAACTGATACTATATTTTTTTCATTACTTAATTCTTTTGCGCTCATATTATCCTCCACATAGCTCTAATTATAAACATTCTCAATTTCCTAAGTATAACATAGGAATTATGCCATATCAAGCGTAGAAACGCTTTGTTTTAAAAATTTTCGGCTTTTATAACGCATTTTTAAGGTAGACTTCAAGATTTCAGGCCTGAATTGCAAAAAATCAGGCCCAAGTTGCCGATTTTGCCTGTCATATAAAAACCCCGGGATTAATAATCCCGGGATTCGATGGTGAATTACTATTTTAATCAGGCTCTGTCAGCCGCCCAGATATGCGGTGCGTACCTCGTCGTTGGCCAGCAGCTCTTCTGACGTTCCGTGCAGTTTGATTTTACCGGTTTCCAGCACATAGCCGCGGTTGGCGATCCGCAGGGCTTTGTTGGCGTTCTGCTCGACCAGCAGAATAGTGGTTCCGGCGCTGTTGATGGTCTGGATCATACTGAAAATCTCATCGACCAGAATCGGGGCAAGCCCCATGGACGGTTCGTCCAGAAGCAGAAGCTTCGGTCTTGTCATCAGCGCCCGGCCAATGGCCAGCATCTGCTGCTCGCCGCCGCTCAGGGTGCCGGCGATCTGCTTGGAACGCTCCTTCAGACGTGGGAAATAGTTAAAGACCATTTCCATATCCTGCGCGATCTCCCGCTTGTCCTTCCGGATAAAAGCGCCCATTACGAGATTCTCGTACACAGTCATTTCTGCAAAGACCTGACGGCCTTCGGGTACATGGGCGATGCCTAGATCTGGAATCTGGTAAGGTTTTACCTTGCTGATGTCTTCTCCCTGAAAGGAGATAATCCCCTTTTCCGCCCTCAGCAGCCCCGACACGGTCTGAAGGGTGGTGGTTTTACCCGCGCCGTTGGCGCCGATCAGGGTGACAATCTCACCGTCGTTCACCTCAAAGGTAATGCCCTTGATGGCGTGGATTTTTCCATAATATACATTAAGATCTTTTACTTTTAACATCAAACCCCTCCTAGTCTCCGAGATAAGCCCGGATTACATCAGGATTGTTTTTTATCTCGTCCGGTGTTCCCTCTGCAATGGTACGGCCATAGTCGACCACCACAATCCGCTCGCAGATCCCCATGACCAGTTTCATATCGTGCTCGATCAAAAGAACGGTAATATTAAACTTATTCCGGATAAAATGGATGGTTTCCATCAGCTCTTCGGTCTCGTTGGGGTTCATCCCCGCTGCCGGCTCATCCAGCATCAGAACCTTTGGGTCCGATGCCAGAGCCCTTGCAATTTCAAGCTTACGCTGCTGGCCATAGGGCAGGTTTTTTGCCTTGGTCTGTTCGTATTCGCCCATGTCAAAAATTTCAAGAAGCTTTTTACATTCCTCATAGGCCCTTTGCTCTTCCTTCCAGAATTTTCTGGTACGGAAAAGGCCCTGGGCCAGATTGTAATTGACAAAATTGTGGTAGGCGATTTCGACATTTTCGATGGCGGTCAGGTCCTTAAACAGGCGGATGTTCTGAAAGGTACGGGCCGCGCCCATTTTAACCACTTCGTGAGGCGATTTTCCCACAATGCTCTTGCCCTCAATGCTGATGTTTCCCTCGGTCGGCACATAGACGCCGGTAAGGGTATTAAAGATCGTGGTCTTTCCTGCGCCGTTCGGGCCGATCAGCCCGACCAGCTCATTGGAACCCAGGGTGAGATTAAATTTATCGACAGCGGTCAGACCGCCAAAACGCATGGTTACATCCTTCGCTTCAAGAATTGGCATTATGCGTCACCTCCATCCACTGAATTCTTTGTTGTATTCTTTCGGTTTTTCAGGTTTTCAAAGAACCGCGTGAGCGAGAACTCGTAACGCCCCAGCATGCCCTGGGGTCTGAAAATCATCATAATGATCAGCGCCAGTGAGTAGACCAGCAGCCGGTATTCTGAGAACTGACGCAGAAGCTCCGGCAGAACGGTCAGCACAATGGCAGAAAGAATGGAGCCGGTCACACTGCCCAGTCCGCCCAGTACGACAATAACAAATATTTCAATCGAAAACATGAACTGGAACTTATTCGGATCCAGATAGCCCTGGTAGTGCGCGTAAAGGGAGCCGCCGATACCTGCAAAAAACGAGGAGATGGTAAAGGCCATGACCTTGTACTTGGTGGTCGGAATTCCGGCGGCTTCGGAGGCAATCTCATCCTCACGAATGGACATAATGGCCCGGCCGAACTTGGAGCGTCCCAGTGTAAAGATCAGCAGAATCACTACGATCATAATCCAGTAAACATAGCCGAGGGTCGCAATACGGGGAATCCCCTTCAGGCCCTGGGCGCCGCCGGTCGGCTGGAAGTTTACAAAGAAAATACGGATAATTTCGGCAAAGCCGATGGTCACAATCCCGAGGTAGTCCCCGCGGAGACGCAGGCTCGGTGTCCCGATCACAATCCCGACAATCCCTGCGGCAACCCCGCCGGCCAGCGAGGCGATGATCAGCACCAGAAGCGCGGGCAGCGAATCGTTCCCGTTTGTGATGGCAATGGACACACTAGCAGCGGTATAGGCCCCAATGGCCATAAAGCCCGCGTGGCCCAGGGCCATTTCGCCCAGGAAGCCTGCGACAATATTTAAGCTTGTCGCCATAATGATCATAATACAGGTCAGAATGACAATCCCGCCAAAATAGTTGGTAACAACCTTAAAGGTTACAAGCGAGTAAATCACTGCAAAGATTACGATCATTGAGATTGCGTTGACAATGTACGATTTTTTCAGTTCTTTGGTCATGTCTTACACCTTCTCTCTCGTATTCTTGCCGAGGATACCGGTCGGCTTAAACAGAAGCACAACGATCAGCACTAAAAAGACAATGGCGTCTGCCCAGGTCGATGAAATGTAGGCTTTGGTCATGGTTTCAATCATCCCGATGATAAAGCCGCCCAGCATGGCGCCCGGCACACTGCCGATACCGCCCAGTACCGCGGCCACAAAGGCCTTGAGTCCAGGCATGGTGCCCATAGTCGGCGCAATATTCAGATAGGCGGTACTGTATAAAATCCCGCCCAAGGCGCCTAAGGCAGAGCCGATTAAAAATGTCAGTGAAATAGTTCTATTCACATTAATTCCCATTAAAATAGCGGCATTCTGATTTTCTGAAACGGCGCGCATGGCGCGGCCCTGTTTCGTTTTCTGTATAAATAATTCCAATAAGATCATAAAAAGCACAGAAAGACCAATAGTAATTAATGTAATAGAATTAATTTCCAGACCTCCCACATGGAATACTACCTGCGGAAAAATCTTTGGCATAACCTTTGGATCTGCTCCAAAGATCATGAGTGCCAGGTTCTGTAAAAACATACTTACGCCAATGGCTGTAATGAGTGCGGATAATCTCGGCGCGTTTCTCAATGGCCGGTAAGCGATAAATTCAATGACTACACCCATCACCGCGGTTAAAATCATTGAAAATGCAATAACCGCCCAGAAGGGCCAGTTCAGTGTCGTAGCGGCAATAAACGCAAAATAGGCTCCAAACATCATGATCTCGCCGTGGGCGAAGTTGATGAGCTTAAGGATCCCGTAAACCAACGTATAACCGATGGCGATCAATGCGTATATACTGCCTGAATTCAGTCCGTTAATGAACTGCTGCAAAAATACCACAAGCCGTTACCTCCCTTTCAAATATTTTAATTCACCATATTGTATAAACAGATATAGAAGAGCCGAGGCTCTTCTATATCTGTTATTTTAATCCATTTGTAATTTCGATTTAGTTGTCACCCTGTACAGTGGTCACAAATTTCAATTCGCCATTATCAACCTGAATGATTGTAATGTCCTTACCCTTTGGATTACCTTGTTCATCAAATGTGAAATGACCGGTTACACCGTCAAAATCAATTTTCTGCAGTGCGTCAACAACTGCCTGAGAGTCTGTGCTGCCTGCATTTTTGATCGCTTCAGCCATAACGTTCATGCCATCGTAGCCTAAGGCTGCGAAGGAGTTGGCTGCTTCACTGTATTTGTCCTTGTAGGAGTTGATAAAGCTCTGTACTGCTTCCTTCGGGGAATCTGCAGCATAGTGGTTTGCAAAGTACTGGCCCTGTGCAGCGTCAGCGTAGTCGACCTGAACGCTGTCCCAGCCGTCGCCGCCGACAAATTTAGCGGTAATGCCCATTTCTTTGGCTTTCTGCATAATCGGACCAGCTACGTTGTAGTAGTCAGGAATATAGACGACTTCTGGGTTCAGCTCTTTGATTTTGGTCAGCTGAGCGCTGAAGTCTTTATCTTTATCTGCGTAGGATTCGCTGCCGACAACCTTGCCGCCCTTGGCTTCAAAGGTCGTTTTAAAAGCGTCCGCTAACCCCTGGGAATAAGCGCTGCCTGAGTTTACCAGCATCGCGGCTGTTTTAGCGCCCAAGCCGCCGTTTTCAGTGCTCACTGCAAAATTCGCACCAGCGTTGCCCTGATATTCATCAAGGTAGCATACGCGGAAGCTGTTTGGAGCGTCAGCGGTAACGTCCGCCGCAGTGGAGGTCGGGGTTAAGATTGGCATATTGTCATCCTTAGCCATTTCTTTGATTGCCATGCTTTCGCCGGTCAGTACGGAGCCGACAATGGCGACAACGCCGTCCTGGTCGCGCAGACGATTGTACGCGTTGACTGCTTCGGTGGAGTCACCCTTAGTATCGTAGGAAACGACTTCGACCTTTTTGCCGTCGATGCCGCCGTTTTCATTGATCTGTTCTGCGGCCAGCTCGATCCCGTTTTTAGCTGCCACACCATACATTGCGGTGTCGCCGGTGTATGGGCCTAAAGCACCGATCTTGATGGTATCTCCACTGCTTCCGCTTCCGGATGAGCTGCAGCCAGCAAAGGCGAAAACGGATACACACATAACGCCAACCATTAGAGCACTCATGATTTTTTTCTTCATTTTCTCTTCCTCCTGAAAAAATAATTTTAAACTTTTACTCATTTTAATATATCCCGGAGAAAATATCAAGGAATATCTGGGTTTTGTATACAATTTTTTATTTTTTCTTGTTCCGTTTTTTGTAATCGTCACAGTAAGGATTGATCGCGCAGCTCTCACACTTGGGGTTTCTGGCCGTACACAGCCGCCTTCCGTGCCAAATCAGCCAGTGGTGCGCCCGGGACCAGTAGTCCCTGGGAATATTTTTCATCAGCTCTTTTTCGACCTGGAGCACATTATTGCCTTTTGCCAGGCCAATGCGCCGTGACACCCTGAACACATGTGTATCCACCGCGATGGCCGGCACATCAAAAGCGTTGCTCATAACCACATTGGCGGTTTTCCGGCCAACGCCCGGAAGCTTCGTGAGCTCCTCCATGGTCTCGGGCACAATGCCATTGTGCTCCTCGAGAAGCATGTGGCAGGTCAGCAGAATGTTTTTAGCCTTGGTATTGGACAAGCCGCAGGATTTGATTTTTTCGCGCAGCTCTCCCTCATTTAGGGTCAGCAGCTTCTCCGGCGTATTGTACTCCTTGAACAGCTCGCTGGTCACAATATTTACCCGCACATCGGTACACTGGGCCGACAGCATGGTTGCAATCAGCAATTCAAAAGGGCTGGTAAAATCCAGCCCGCATTTTTCTGTGCCGTAGAGCCTCTCGAGCTCCTCCAGCACCTTTTTTCGATTTTCTTTATTCATGCTTCTCGTCTCCGTAAAGGATCAGTGCCATCATTTCCAGATTAACGGCTCCGGTATTTTCGACCGCGTGGGCGCTCCCGTGTCCTGTTACCAGAACGTCCCCGGGATTCAAAATCCGTTTTACACTGTTGTCTGTCACCTGGGCCTGACCGCTCAGCACATAAAATATTTCCTTTTCGTTCACATGCTCATGACTACCGATGGAGCACCCTGGCTCCACGGTAATCTGCGCATACAATCTTCCCTTGTCGCAGAGAACGTCCTGATCCACAACATGCTTGATGTGGATCGTTCCGTTTCCTCCGCGCATTTCTAACTTATCATCAATGGTATGTTCTTCATTTTTGATCAGCATTTTGTTCCCTCGATTATTCTTCCTCAGTGGAAGGCGTTGACGGTTCACTGGGTTCTTCCGGTTCTACAGGCGTTTCCGGTTCGTCTGTGTTGTTATTATTATTATTGACACTGGGCGTTGTCGGTACAGGGGTTGCCTCAACCGTTGCTTCGGGTGTCGGAACCGGGGTAGCTGCCGGTGTCGGAGTGGTTATGGGTGTTGTGTCAGTAGATTCTTCCGGTGTGGCGAACTCGGAAACCAGGTCATTATTGATGAGTGACCGGACATAGGTGCCATAGATACCTGCCGGGATATAACTCCCTGTGCCGACCGGTTCATGCTCAAGGTTGCCGACCCATACCGAGGTGGTAATGTTCCCGGTCATACCGGTGAACCATAAATCCTCTTCGTTGTCCGTCGTCCCGGTTTTACCCGCTGTCGGGTAAGCCTGGGCCGCGCGTCCGCCGGTACCGCTGGTGACAACCTGCTGCAGGATGCCCCACATGGAGCTGGCAGTATCTTCAGACATAACCTTTCTGGAGGTCAGGCCAAGCTGGCTCTTGTCAAAGACCTGCTTGCCGTTGGTCTGTTCAATCTTAACAATTTTGTACGGTTCGTTATAAACACCACCGTCGTTAAAGCAGTTAAAAGCAGCTGCCATTTCGATGGGCTTGATTCCTTCTGTGAGGCCGCCGAGGGCACTGGCCAGGTTGTAGTCGTCCGCGCCGTCGTCCCGGTCTCCGGGATTGACAAAGGTGGTGATTCCCAGTGTTTTCATCCAGTCCATGGCATTTTCAATACCAAAGGTATTAAAGACCTTAACCGCTGGAATATTCAGAGAATTGACGAGAGCCTGGGTAATGGTGACATTGCCGCTGTAGCCGCCGCCGTAGTTCTTCGGTGAATAGCCGCCAATGTTGATGGGTTCGTCCTTAATGGTCGAAGAAGGAGAGAACACACCCTTTTCAATGGCGCCGCTGTAGTAGAGCGGTTTGATATTGGAACCGGGCTGTCTCGGTGAGTCGGCCATATCAATATCGGTATTTCCTGCGTAATAGCCCAGAACCGCACCGTCCTTATCGACGGTGACAATGGAACCGGTATCCCCGCTTTCCTGGCTGAAGCCAGCATTGTCGAGGCCATTTTCCATGGCGGAAATGGCTGCGTCCTGATAGCCTGTGTTGATGGTAGTGTAGACACGGTAGCCGCCGTTCGCAATGTTTTCACGAATCTGCTTGATGGCTTCTTCCTCGTCCACGCCTTTTTGCTTCATCACGCTCGGAGCCATGGCTTCGGCGTATTCCTGAAGAGCGGCGCTGATAAAGGAGCCGTAGCCCTCCCGAATATCATCGTTGGTCTGTTCTTCGGACCAGGGCATAATGGTGATTTCCGTTGCGGTTGCCTGGTCGGCCTGTTCCTGGGTAATGTAGCCTTCTTTTACCATACGGGCGAGCACCTGGGCCTGACGGTTTTTAGCGGCCTCAAAGTTGGCGTTCGGCGCGTAAGCGGACGGCGCCTGGGGCAGGCCTGCCAGCATGGCGCATTCGGCCAGATTCAGGTCGGAGACATTTTTGCCGAAATAAGTCTGGGCGGCTGCCTGCACACCGTAGGAGGCGGAACCAAAGTAATATTCATTCAGGTACATTTCAAGGATCTGATCCTTGGTGTATTTTTCCTCCAGCTGTCTTGAAATGGAGATTTCCTTCATTTTACGGTTGACAGAGTCCATAAAGCCGGGCTCTGCAACATCAAGATCCCACAATACTCTGGCGAGCTGCTGGGTAATGGTACTGGCGCCCTGGCCTGTACTGTTGCCGCTGAACACATTGGAGACCAGTGAACGCATGATCCCGTAGTAGTCTACCCCGCTATGTGTATAAAAACGGGA
This sequence comes from Eubacterium sp. 1001713B170207_170306_E7, assembly GCF_015547515.1. Lineage (NCBI taxonomy): Bacteria > Bacillati > Bacillota > Clostridia > Eubacteriales > Eubacteriaceae > Eubacterium > Eubacterium sp. 1001713B170207_170306_E7. The sequence goes on from NZ_JADMVE010000004.1 coordinate 184,320, forward strand.
GTCTTCGGTTGCGATCAGGCCGTTCTGCAGATCCTTTGGAATCTGGTCCAGCGACACGTAGGTCCTGTTCTCGGCTGCCATTTCGGCAATGACCTGATTATCTGAGGAGAAAATCTGTGTTTTTTCCTTCTGCTGGTAAGTAAAATCTGAAATATCCTGTCGGTTGGCCGCGTAGACTGAAAAGCCTGTCACGACGCCGGCAACAAGCAGAACCGCCAGTACAATCAGGACGATCTTCCACGTTGCCATTCTTTTCTTTTTCTTTTTCGGCAGCCCTTTTCTGGACGCCTTGGGAGCAATTTTCTTTGCTTCTTCTTTACTCATAATTCCACCTTCTTTTTATTCTTTCCTCAATGCTTCTTGAAGTGTTGTTAAATCTTCAGTTAATCCTGCGGAAAGTTCCAACTCACCGCTTTTGGGTAAGGTTAAGTTTAACTTTGCAGCGTGCAGGGCCTGTCGGGCCATGCCATAGCTCGGATTCCCATCATGATTGTACAGACTGTCGCCAATGATGGGGCAGCCAATATATTTTAAATGGACTCTGATCTGGTGGGTGCGTCCGGTTTCCAGCACCAGCTCCACCATGGCAGCGTCCCTGTAGCTTTCCAGTACTTTGAAATGCGTGACCGATTCCTTGCCATTTTCCATGACAATTCGCTCCAGACTGTCCTCAGACGGACGGCCAATGGGCACGCGGATACAACCCTCCTTCTCCTTTGGAACATGGTTCACAAAGGCGATATAGGTCTTTTTAACCACGTCGGTCTTCATTCGCGATTGGATATAATGATGCACATATTTATTTTTCGCGATCACGACAAGGCCGGTGGTGTCCCGGTCCAGCCGGTTGACAAAGCGGATTTTTCCGGGAGTACCTCTCTGCTCCCAGTACCAGGCCACACGGTTGGCCAGGGTATCCAGCTGGTGGCTTTTGGTGGGATGGGTCACACAGTCCGCATCCTTGTTGACCACAAGCACCTCGTCATCTTCATAGACAATATCTAAAGGTCCTCTGACGGCCTCGATGTCAAACCGTTCCTCCGGAAAGGCAATGACCACCTGGTCTCCTTTGCGCACCGGATCCGTCAGCCAGCAGTCCCTGCCGTTGAGGGTAATGCTGCCGTTCCGCTTGAGCTGCCTGAGCAGCCGGCTGGAATAGTCATAATGGTTGGTCAACATGTCCTTCAAAGAACCACTTTTTACATCTCCTACTATATAATGATATACAAATTGTCCCTCCTCGGGCATAATCATTACATCACCTCTTCCAATCATTCACAATCTCAACTATTTATTTTATTGTAAAATAAGAAAATAATCAATCTAATTTTAACACAAATTCATAAATAATGCCAAAAAACATAAAAGAACCTTAGATATAGCCGGATTCTTTAAAGCTGAAATAATCCGCTCCGCCGATCACCACATGATCGAGGACCGGAATGCCGAGCAGCTCACCGGATTCCTGCAGCCGTTTGGTCATGGCCCTGTCCTCCGCGCTTGGCTTCGGGTCGCCAGACGGGTGGTTGTGGGCCAGAATCACCGCAGCGGCATGCTGCCGGATGGCCTTGACAAAAACCTCTCTCGGATGCACCAGAGACGCGTTGATGGTCCCGATGGAAATGGTCTCGGTCTTAATGACCTTGTTCTTATTGTCCAGCAGCAGGATCATAAAATGTTCCTGCTTCAGGTAACGCAGCTCTTCTGTCAGCAGCGCGGCCGCATCCCCCGGAGAGCCGATTCTCGGCTGCTCGGGCGGAGGGGTGTTCACACGCCGTCCAAGCTCGATGGCTGCCTTAATCTGGCAGGCCTTTGCGGGGCCAATGCCCTTGAGCAGCTCATTGCGGTCGAGCTCTTCAATGCTCATGCCGAAAAAGGCCGACAGGTCGTTGTCAAAGGCCCTCAGAATACGCTGGCCCAGCTCCACCGCTGTCGCGTCCTGGCATCCTGTCTGAATGATAATGCCGATGAGCTCCGCATTACTGAGACTATGGACGCCGTGTTTTATCAGCTTTTCGCGGGGACGCTCATCTTTCGGCATCTCCCGGATTGCCATATGGTCAGTATTTTCGGCCATAGGTCACCTCCTCGCACGGTTCTCTTTATTCTAACAGATTTCAAATTGCCTTTCCTAAATAAATTCCTAACTTTATGTAATGTTTTGTAACTGAATAATAAACAAAACATTAAAAAAGCCCCAAAAGGGGCTTTTCCGCTTATTTTTCTTTCAAATCCTCCAGCTGTCCGTTAAAAAAGGAAGTAAGCTGTTTTAAAGCAATTATTAAGTTTTCCAACCCCTCCTCTGTCAGAACCTCACCGACATTTGAAACCATATTCTCATGGAATATCCGGTGGTGCATCTCGGCCCGCATGCCTTTCTCTGTTAAATAGATCCGTACCACACGGCGGTCCTTCTCGGAACGCCTGCGGGACAGGTACTCTTTTTTGACCAACACATTCACCGCTGTGGTCAGGGCGCCGACTGTGATCCCAACCTTTGCGGCTATTTCCGTCATCGTGTTTTTTTTGTCTCTCTGTAAAATACTGACTGCTTCGATGATATGTAATTCCTTGACAGAAAGATTCTCAATGCTGCTTTTTAAAAGGGTTTGTTCTTCCAACGACAGGATTCTATTGAAGGTATCGACAAAAAAGGTGTTCAAAGTATCTCTTTGTTCATCATTCATGATTGACCTCTTAAATCTTGTATCTTTTTAAATTCATTTTATGTTAAAAGTATCCAAATGTCAATAAAAATGCAAGGGCCGCAGCAAATTTCAGCTGCGGCCTTAAATATTTATGATTGTTCTGTTATTTGCGAGGTCCTGCGCGCCTGTGCCTTATTCTGGAAATAGGTAAACAAAACCGTAAGGGCCATGAACACAATCAGGATACCGATAAGCACCAGACTGTTCTGATCCACTCCCATGGTACCGGTGCCGCTGATCGCGTCCTTAAAAAGCCCGACGGAATAGGTCATGGGCATAAAGGGATACAGAATATTGAAAAACTTCGGTACTGTCTCCATCGGGAAAGTCCCTCCGCAGGAGGTCAGCTGAAGAATCAGCAGTGCTATGGCCAGGAATTTTCCCACATCCTTTAAAAAGACAACCAGGAACTGGACAATGGCGATAAAGACCATGGATACCAGGCAGCAGGCCAGGTAAAAGGCCAGCAGGTGGTTAATCTGAAGTCCCAGGCCAAACTGGAGCACCGCCGCCAGAAGCACTGCCTGCATGAGCCCGATCGCCAGGTAGGAAAAGCTCCGGATAACGCGCTTTTCCGAGCGTCTGGACAGCAGCACGAATTTTTCGTCCGCGTCCAGGTAGATACCAAAGAAAATAATGAGTGCGCCCACCCATAAGGATAAGGAGAGAAAGTAAGGCGCGAAGGCGGTTCCGTAGTTTGGCACCGGGTCGATGGCATCGGTATTCACATTGACCGGGTCGGCCGCGTAGCTGTCCAAGCCGTTCAGGGGCTTGAGCTGGTCCCGGACCTCAGTCAGGTTGTCATCCACGCCTGTCTTGGCGGTCTGCAGGCCGTCCTTAAGCTGGACGGAGCCATCCCGCAGCTTGACAACACCGGATCCGAGCTCCTGGGCGCCGCCCACAAGGGTAGTGGTTCCGCTGTTCAGCGCTGACGCGCCGGAATCCAGGGCCTGAGCTCCGGCGTTTACCTGATCAACCCCGGCACCTGCCTGGGCGGTACCGTCCGCCAGAGCTCCTGCGCCGTCACTGACCTGCCCGGCGGCCGCGTTAACCCTGCCCGCTCCTGCGTCAAGGCTTTGCGCGCCGCTGTCGGCCTGGCTGGCCCCGGCGGCCACCTTGTTGGCCCCGCTGTCCAGTGTATCGGCACCGCCGACCAGCTGTCCTGTCGCAGCGTCGAGGCCGTCCATTCCCTGCTGAAGGCTGCTGGTGCCGTCGGCCAGATTTTGAGAGCCGGCCTGGGCGGTCTGGGCTCCGGCAATGAGGGCCGGAATCCCCTGCTGCGGATCGTTAAGGGCGGTCTGTCCCTCTTTAATCTCGGCAGAAAGGGTATCGAGGCCTTCGCCCACTGCTTTGCCGCCCGCCTGTAAGGCTGCGGTCTGGTCCGGATCTGTCGCCGCTGCCTGATCGTAAAGCGCTTTAAAATATGGATTATTCAGCAAGTCCGGGTCACTTTGGGCTGCCGCCACAATACCACCGACCAGCTGGCCGGAGTTTGAGATGAGCTGGTCCACACCGTCCTGATAGCCGCTAAAGCCGGTTTGCAGCTGCCCGACGCCGCTGTCCAGAGCGGTCATGCTACTGTTCACCTTCTGGCTCAGCAGGTTCAGGCCGCCGGAAAGCTGGGTAATCCCATCGCTCAGTGAGGCTGCGCCTGCTGCCACCTGGTCTGCGCCGGATTTAGCCTTCTGTTCGCCCTGCTGGTATTCCCGGACCTTGGAGCTGAACGCACCGGTCCCGGCGGCCAGGTCACCCGCTCCCTGGTTTAACGCGCCGGTGCCGCCTGCCAGGGCAGAGGCGCCGTCGGCCAGATCAGCCGTGCCGTTTTTCAGTGCTGCTGTCCCGTTCGCCAGTGTGTCCGCGCCCTCCTGAAGGCTCTGGGCGCCCTGGGCCAAGCTGCTGGTACCGTCCGCCAGGGCAGACGCGCCCTGGGCCAGAGCGGCTGCTCCGTCGTTCAGGTCTGCCGCCCCGTTTAAAAGCGTGCCGGTGCCATCGGCCAGAGTACCGGTGCCGTCGCTCAGTGTGTCCGCGCCGTCCTTCAACTGTCCAAGACCATCCTGAAGGGTTTCCAGCTGGCCGGGCACCTCGTAAAGCTTACCGCTGAGCTGGGCCACCAGCTCCTTATCCACGCTGGCCTGGGTTGATTTTTCAACCTCCAGCACTGCCTTGCTGAGGATCTGGCTGGCCAGATAATTCCGTTTTTCGTTGGGAGAATAGTAGATTTCTGCCTCGCGTTTATTCTGGGTACCGGCAGAGGCGATGTCTGAGGAGAAATTTTCCGGTATCCGGATCAGGGCATAGTACTGGCTGCCCTCGGTTCCCTTAACGGCATCGTCCTCATCGGTCAACACGAATTTAAGGGTGCCGTCCTCTTCCAGCTTGTCACACATTTCCTTCCCGAGGTTCCGGGACTTGCCGTCAATGACTGCGCCTTTGTCCTGGTTAACCACGGCCACCGGCAGGGTATCCAGCCTGGAGTACGGATCCCAGAAGGCGTCCAGATAGAAGAAACTGTACATAAGGGGAATGATGATTACGCCCAGGATAACGATCCAGGGCATCCACTTTTTAAAAAATGATTTTTCTGACCTTTGCTGTTCCATTTGTTTTGATTGCTTCCTTTCTACCGCGATAATGGGTTCTTGGCGTTGGTTCTTTACATAATGTGAAAGTATACCAAAGGATATACCCTCTGTAACCCGACAAACACCAGCCATTGTCCTGTTTTCTGACAAAATAAAAAATCTGTCAGGTAGTCTGACAGATCCGGGTTTTTGTCTATACTCAACCAGTCCGCTGGCTGATATGCTTAAAGCAGGTATCAATCCGCCCAAAACGAAAGGAGCAGACCATGAAATCTCTGGAAATCCGATTAAAAAACGCGGTGCTGGATGTAAAGCTTGACCATATCCTGAGAGGCATCGCCAAATCACCGGAACGCTGCGCCCGCAGCCTCGTGGATCTTGGAAAAAGCATTTCCCCAAAAGAGCTGACCCGAATCGAGTCCAGGCTGCTCTACAGCGAGTTTTTAAAGCTGTGCGCCTCCTCGGATATCGAGGGGACGAAAAAGAATTTCTTCCGGCATTTTATCACGCGTTAGAGCGCGTTTAAGAAACGCTTTACCGCCAGATTTTTACTGTCCAGCACCAGATTTTCAAAACGCTCCCTCAAGAATTCCGGGCTTTCCCGCATTCCCTCCTGCGCCCAGGCAACAATGATCCCCACTGTTCCGTAGGAAAAAAACGAAGCGATAAAATCCATATCCTCAGGTTTGATTTCCCTGCCGCCGCTGAGGTTTCCGATGATCTCCTTAAACAGCTCCTTGGCCACTGAAAAAAGGTAGGCCTCAAACTCCTTCTGGCCCGAGGCTTTAAAGGCATTAATGTAGAAATAGTCCTCTTTTTTCATCTGTGTCAGCATCCTGTAAATGCGGGAGCTCCAGTTTTCAAAGGTCAGATCCTCTGTCATGACAGAAATCGCCTCGTTGTAATAAATCCAGTCCAGCAGCTCATACTTGTCCTGAAAATGGTAGTAAAAGGTCTGCCGGTTCAGCCCGCAGCTTTTGGCAATATCCGAAATGGTAATCTTATCAAAGCTTTTAACACGCATTAAGCCCTTAAAGCCATCCGCGATGGCCTGCTTTGTGATCAGTGATTCTGACATGATTTTTTCCTCCCTTATGCTGAAAAAAACCGGTGCTGCAAAGGCAAGCACCGGTTTTTTAAAAATTCTATTGAAAGGCATTTTTTACCTTGGACCAGAATTTTTTACCTTCCTGGTGATTGTCGTTGCCTGTTTCTTTGTCAAAAGCTTTCAATAATTCTTTTTGTTTCTTATTCAGTTTGCGCGGTACCTCGACCCTGACGGTAATGTACTGGTCGCCGCGTCCGCGTCCGTTGACGTTCGGCACACCTTTGCCCTTGAGCCTGAAGACCTTGCCGGTCTGGGTGCCTTCTGGCACCTTGAGCTTAACCTTGCCGTCCACAGTCGGTACGACCAGCTCAGCGCCCAGGGCGGCCTGCGCAAAGGTCACAGGGATTTCCAGATAAACGTCGTCTTCCTCACGCTTGAAGATCGGGTCTTCCTTCACGCTGATATAAACGAAAAGGTCGCCCTTTCCGCCGCCGCGCGCGCCGGTGTTGCCCTCGCCGCGAAGCGGGAGAATGGAGCCGTTGTCCACACCTGCCGGAATCTTGATATTGATGGTCCGTTCCTTTTCCTGGATACCGGAGCCATGACAGGTATGACACGGGTCGTCGATGATTTCACCCTCGCCGTGGCACTTGTCGCAGACCGTGGTCTGCTGGATGGTGCCAAAGGGGGTCTGCTGACGGATATAAATCTGTCCGGAGCCACCGCACTTGTCACAGGTATGGGCTTCACTGCCCGGTTCCGCGCCGGAGCCGTGGCAGGTCGGACATTCTTCCTGACGCTTGATTTTAATCTTCTTCTCGGTTCCAAAAACGGCTTCCTTAAATGAAAGATTGATATTAATCTTCATATCCGAGCCGCGGCTTGGACCGCGGCGTCCGCCGCCGCCTCCTCCAAAACCGCCGAAGCCGCCAAAACCGCCGCCTCCGCCGAAGGAGCTGAAAATATCGCTGAAAATATCCTCAAAGCCGCCTCCGCCGAAGCCGCCGTAAGAGCCGCCGCCTCCGCCGCCAAAGCCGCCTTCCATGCCCGCGTGACCATACTGGTCATAGGTCGCACGCTTGGTTTCGTCGCTTAAGACTTCGTAGGCTTCGTTGGCTTCCTTGAATTTTTCTTCAGCCTCTTTATCGCCCGGGTTCTTATCCGGGTGATATTTCATGGCCATCTTACGATAGGCCTTTTTTATTTCATCTGCGCTGGCGCTTTTTTCAACGCCCAGCACCTCGTAGTAATCTCTTTTTTCACTCATGCTTCTATTCACCTCGCCTCATATTGTAACCTAAAAGGCCCAGTCTGTAAAGAATCATTATTAAAGATGGCAGCCATTACAGCTGCCATCTCCTAAAGTCTATCTTATTGTCGGGCTCACAGTGAAGGGCTTACTTGTCGTCATCGCTGACTTCTTCGTATTCAGCTTCTACAACATCATCGTCGCCCTTCTGGTCAGCGGACTGTTCTTCGGCAGTCTGCTGCTGAGCGGTCTGTTCGTACATTTTCTGAGCGATCGGATATAAAGCTTCGTTTAATTCTTCGATGGCTTTATTGATAGCTTCAACGTCTTCGCCTTCACCTGCGGTTTTTAACTTATCGATGGCAGCGTTAACCTTGCTCTTTTCGTCGTCGCTGATCTTGCCTTCCATGTCCTTCAGAGACTGTTCTGCCTGGTAAGCGGTGGAGTCTGCGTTGTTCTTGGCTTCGATCAGGTCTTTTGCCTTTTTATCTTCGGCTGCGTGCTGTTCAGCTTCTTTTACAGCCTTGTCAATGTCGTCTTCACTCATGTTGGTGGTGGATTTGATCACAACATTCTGAGATTTACCGGTGCCTAAATCCTTGGCGGATACGTTAACGATACCGTTGGCGTCAATGTCAAAGGTTACTTCGATCTGTGGAATACCACGTCTTGCAGCCGGGATACCGGTTAACTGGAAACGTCCCAGTGTCTTGTTGCCAGAGGCCATTTCACGTTCACCCTGTAATACATGGATGTCTACAGCGGTCTGGTTGTCGGCAGCGGTAGAGAATACCTGGCTCTTCTTGGTCGGGATGGTGGTGTTGCGTTCGATCAGTTTTGTGAACACGCCGCCAAGGGTTTCGATGCCTAAGGAAAGCGGAGTAACGTCGAGTAACAGAACATCGTTGACTTCGCCGGCCAGTACACCACCCTGGATGGCTGCTCCGATGGCAACACATTCGTCAGGGTTAATTCCCTTGTAGGCTTCTTCTCCAGTTAAGTTCTTAACCGCATCCTGGACTGCCGGGATTCTTGTGGAACCACCAACCAGGATAACCTTGTTCAGTTCGTTTTTGCCCAGGCCTGCGTCGCCCATTGCTTTGGAGACAGGTCCTTCGGTTTCTCTTACAAGACCAGAGGTTAATTCGTCGAATTTCGCTCTTGTCAGGGAGAGTTCAAGATGCTGCGGGCCTTCTGCGGTCGCAGTGATGAACGGCAGGTTAATGTCTGATTTCATAACGCTGGAAAGTTCGATTTTAGCTTTTTCAGCTGCTTCTTTCAAACGCTGTAACGCCATTTTATCAGATTTCAGGTCGATGCCGTGGGATTTTTTGAATTCATCTGCCATCCAGTCGATGATCTTGTCATCAAAGTCGTCGCCGCCCAGGTTGTTGTTCCCGTTGGTCGCCTTAACTTCAAAAACGCCGTCGCCTAATTCCAGGATGGATACGTCGAAGGTACCGCCGCCAAGGTCATAAACCATGATTTTCTGGTTGTCTGCCTTGTCCAGGCCATAGGCCAGTGAAGCTGCGGTTGGTTCGTTGATGATACGCAGTACGTCTAAACCGGCAATCTTACCGGCGTCCTTGGTTGCCTGTCTCTGAGCGTCGCTGAAATAAGCCGGTACCGTGATAACTGCCTTGGTTACAGTTTCGCCAAGGTAGGCTTCTGCGTCTGATTTTAATTTCTGCAGGATCATCGCAGAGATTTCCTGTGGTGTGTAGCTCTTATCGTCAATGTTTACCTTATAGTCGGTGCCCATGTGTCTCTTGATGGAAGCGACTGTGCGGTCCGGATTGGTAACAGCCTGGCGTTTAGCCACCTGGCCGACCAGTCTTTCACCGTCTTTTGTAAACGCGACGACGGACGGGGTTGTACGGTTCCCTTCTGCATTTGGGATAACAACCGGTTCGCCACCTTCTAAAACAGCTACACAAGAGTTTGTAGTACCTAAGTCAATACCAATAATTTTTTCTTTACCCATAATATATGTCCTCCTAATGATTCGAAAGTTTGTTTTCTAGATTTAAATGCCGGCCGGATGACCGGACTTTGCGTCGATTCCAAAACGCCGACGCCGGACGTTTTTTTACTTCTGGTTAACCTTAACCATCGCTGGTCTTATGACCTTATCCTTAAAAGTATAGCCCTTCTGGAAAACCTCCAGAACAATCTGGTCCTCTTTTTCAGGATCCTCGCCAACGGCTACGCCGTGGTGGAAGTTCGGATCAAAGGCTGTGCCCACGCAGTCAATTTCCTGCAGGCCCTCCTCGTTCAGAACACTGATCAGCTGCTTGAAAACCATCTGGACGCCCTCGCGGTATTTGTCCGTGCTTTCGTCGTCGGCCGCTGCCTCGGCGCGGTCCAGGTTGTCAAGCACCGGCAAAAGCTTTGTGACAAAGCCTTCGAGTGCAAACTGGTAAATGTCGGTCTTTTCCTTCTGGGTTCTTTTTTTATAATTCTCAAAATCCGCCTGAAGGCGCATGAGCCGTTCCATGGCCGCTTCCTCTGCCTTGGCCGCCTCGTTTACCGATTTTTCAACCTCTTCTTCTGCGGTTTGTTCCTCCGCTGCCTGTTCCTCCGTAGCTTCTTCCTCAATGGTTTCGTCTACGTTTTGTTCCATCTTTTCTTCCTTAGCCATTTAACCACCTATTTCATTAATAATTTTGTTAAGTTTGTGTTCAGTTCATTTCTTATATAATCAAGAACCGAGGAGACATTGTCATAATTCATTCTCGTCGGCCCTATGACCCCAAAAGCGCCTACGGTCTTTCCTTCCAGCTCGTAGGTTGTCGTAATAATACTGAATTCCTTCAGATTCTCATTATCATTTTCATCCCCGATACTGATATTGATCACCTGACTGGTGTCGTCACTGGAGAGTATGCCCGCCAGCAGCGGTTTCTCCTCGATCACATTAACCAGGTGACGGATTTTTTCCACATCACTGAATTCAGGATAATTAAAGAGATTGGTCAGACCCATGGAATGAATGTCTGAGGCCTCCTCCATCAAAGTATCCCTTAATACCGGAAGAATTTCCCGGAGTAAATTGCTTTCATCCGGAGACAATTCCTGAATCTGGTCCACCAGCTCCATATTAATTTCCTGAAAGGAAATATTTTTAAGGAAACTGTTTAAGACATTGCTCAGCTTCAGGGCTAAAGCCGTGTCAATTTCCTGCGAAAGGGTCATTTCAATATTTTTTGCCATGCCTTCGTAGGTGACCACAATGAGTAAAACCCGTTCCTTTATTAAAGGAACAATCTGTACATGCTTGCAGTTAAAGCAGGAAACCCGCGGCGACAGCACGACAGAGGTATAATTGGTCAGCTGGGAGAGCACCTTTGCCGTATGGTTCATGGTGTTATCCAGCTCCCTTGTTATTTTTAGATACCCATTATGGATGTCATTTCTCACAACCTTAGCTAATTTTTGGATTTGCATGATCTCATCGACATAATAGCGATAAGCCAGCTGAGTCGGAATTCTTCCTGATGAGGTGTGCGGCTGCATTAAAAAGCCCAGGTCTTCGAGATCAGCCATTTCGTTCCGGATGGTCGCAGGGCTGATGCCAAGGTTATAACGCTTTGACAAGGTCCGGGACCCTACCGGTTCGGCGGTATTGATGTAATCCTTAATGATTACCTCCAATATCTTCTTCTTTCTCTCTTTCAAGTCCATTTTGTTCACCTCTTTATTAGCACTCGTTACTTGTGAGTGCTAATATCTTGACTATAATATACCACCAGGCCTGTACTTTGTCAATAGATTTCTATAAGATAAATGTCAAGTTTTTAAGATTTAAACATTATTTAAGCAAGGAAACCTTGGCGGTCCTCCGCTGCACTCAACGCACTTACACAAAGGCCATAAACACCTGGTTTGCCAGGTCCTGTCCCCTTCGGGTAAGGCGGATCACCGGGCCCTCACGCGTGAGGAGCCCCGCCTCGACAAGGCCTCCGATTTCCTCAAAATCCTCAAAAAAGCTGCTGCCAAACAGCTTTTGATAATCCGCGTCGTCCACGCCATACATGCGCCGCAGGCCCAGAAACATAAAATCGCCTTTTTTCTCCTGTAGGTCCAGGGTGTGGGCCTCGAGCACCGGGGGCTTGCCCTGCTCGGCCAAGGCGCAGTAGTCCTGCATATCCATCACGTTGGTGCGGCGCTCTCCCCGATAATAGGAAGCCGCGCCCAGCCCAAAGCCCACATAGGGCTTCATCACCCAGTACCGGCTGTTATGACGGCTTTCCCAGCCCTTTCGCGCGAAATTCGATATTTCGTACTGCTCAAAGCCCCTGGCGGCCAGGCCGTCGATGATGGCGTGCTGCATCTGCCGCTCCAGCGCCTCGTCCGGCAGCGCCAGCCTTCCCTGGCGGTACAGGGCGTCAAAGGCAGTCCCCTCCTCGATTTTCAGGCTGTAGCAGGAAATATGCCTGATGGGCGCAAGGGCCGTCAGGCACGCGATATCCGCTTGTACATCCGCCAGCGTCTGGCCTGGCAGGCCAAACATCAGATCGGCCGAGATATTCTCAAAGCCCGCGCGGTCCAGCAGCGCAAGGGATTCCTCAAAATCGGCGTAGGTATGGATACGCCCCAGGGCCTTAAGCCCCTGGTCGCTCGTGGTCTGAAGCCCCATGCTCACGCGGTTGATGCCCATATCACGGTAAGCCCGGCATTTTTCACTCGTTAACGTTCCGGGGTTAACCTCAATGGTAGCCTCCACCGCCTCCCCGGACAGGACAAAGCACTGCCCGACAGCCTCCATGACCTGCCCGATATACCGGGGCGCCACACTGGAGGGCGTGCCTCCGCCAAAATAAACCGTGTCCGCAGACAGCCTGCCCTGCCGGGCCCCAAAGGCCCTTATCTCTAGGCAGACCGCATCGAAATACCGGGCCACCGCCTCCGGACCGCAGCCGGCCCAGGAGGCAAAATCACAGTACTGGCATTTCTGCACGCAGAAGGGAACGTGCACATAAATTCCGACATTTTCCATTAAAACGCTCCTTTTTATAAAATATGGCGAAAAAACAAATTGTCACCGGGACAAATTTAAGTCTTTATGTTACAATATATTCTATATAATAAAGTATAAAGAGTCAAAGGAGTGAACATATGAAAAAATTTGTAGGCATTGGGGCGCTCATTGCCGCGGCTGCCGCAGTCCCATATCTGATTCATAAAAAACGCCAGAAAAAGCTTCAGGCCGAAGATGCCACCCAGCACGAGAGCCTCCCGCTCCCACAGAAAAAGCCCTGGGAAACCGACTTTAAAGACGAAGACCACCTGATCTTCTGCGACGAGTCCAACCTGGGCAAGCGGCTGATCCAGCTGGAAAATTCCATCAATATCCGCGATATCGGCGGCTATACCGGCCTGGACGGACGCAAGACCAAATGGCGCAAGGTGATCCGCAGCGAAGAGCTGGGCCACCTTTCCGATAAGGATGTAGAGTACTTTGAAGAGCTTGGCCTCAAGCATGTCTATGACTTCAGGGACGCCCCCAAGGCCAAGGCCCTGCCGGACAAGCTGCCCTCCACCGCGGACTACAAAAACATTCCAGTCCTCAAAAATATCCCCTTCAGCCACAACGAGATCGACTTCCGGGCGCCGGACGGCATTGACCAGTTCATGCGCAAAATCTACCGCTACCAGGTCGAAAACGCCGCCCCGCTGTACGCCGAGATCCTTAAGGTCATGACTGACCCGGATCAGTACCCCATCCTGTACCACTGCACCAACGGCAAGGACCGCACCGGCTTTATGACCGCGCTGATCCTGCTGATCTGCGGCGTACCGGAGCAGACCATTATCTCAGATTATTCCCTGACTAACCTGACCTTCGACGAAGCCTTCGAAGTCCTCGGCACCATTATGGCCGATGAGATGGACGAAGCCAAAGGCGTCTCCAAGGATCAGCTCAAGGATTTCTTTGGCGTCAAGCCCGAATGGCTGAAAATCCAGTTGAATTACATCAAGGAAAACTACGAAAATGTCGACGACTACCTGCTCGACAAAACCGATCTGACCAAAGAAGACCTGGACAAAATCCGCGAAAACATGCTGGAAGCGCCAAACGCGTAAAAAGACAAAGAGGACGGCCCTGTGCCGTCCCTTTTATATTGGAGAAATATTATGCAGACCCACCGCCTGTTTGAAATCATCTACCTGCTCTTAGACCAAGGGCAGATGACCGCCAGCCAGCTGGCCGCCCACTTTGAGGTCTCCGTCCGCACCATTTACCGGGACATCGACCGCCTGAGCCTGAGCGGAGTGCCCATCTATACCAACGTGGGCAAAAACGGCGGCATCGCCCTGATGGACGGCTACACCCTGGACAAATCCATCCTCAGCGACGCCGAGCAGAGCGAAATCCTCACGGCCCTCCAGACCCTCCAGGCTGTCGAATACCCAGACCCAGACGGCCTGATCACCAAGCTGGGAACCTTTTTCAAAAAAAACCAGCAGAACTGGATCGAGGTAGACTTTACGGGCTGGGGCGGCTCCATACAGGACCGGGAGCGCTCAGAGGAGCTCAAAAACGCCATCCTCACCCGGCACACCATCCGTTTTTCCTACTGGGGCGCCGACGGAACCAAAAGCGAGCGCACCGCAGACCCCATCAAGCTGCTGTTTAAGGGGCACAACTGGTACCTTCAGGCCTACTGCCATACACGGCAGGATTACCGCGTGTTTAAGCTGTTCCGGATCCGGGACCTGCAGGTGCTGGAGGCCGCCTTTGACCCCTACCCCACAGTTCCCTTTACCGAAAACGCCCAAATCGTCATGACCCCGCTTCACTTTACCATCCTCAAAAACCGGGCCTACCGCGTCTATGACGAGTTCGCAGAGGCCCAGGTTCTCCCGCTGCCCGGGGGCGATTTTGACATCCATACCTGCCTGCCCGTGGACAACTGGCTGGTGGGCTACCTCCTTTCCTTTGGCGGCGACCTGATCCTTCATTCCCCCGAGACGCTGCGCGCCTCACTGCGGGCCGAGCTTGAAAAAGCCCTGGCCCACTACACCTGACAGCACCTGCTTTCCCGCTACAGCTGTTTCAGATACGCCTCCTCCCCGAGCAGCTCCCGCTTCACCCTGTCCATCGCCCGGCTGCACTGGTACTGGACAGTGGAGCGGTTCTGCCCTCTTTCCAAAGCGATCTCGGCGTAGCTGATCCCCTCCATAAAATGCCGGCAGACGTCCTCATAGGTTTCCTGAACCATCTGTTTTCGCATCACCGCCAGCACCTTTTGGGCCATACAGCCCCTGATGGCCTGATCCTCTGTATTGCAGGCGGCCGGGAACCAGTCGATTTTCCAGCAGTCCTCCTCTCCGTCTTCCCCGGCCACCTTTTCATCCAGCGAACAGGCAAACCGCTTTCTCTCAAGCCCAATCCGCCAAATCCGGTTTAAAATCATAAACCGCAGGCGGTTTTTCAGGTAATGCCTGAAATAGACATGCCGGTAATTGACCACATCGAAATCCTCGATGGCCTCCAGGATCTGCAGGCAGGCCTCCTGGCACATTTCCACCCGCTCCTCCTTATGATAGAAGGAACGGTAAACCATGCTGTAAGCCATGGGCTTAAAGAGGTTAACCACTGCCAGCTTCATGGCCTTATCGCCCTTCTGGGCCATTTCGATAAAGCTCAGGATCTCAGCCTGATTATCCTGCTCAGTCACCCTGCCCATGACCGCTGCTCCCATCCGCGGGCAACAGGTCTTTGTGCTCTGCCAGCTCCCCGACCAAATGCCGCACATTTTCCGGCAGCTCCTCCAGGGCGCGCTGCCGTCCCCGGCAGGCCCGGTAGCTGCGCATAAAATTGGACTGGATAACCGAATGGAAGGTTCCCGCATCCATCAGAGCCCACTCCCGCAGGCTGGCCGGAGAGCCTACAATGCCGCGGATGTCCTCCGGCAGCTTCTCGAACTCCTCCTTGGCATACCAGGCCGAGTTCTTAACCGCCCCCGACAGCCGCTGCCAGGCCTCCATCTCCGAGAGCTCCGGCGCTGTGGTAAAAAGCCTCAGCTTGTCCAGCACCATGCCCACCGAGGGCGGAAAGCCCTTTCGGTCACTGGCGATAAAGGCCCGCACCGCGCCGGATACCAGCGGGTACTCATAGTCTTCAAGCATCCCCTGCCAGAGGCTGACCACGGTTTTCAGGTCCTCCTCGGACTGGTTGCTGTAATAGTAGGGATAGGCTGCCTTGATCACAGCCATAATTTTCAACGTTTCATTTCGGTTCACATTTCCTCCTCATTATTTAACATTTTTAAAAAAGGGTTCGTGGTTTCCTTTTGTCTCTTTTTGTCTGGTTTGTTTTGTTTATAGAATGCCGCGCTGCTGCCCGAACTGCCGGCCGCAGAACCGCCCCCACTGCTGCCCGCAGTGCCGCGCACCTCACGGACACGCCCAGAGACGGGGTGCATGTGGTATTTTGCCGGAATCTCCCCCGAGGCTCCCGGCACAAAATCAATGAGCCCCCTTTCCTTAAGCACCCTTCGGGCACCGAGGATACCGTTGTCCGACAGCCCCGAGAAAGCCCGCAGCGTCATATTCGGCGCGGTAAACCAGCTCTTCCAGCCACAGACACAGAGATTGTTGACCATCATGAGCCCGTGCCACAGGGATATCCGCCCAGAGGCCAGAGGCCTCAGCAGCAGATAATCCCGCATGGCGTTGAGCTCCGTCATGTAGTTAAGCCCCACGCTCCACCTGCTCCAGCATTTCCTCAAGCTTCTTGCAGCGGCGGTGCAGCTCAATATACGCGCGGGCCAGTGTCCCGGCCTCACAGCCGCATTCCTCGGCGGGGACCGGTTCCCTGCCCTCCTCATAGTGGTAAAGGACAGAGGTCCTGGCGCTCACCTTGTGAAGCATTTCCAGGGCGCTCACCTTTTGCTTAAACAGCTCCGCGGCCCATTCCAGCTTTTTCCTGTCCTTCATGAGCGGCAGCAGCACCTGCAGGCCGCGCAGGTTCACCATCCACATATGGCGGTGCCTTCCCCCGTAATACACCCGGCGCTTGCACTTGTCCTCCAGAGCCACCAGCGCGGCTATCTTGCTGGCCGAGGCGTATCCGAGCAGAGGCAGGATCGGGCTCAGCGCCAGCCATACTACCGGCTCTCCGCCGTAATTCATGGGCGGTTCAATGACCGCCGGTATGGCCTCAAGGCCCTGCAGCCAGATGTAATCATAACAGGTGGTGTCTGTAATGGTAAATCTATGCATAGCATTGTTTCCCCCAGGCCACAGCCTTTTCTTCCAGAAACTCAAGCGTAGCGGCCACACTCTCCGAATCCGCTTCCTCATCCAGCAGCTCTGCCAGACGGCGGATCCCCGCGATATCCGTTGTTGGCAGAAAATCGATCAGCTCCAGCTTGTGGGGCGCCGCCGCGATGCGCACAACCACGCCCAGCTCATCGTAGTGATCCGAGATAAAAGCGTCAATATCTTCTCGCTTTCCCATAAGCGCCGCCACCTCCCGGATATTGAAGTAGGGTGTGCCTTCCTTGCCATACACCACGGTTACCGGCTTCTCCGGCGCCCGGCCCACAAACACCGTGCGGTCATAATATGTCATTAATAATTTTTCATTGTTCATCTGCAAATCTATGAGCTCCATACAGAACAGCTGATCCAGCGTCGTAATAACCGGCTGATCCTTCAGCTCCTCCGGTTTGACAATACTCATGTTTATTTTTCGATTCATTTAATTGTTCCTTTCGGAACACCGGTGTTCTTTGTTTTTCAAGCTTGTAGGTGTATTATACCGGGCCCGGCCCGCCGCCGCAAACCGCGGGTTGGCCGGGTAATCCGTCAAAAAAGAGTAATATATGGCTTTTTATAAGGGTTTTTCGGGTATTATTTTGCACTTTTTCCATAAAAGCGCACCGACCCCTTTAAAACAAAAAATAAAAAAAACAGAAAGCCAAAGCTTTCTGCCAGATGTGGTTTCGTTATCTAATAGAATAATTTTGTATATTCCGTTTGGGTGTCCGCAATATGGTAAATAAAAACAGTATCCCCGATCAATCGGTAAATCGCAACCTGCTTTTTACAGATCACCATACGGTATCCTCTCTCATTCAGCCATCTATCTGGCGTCAAAGATCCCGAGTTTGGAAAGATCTCTAAACGTTCGAGGACATCCAAAATATGGTCTGCTACGCTAACGGCTATCTCCTCATTAAACTGAACCGTATAATAATCTTCTATTTTTTTTAAATCTTCCCAGGCTGTCGGCAGAATTCTCACTTTATACATCATTTATTCTCTTACGCAGCTGCTCTCTTGCCTCAGACAGGCTTAATGCTTTTTCTCCATTTAAACGTTCCTCTTCTGCCTGCAGCACCCGGGCCCGTAACTCCAAAATTTGTTCTCTTTTTTCAAAGGCGTCAATGCTCATCAAAACCATGTCCCCTTCGCCGTTCTTAGTAATATAAATTGGTTCTTTTGTTTCTTTGGCAAGACTTGAAATTTTCGCATAATCATTTCTAAGTGTGGCCGATGCTTTAATAATCATTTTTACACCCTCCTGTATCTTTTTTACGATATAATTATATCTTTATTTTTATATATTGTAAAGCGCTTTTTCCATAATATCCTCTGAACCCTTTATTCAGAACTCGCTTCCCGAGTACCGATCACAATAATAACTTGCTTTTTCATCTTTTCCCAAGCGCGGCCGCCAGCCGCTTCCCCTCCTCCAGCTTGCGCCTTATGGTGGCGTCCCGGTGCAGATGGCGCACGATCATACCGTTTTTAAGCTCCAGGCATTTCGCCTCCTTTACAGGCCCGGGGCCGTTAATTAATTAAATCCAAATTTACCCAGCTGTAGGCATACTTCTCCCCGGCTTTGGTCGATTTGGTCTTAATCTGGACAAAGGTGCATCCCGGACCGCGGTACATGGGCAGCAGCTGGCTGCCCGGCAGAAGTGCCCGGGCCGCCTTTTCCGCCGCCGCGGTGCTCACGATGTCCCATTCCTCCAGCCATTTTATAAGGGTGGCCTTACTCCGGTAGAATTCCAGCCCCCGCCAGTCCTCAAACCATACCCGCAGGCCGTGGCCTGCCTCCGGGTCTGTAAAAACCTCCACCCAGGCAATCCGGGTCTTTTCCTGAAGCACTGCGTACAAATCTTTTTTATTCATAATAACTCCTTCTCTCTTTATTTAGAGCAAAAAAATAACAGAAAGCAGAAGCTCTCTGTTGGCGGGTGTCAAGCATTATCCCAGTTTCAATATTTAATTAAAGCAAGCCTAAGCCTGCCTCCTTTTTCCATACAGCGCCGCCAGCGACGACAGCGCAACCGTCAGAAGCCCCAGGGCCGCTCCGGCAGGCGCCGCGTTCCCGGGCGCCAGGTACCAGCCCGTCATGATCAGGGCCGTTAATATCACCACAGTCAGCTTTGCCAGACGGCTCAGGCGCGCACGCTCCGCCCCGGTCAGCGGCTTATTCTCATGGGCCACCGGCGCTGTGAGCACAATGACCGGCACGCCCAGGACAAGCGCCCCCAGAATAACCGGCAGGTAGTAAAGCGGCGGCAGAAAGGTGATCACTGCCAGAAACACCGAAAAAATGACCGTAAAGCTCAGGATACAGAAAAAATGTGAGGACGCGTGGTACCCTCCCGCAGACTGCCGGAGCACCAGAAAGGTGAGGACAAAGCCCACGCCCCCGGCTACCTGACCGGTGAGGCCAATCAAAAGCACCACCACCGCCAGATTGATAACCGCAGACAGCAGGAGCTCAAAGCTGTAAATATAGACCTCCCGGTCCTCAGCGTCAATGATGCGGTGGTGAATGAAGATGGACGTTAGTTTTTGGGATAGGTTGTGGATCATGGGGGATCTCCTATTTTATAATATTTAATGCCAGAAATTCTGCTTCAGCTTTTCCAGGTCCGTATCAAAGCAATCCGATAATTCCTGATATTCTTCCACATCCAGCAAGGGTTTCCAGTCTATGAGCCGGGTTTCGCCTTTTTTGATAGACTAGATGATTTGCCAGGGAGTATGGTTGTTGTAAACTTTACTCATCTAATTTAAAAGTTCTTTCTGTTTTTTATTTCATCGTGTAAACAAGAGCAGATAGCATAGTTATAATGCTATCTGCTTTAAACAAAACACTTATTTATTCTGTCTTACAAAAATTCTTTAACTCAAGCGCTTCCTACTAGATTTCCACCATACAACACGGCAATATTATTGCCAGTAGTTACAGTTCTGATTAATTTAAGCCATCCTGAAACATAAGCTCCACCATACCATCCTTCTCTATAAAGACTAGTAGGAATATAGTCTCCTACAGAATAGTTCATCCATTCTTCATGATATACAGTAACAGCGATTCTTGGTTGTATCTCTCCAGTTTGTATTGTTGTTGTTTCTTCATTGGTTACTTTTTCATTTGCGAAAGCCGGCATCATTAGCGTCGTCATAATCAATAAAACAGCCACCAAAGAAACTGACAGTTTCTTACTTAGTTTCATTGTTTTTTCCTTTCTTATCATATTTTTTATATTTTTCCGTATATTATTTACTTCCCATTGGTATCACCCCTCTATCAAGTTATACATTTGAAACTTATTTTTTATATTTCGCCATTCTTTCCGGTTCTTTTGGCTGGTAGAATCCAAAACAAGCTGCAGCATTAGATGTAAAAATCCCCATTTCTAAAGCCAAAAATACAAACAAAGGACCAAACCGTATCAATGCTTTTTTTACTTTACTTTTCATTTTTACTACCTCTTTTCAAATTTCTATAAAAAAACTATCTTTAAATTAGGATAATTTAAAGATAGCATGATTTCGTTTTCTTATAAAGAGGGTTCGCAGAATTGACGGTTTATATCGCAGAATCAACAGAGTCTTTAAGGTTTAAATTGATCATCAGATAAAACCAGCCGTTTTTAACCTCATAATCCATCGTCCCATCATATTGTTTTGTTAACTGATATATTGTTTTAAGACCAAAGCCATGGTTCACCTGATCTTTTTTCGTTGTAATCAACCCATCTGAATCTTTGACTGGTTCTTTATCAATAGTATTTTTTATGTCGAGCAAAAGCATCCCCCCTGTTTTACGTAAGCTTAATATGATTTCCCCCTGTCCACAAGGCATTTTCTCACATGCCTCTAATGCATTATCCAATGCGTTTCCTAAAATAATACACAAATCCATCTCATCAACAAGTAACTCTTTTGGTAAAGAAATTTTCATATCAAACTGTATATTTTTTTCAAGAGCTTTAGTCTTTTTAACATTAACAACAGCATCAATTGCAGGATAGCCAGTACTGTAAGTAAGTTGTTTTATTGTGTGTATTTGCCTATCAACATATTGTCTAGCGGCATTTACATCTCCTATATCCAAATATCCTGAAAGTGCAATAAAAGCATTTTTCAAATCATGACGTATTTTTCTCATCTCTTCATTTGAGGATTCTAAACTCTGATAATAAGTACGTTGATTTTCGATTTGCTGCTTCAAAAAAAACTCCTTCAGGTTCTGTTCTTCAAGCTCTTCCTCCTTTTCAAAAAAGATAAATGAATAGATATTCCCAATAAAAAGGCCCGCAATCCCAATTAAACACATCATTATACTAAAAGGATTTTCCATATCACTAAAGCTGAGTAATTGATACAATAAAACAATACTAGCCAAAGGAAGTACTAAAAGATAAATAGTTTTTTTGATAAATAGTTTACTAAAATCTGTTTTGTTACGAACGTACACAAAACTCACAAAACATAAAATTAAAAACTTTGTTAAAAGATTGCCCATTAACATTAATTCAGCAGTAAAGCGAATCGTTTCGATATTTTCGCCACTTAAGAACATCAGTATGTATATAGCCAGTACATCACACAAAGCCATGACCACGCAGAAAACCAGCGTCGCAACTAAACTGATCTTTACAGGAACACGATAAATAAAAAACATCAAAATACAGGCTGCTGCAGTAAATGAAATTAAAAGCAGTGGATTTTTCACAAAGACAAGAGAAATCAAAATCCAAAGGCTTACCAGCGTGACTTCAAGCACAATCCAGCGCCGTTTAATCTTTTTCTCCCGTGAAAAGGCACGTACCCAATAATAAATCAAAACCGCCTCAAACACGGCCGCAAAGATTTGTACCCATATCTCCTTCATATCAAATGCCTACTTTGCTTTGATAGTCTAAATGAGCTTTTTTTGCTTCATTTTTATATTTTCTGCTGACCGGCAGCGGTTCTTCCCGATCTTTTAAAAACACCTTATCACTGAGGAACTTTTTAATATACTGCATATTAATGAGATAGCTCTGATGGATACGGATAAATCCATGGGCGGCGAGCCGCTTTTCTTCTTCATTCAGCTTGCCGACAATTTTATAATCTTTATCCTTTGTATGGATAATCACACTCCATCTTTGGGATTCTAAATAAATGAGCGCTGTTATTGGAACACTCATTCTGACACTGTTATACTCAAAATTATATTTTTGTTTTTTTAGAACATACTGTGCCAGCGCCCTGTCTATTTCCTCATGAAAAAAGGAATCATCTAAAGGCTTTTTCAGATATTGAAAAGCATCTAACCGAAACGCATGGGAAACATAGGCATCATGCGAGGTCACATAGATTAACAGAGTCTCCTCAAACACTGTTTTTAAACGGGCTCCGAGGGTAATTCCGTCCATATCCGGCATCTCAATATCCAGAAAGACCAGATCAAAAGGCCTTTTTTCTGCCGATTGTAAAAGCGCCTGTCCTCTTTCAAAAAATAAAATCTCCGGTTTAAACTTTTTATCCTTAAAATAATCCTCAAGCCGTTTTTTCAAGTCCTGTCTGAAATAGACTTCATCATCACACACACCAATTCGGAACATTTTTATGGCCTCCTCTCTCCGTCCAGCGATTTATGCTTTATTTTATTATAACATTTTCAACTTATAAAAGATATCGATATATTTTTTAAACACATTAAAAAAGACAGAAAGCCTTTACTTCCTGTCTTTTTTGACGATTCACCTGCTATTCAAACTAGCGTTTATGTCACTTTCTCAAAATAAACCCGCACTCTGTTATCCTCTGGCACAAGCTCGGCGCGATCCATATGGTATTCGATTCCCTGATCCTTAACCGATTCATTTAATGCTGACAGATCACTCTCCATTTTTTCTTTACATTCATCCCACGATTCATAGTATTTTAGAATATATACATCTTTGTTGACGCTTCTGTATGTGGCATCAACCTTTGAATCGGAGCTTGGCGCACCGTCTGTATAGCGTATGTCTGTTAGAACGATTTCTGCTTTATCCGGGTCCACAAGCGCGTTCATTGTCTCCAGATCCTTTTGGTATTCCGACCGGAACGCCTTGATATTGTCGTACTGTTTAAAAATCGCGTTCTGATTGTTCTCTACCTGTTCTTCCATGGTTTTTTCCACTTTGTTTTCCTTCTGCTCATCTTTTTTATTCAGCGTGCATCCTGACAACGGCAAAGACAAAACAAGCAATGCCAGCATTGCTGCGAACAATTTCTTTTTCATTTTTTCTCCCTTCTTTCGGGTTTTATCCCTAAAAATCTCGGGCACTCCCAAGCTTACTTTTTTAGATTAGACCTCTCCTTTTATTTTATCAAATATAACATGTTTTTACATGCTGTAAAAGATCCTTCGCAAAATTAACACTCTATCTCACAATATTGACCAAAATATTATCTTTTCAAACGGCTTTATTTCCGCTCAACCACATCCACATCCTTAATGAAGAAAAATCCTGCAAAGTATCTCAAATCAAAGTCTATTGACAGGGCTTTTTCCTTTCTGTTTGTGGCGGACGACAGGATAAAAGGGGAGGTTTATCATGCAACATTCAAGGAATACTATTGCATTCACCTCCCATGTACTGTATAATTAAAGCAAAATTTAGAATAGGAGGTAGTCTTTTGTACGAATACAAAGTTTTAACCTTAAGTGTTAAGGAAAGTGAAAAAACCTATAATCAACTTGCTAAAGAAGGCTGGCGAGTGGTTTCTGTAATATCGAATCTTGCCAAAGGAATGGGCGTTATCGCAACATTGGAAAGAACAATCAAAGAATAAAATCATATAAAATTAGTATAGTATTACAAAGCGGTTAGCCTTTTATTGATTAACCGCTTTGCATTGCTAAAAAGGACACTTTATTTGGTGTTCCAATTTATTTTATAGTCCTTAAATATAGCATTTATATGGATAATCGTTTTTTTGATATCAAATTTTGATAACCTAATTGATCAACCAACGCCTAATCGTTAAACCAACCCTCTATCCGCATCCCCCTTTCTAAAATTATTTTTCTCCTCTTTACTAACTTAGCTTTTCCTCTATTCTCCTGCAAAGAAAATGCCCGGCCATCACAATGACAAAAAACAAAACCACCGGAATAAAAAACTGAAAGAACACCACAAAGCCCGGCTGCCCCTTAAGGCCCATCCCGGTCACGCCAAAAAGCGCCTCATTAATTTGGTAAAGGGGCTTGCGGAGCCAGTGGAACAGCTGGTAGTTAATCATTATATCCACTGCAATAATGGCGCTGTAAACCACCCAGCTGATCCCTTTTCCGATTTTATCTCTTTCCATATGCCGCCTCCCTGCTCATCGCTTTAACTCTTTCCATCCACCTTTTCATAATAGGCCCGGACATTCTCCTGCTCTGGCACAAGC
Organism: Eubacterium sp. 1001713B170207_170306_E7; assembly: GCF_015547515.1. Taxonomy (NCBI): domain Bacteria; kingdom Bacillati; phylum Bacillota; class Clostridia; order Eubacteriales; family Eubacteriaceae; genus Eubacterium; species Eubacterium sp. 1001713B170207_170306_E7. The sequence goes on from NZ_JADMVE010000004.1 coordinate 208,602, forward strand.
TCTGCGATGGTGGGCTTATAGGTGACGCCCTGATCCCTCACGCTCTCATTCAGGGCTGCCAGGTCGCTTTCTTTTAATGCGCCGTATTCTTCAAAAGAGTCGTAATACTTCAGCACATATTTATCTTTATCAATCATTTTGTAAGTTGCTTTTACTTTTGATGTATTTTTTGTCGCGGTCTGCAGATTCTCGTATTCAAGATTAGTCAGCACAATGTCGTATTTCTTTGGGTCCACCAGGCCGTTCATGGTTCTCAGGTCATTCTGATACACGGCTCTGAAGGCCTTGATATTATCGTATTCCTTAAAAATAGTGCTTCTGTTATTCTGAACCTGCTCCTCAATGCTCCTCTCGGACAGAGGGATTTCCTCGCTCTTATCTTCCTCTGCCGAGCAGCCAAAAAGGGATAAACAGCAGACAGACAACAACACAAGCACTGCCAATCGTTTCTTTTTCATTTTTTACCTCTCATCTCTTTAAACTCTACAGGGCTTTGGCTTTCTTCCAAAGGCTCTCTGCCAGAAGAAACAGGTAATAGCCCATCACCAAAAGGGATATGATCGTAAATGACGGCACCCGGACAAAGAACAGCAGCTTCACACCCAGTCCGCCCAAGCCAGTGTAATAGACCATCCAAAATACAATGGGAACCACGAAATTGACAGCGATTATTCCTTTTGCCCACTTTGTGCCATACACATTTTGGGGAATGGTATGCAGGCCTGCCAGCAGGATTCCAATAACAGGGTACAGCAACAGGGTAAAAATAAAAAGAAAATTTCCATAGGCCGGCATGGTGGCGCTCGGCCTGTAATACTCATACCAGTGCACAGTTACCAGTGCTAAAATGATATACGGCACTGCTGCCAGGTAGACGAAATATATTTTATTTTTCATGACGCTCCTCCAGACTAAAGCACGGTTCCCATTTTCCTACCACTTATAAAAACACGTCATCTGGTCCACAAAAAAGTGGTTGATAATGACCTGATTCTGGCCTACCTTAAAATGAAAGAATTTTTGCAGTTCATAAATATAAGGGAGGGTATTCCTGTCGGGTTTAAAATAAATGACTGAGGCAACCTCGTCGGGCATGTTTTCTCTCAGCCGTTCCCGGTATTCTGAAAAAAATTCTTCTGCGTAAGCTTTTGCCGGTTTGGATAATTTCTGGTACTGCATACGAGCATCTCCTTTCATATTTAAAAACACTTTTTGAGAGCGCGGTATTTTACACCCAGGGCTCAGGGTTCTTCGGACTTTTTCTTTTCGAGGTCCCACCGGTAGAACAGATAGATGAGCACCGTCACATTGATGGCAAGGGTCCAGGCTGGCACCATTTCCATTCCTCCCAGGTAACCCAGATACGCCACCGCGCTATTGCCTGTGACGCTGGACAGGGTCATAAAAATAAGGTTTGAGGCCGTACCAACCATAAAATGTAAATAGTAGGCGATCAGCGGCGACAGCGCGCAGAGGATCATCCCGTTTCGCATATACTTTTTCACGGCTGCTCCCCCTTTCTCAGGCTTATAACGAGCAAATACAGATAGTAACCAAAGAGCAAAAAAGAAACCGGATAAAAATAGCGGACGTCAAAGAAAACAAAAATCCGGAGGAAGCCCAGCAGAAAGAACCCCAGCAGAACGGCCAGATTGACAATAATGATGATTCGGGCACTTTTCTGGCGATAGGTGCTTTGGGAAATATCCATCAGGCAAGCGATCGCCAGGCCGCAGAAAATAAAAAGAATGTATTCCAGAAAGTAAAAGCTGTTCAGCGTGACGGCTGCGTACAGCTTCACATTCCAGTTGCAGATAACCAGGAGCAAAACAAAATACGGAATCAGCGCAATGCGGACAAGATCGGCTTTCATTTCGGTTTCCTTTCTGCCTTTTCAGGCCTTAAAAAACTTTTCCTTCAGTTTCAGTGTCCGTTTTTTGAGGACAACTGAAATCAAAATAAAGGCAAATTTGAATGAACACGTTTAAAATCAACGATAGCGCAACCGGTATTTAATTTATCTCCATTATATCACCTTTATCTTTGAAAAGATATAAGTAAAAAATGCAAATTTTTGTACTAAAAAACCACCGCCGGTTTTAAATAAAACCGGACGGCGGCTTGGGTTTTGCCTTTTATTCATAAATCTGGAGCAGCATGGGCACAAACAATATGCCCACGTCCCAGGGCTCATGGGCGATCCAGCTCAGCGGGATGCTTGACAGCAGCGCCTTCTGGGGCTTGGTCATGGACGGGTCGTGAATAATGCTTTCCAGGCTGTTTAATACCATTTTACACTCAACCTGCTTTTCCTCGGGCAGCTCTGACAGCATATTGTCAAAGCCGTCCCAGGCTGTGCCGTAGTCGGTCTCCCGGGTCAGCTCCGGGTCGGCGCCCTGAGTCTCGAAGGCGGCGGGATAAAGGATGTTATCCTCCCGGGCACTGCCCTCTGCCAGACGGCCCAGACCGGTATAGCGTCTGGTTTTCCGCTTCAGGAGCTGAAGAACCATCTCGTATGAGGCTGCTTTGGCTTCGCCGGTTTCAATGATCGAGAGGTCTGCGTATTTTTTTAGTAGTTCTGAATACGTGTTTTCCGAGTAATCTTCCAGATATCTGGCAAAAATACATTGCAGTATGTCCTGATAGACTGCTTTTTCCTGTGGCTGCATGTCCGGTTCCTCCTTGATTAGAACTGTTTCTATTATACAATGGTTTTACCCATTTCTCAAGCGGAACGGCCATCGGTGCCTAAAGATTGTATAAAACCAGGGAAAAGTAGGTCACAAGGTTCTGGCCGCAGTCGTAGCTCATTCCCTGCTGAGCTGCCATCTGCATGATCATGATGCCGTGGCTCTCGATGGTTTTAAAGGCCCGCTCGGGGTGGCGGCAGGGCGCGTCCGGGTAGGTGCAGTGCTCACAGGGGATACAGCCAGTGGACAGAATGAGGGGATTTTCGGTTTCGCGCCGGAAGATTTCGGCGATCTCGAAGGTGATGGCCTCATGGTCGCCTCTGGCCTCGACACAGGCCTTGAGGTCGAAGGAATCCGCAACCTCGGTTACGGTTGAGAAGAGAAAGGCATGGGTGTAGGCCTGGCACCCGGCAATGCAGTCCTCAATGCTGCCGATCACCGGCGGACAGACCCAGCGCCTGCCGTACATACCGCAGTCGTTCATCTCGCAGATGGTGCGCACGTCCTGGGTAAAGATGATATCCCTTACCGGGAAAAAGGCGTAGTCGTAAAGGGGCATTTCCCGGAGCTGTTCTTCAATTTTCGCTTGCTTGGTCACTTTCCGCCTCCTCTATACATGCAGCTTTTTCTTCAGGTATGCCTTGGTGCGGTCGGGCACCCCGTGGTATATGCCCATGAGCAGGGCGATAATACAGATGCCGGACACTGCGACGATCAGGGACCAGCCAAAGCGCAGATACCCCAAAAGGTTGTAGGATACCACTCCGTCGATTCCCAGGTTCAGGACAATGGTAAAGGCGATCAGAACAGTGGGCACATAGATGAACTGGTTGCGGTGCCGGTTCTTTTGGTAGATGAGCCCGAAGATTACCAGGTCGATGCACAAAATGGTCGCAATGGGGATCACATAGCTTGTGAACCAGTCGCCAGAGCCGCCGATGACCTGATAAATGCCATGACACAGCAGCAAAGTGGTGGCATAACAGCCAATCACGTTGATCCAGACAGGCAGGTAATTAAAGCAGAACAGAAAATAGAAAACCATTGCCACATCGGACATGATAATGATCTTCATCAGCGACGGGTTCAGCGGAAAGAACAAAAACAGAACCAGCGATATGAGGAATACCGCAGCCGCGATAATTTCCAGCGAATAAAAAATCTGGTTTTTCTTTTCCAAATGATCCTCTGGATAGGTATTGACAGCCAGGGGATAACGCTTTTCGCCTTTTGGTTCACCGCCGATATCGGGGATCGGAAAATCGCACAGCGGGCAGTTTTTGACGTTGTTATCCACCTCGACGCCGCATTTTGGACAATAAGCCATCAGGCATCCTCCCTTTCAACTTCGTAATAATTGATCTGGTTTCCCTCAATCCGGACCGGGATTCCCAGCTTTCGCAGCTTTCTGAAAAAAATCCGCTCGATGTCTTTTTCTCCGGTGGTCTTTCCAAAGGAGATGCAGAGCCTGCCGTTATAGCTGGCCATGACGATTTTCAGCTTGTTCCCGGCGCTGGGCGGCGGAAAGCTCTCGAAGGCAGTTATCTTGTCCCGGACCTCCTCGGGCATCCAGATGTTGCCCAGGTTGCTGACAGAGCTGGTGTAGCTCCTCTCGCCGTAGCGCTTGTACACAATGGGCATGATCACACGCTTTACCCACAGGGGGATCACGCGCAGCACCATGAGCTCTTCGTTCCGCACATTTCTGGAAACGTAGCGGTTAATGTTTTTCTGGTTGATGTACAGGCCCATATACCCTTTAATCAGGTCGATAATCTCTTCCAGGCTGTAAACGCCCAGCTGCATGTCAATGGCCGGATTCAGGCTGATAAAGAAATTCCGCAGGGTTTTAGACGGAAAGAAGGACCGCAGGTCCACGGGCACGTTGATGGCAATGCTGGCCTTGGTATAGCCCGACCTTGCGCGTTTCTTTTTTTCCAGGCCCAGAATATAATCCTGGATGCTCTCAAAATAAAGGGCGGTGATAAACTGTGTCAGCGTGCACTTGTGGGCTCTGGACTGCGCCAGTACATCCGCCACGGGCACAATGCCGGTGAGCAGCAGGTACTGGCCCTTATCCAGCAGTCCAAAGGGAAAGTGGTAGGCTTTCTCGCCCTTTTCCGGCGGCGGCACCTTTTTTTCATAATATTTCTTAAAGGCGTCCTCGTATTCCTCGGGATTGACGGGGCTGTGAATGTCGATGATGTCGCCCAGATCCTTACAGACAATGCCGTCCTTTTCTTTAAAATATTCTAATATAAGCGGCTTTAAAAAAGCTAAACCGCCGTAGCCGTCGCAGATGGAATGGCTCATTTCCAGATGGATGTAACGGCCGTAGTACAGAATGCGGAAGGGAAAAACGCCCTTTCGCTGTTTAATGGTTTTGCAGGGATAGTGGGATTCCTTTTCAACCAGGGGGCGATTTTCGGAATGGTCGTAGTAATACCAGAAAAAGCCCCGGCGCAGCGTGACGTTAAAGTACGGAAAGCGCACCATCACGTTGTCCAGAGCTTTTTGCAGGGCGCCGGGGTCCACGGTCTCGGTGAGCCCCACCGTCATACGAAACACGGTCGATACCCTGGAGGACGCAATGGAGGAGTACAGGGTTCCCGCATTGTCCAGCTTGTACCAGCCCTTTCTAGGTTGCCGGTCTGCCATTGTCAGCTGCCGACGATCAGGCCGTAGGCAGTACGGCTTGGCTTTGGAACACCGGCCTCTGATATGCTGAGCCCTGCCCCGCCGGTTTCCTTTGAAAATATTTTAAAAATCTGGATGCCCTGCTGCAGATCCCAGCCCTTTTCGCCCGGGAACAGCTCGGTACTTTCTTCCATTTTAAACTCGTCCCGGATAGCGGACAGCATGGCCTCTCTGGCCGCCGCGCAGCTGAAGTTGCACAGCTCCATGGTAATGTACTGGTCCAGCACTTTTTTGCGGTCGACGCAGAAGGCTTCGATCTCCGGCCCACAGGATACAATGTTGGGGAACACAAAGCTTTCCCGCTTCAGAATTTCCAGGATTTCTTTGCTCTTAAAGGCCAGCCCGTCGATGGTAAACACATCGCTGTCCACCATCTGGATTTCGGCCCGCTTGTACATGGCCACAGGTCGGATGTAAGGGCTGGCGGTTTCGATGATCTCGAATATCCGCTTTGAGCGCTTCGACTCCTTTTCCATGCGGATGTGCATGAAAAAGGCGTCGACGTCGAGTTCAAAGGGGATGTCCTTTATGACTCTTGCTCTGTTCATTTTAGTAGGCGCGGGCGAAATAAGCCATCTTCTTCGCTGGTTTGCCACAGCAGACGCACTTGCCCTCACCGATGACTTCCTGCTCATCATCGAAGGGAACACAGCGCACACTGGCGCCGGTTTCGTCCTTGATCTTGTCCTCGCAGGCGCGGTCCTCGCACCACATGGCCTTGATAAAGCCCGGGTTTTCCTTAAGGTTATTCTTGAATTCGTCCATATCCACTGCGGTGGAGGTTTTTTCCTCGCGCATCTTGAGGGCGCGGTCGAACAGGTTCTGCTGAATTTCGTCCAGCAGGGTGCGTACTGCTTCGGTTATGTCGTCCAGGGCGACCTGTACCTTTTCGCCGGTATCGCGGCGGGCCAGAACACACTGGCCGTTTTCGATGTCGCGTGGTCCGATTTCCAGACGGATCGGCACACCCTTCATTTCCCATTGGTTAAACTTCCAGCCTGGGGAGTTGCTGTCGCTGTCGTCCAGCTCGACGCGGAATTCTGCGCCTAAAATGCCCTTGAGCTCATAGGCTTTATCCAGAACGCCTTCCTTATGCTGGGCAACAGGGATAATAACCAGCTGGGTCGGCGCGATGCGCGGCGGCAGCACCAGGCCGTTGTCGTCGCCGTGTACCATAATGATCCCACCGATCAGACGGGTGGATACGCCCCAGGAGGTGTGGTATGGGTAGGCCTGTTCGTTGTTTCTGTCCAGATAGGTGATGTCAAAAGCCTTGGTGAAGTGCTGTCCAAGGTTGTGGGAGGTTCCGGACTGCAGAGCCTGCCCGTCATGCATCAGGGCTTCCATGGTATAGGTCGCGGCAGCGCCGGCAAATTTTTCCTTTTCGCTCTTCTGGCCCACGACAACGGGAATGGCCATAATGTCCTCGGCCACTTCACGGTAGATGTTTAACATCTGCATGGTTTCTTCCTGGGCTTCCTCGGGTGTTTCATGCAGGGTGTGGCCTTCCTGCCATAAGAACTCGGAGGTTCTCAGGAAGGGTCTGGTGGTTTTTTCCCAGCGCACTACAGAGCACCACTGGTTGTATAAGAACGGCAGCTGTCTGTAGGAATGCAGCCACTTGGCGTACATGCTGCAAATGATGGTTTCGGAGGTCGGGCGCACGCAGAGGGGCTCTGCCAGCTCTTTGTCGCCGCCTTTTGTCACCCAGGCGACCTCGGGCGCAAAGCCCTCGACGTGTTCGGCTTCTTTTTTCAGCAGGCTTTCCGGAATCAGCAGCGGAAAGTACATGTTCTGATGGCCGGTAGCCTTAAAGCGTTCGTCATAGGCCTTCTGAATATTTTCCCAGATGGCGTAGCCGTAAGGGCGGATAACCATAAAGCCCTTGACTGGGGAGTAATCGACCAGCTCGGTCTTGGAGATAACATCTGTATACCATTGTGGAAAATCGACTTCCATTGGTGTGATTTCTTTTACCTGATTATTTTGTTTTTTACCCATTGTAAAATCCTTTCGTATTCAAAACTCACATAAAGCTATTATAACACAAGTAGCGTGGCTTAAAAATGCAGAAATTAAAAAAAGTGCCATGGAACAGGCCCATCGCACTTTGTTTTTTGTGTTTGATAAAAGTTAAATTATTTAACTTCTACGCTACCGCCAACTTCTTCAATTTTAGCTTTGATTTCGTCAGCTTCTTCTTTGGTAACGCCTTCTTTAAGCGGCTTTGGAGCTTCGTCAACAACTGCTTTTGCTTCTTTTAAGCCTAAGCCTGTTAATTCACGAACAACTTTGATAACTTTGATTTTCTGGTCGCCAGCAGCAGCTAAAACAACGTCGAATTCAGTTTTTTCTTCAGCAGCCGGAGCAGCGCCACCAGCAGCAGGAGCAGCAGCTACAGCTACAGGAGCAGCAGCGCTTACGCCAAATTCTTCTTCTAAAGCTTTTACTAATTCAGATAATTCTAATACGGTTAAACCTTTTACGTCTTCAATTAACTGTGTTACTTTTTCACTCATTGTAATATCCTCCAAAATTGTTTAATTATTTTTTAATTTAATTTTTGTACCGATTCTATATCAAGCATCCGGTACTTATGCTGTCAGCGCTGTGCTTACGCTTCGGCGCCTTTCTGTTCTGCGATCGCGTTTAAAGCGACCACTAAACCCTTGAGGTTTGCGTTCAATACATTTGCGAAGCCTGAGATTGGTGCGTTTAAGCCGCCAAGGACTTTTGCAACCAATACTTCGCGCGGCGGTAATTCGGCTAATTCCTTAACGCCAGCTACGTCTAAAACCTTACCTTCCACAACACCTGCTTTAATTTCCAAAGCCTTGTGTGCTGCTGCAAAGTCGTTGATCAGTTTAGCCGGAGCGACTGGATCGTCTTCACAGAATGCGATGGCGGTTGGTCCAACCAAAACATCCAGTAAGCCTTCTACGCCTGCTTCTTTCGCTGCAAAACGCATCATAGAGTTTTTATAAACTTTATAATCGATGTTGTTTTCTCTGGCTTTTTTTCTTAATTCGGTCACTTCTTCTACGTTTAAGCCACGGTAGTCAACAACGACTGTACCCTGTGCATTTTTCATTTTATCGGCAATTTCCTGCACGATCGCCTGTTTTGCTTCAATATTTGGCATATTCTTTTCTGCACCTCCTTACGATGTGAATTTTAGTCATATAAAAAGCTCTCTCCACGCAGGTGAAGAGAGCTTATATCATCATGTATATAATGCTCGTGTCTCTTCAGCCTCGGCAGGATATTTAAACCGCAGTCCCTGCTGTCTATGGATGAACGTTTTTATAACTTTTTTACAACATCAAATATTGTATCATTAGTCTGTTTTTATGTCAAGTCAGATTTTTGCTGTATTAATTTTTACACCAGGGCTCATTGTGCTTGCAACGGTCACACTTCTGAAGTACTGGCCTTTTGCAGCGGCTGGTTTTGCTTTCTTGATGGTTTCCAGAAGGGTTGTCATGTTCTGCATGAGCTGTTCTTCTGTAAAGGAAGCCTTACCGATGATTACGTGGATAATGTTTGTTTTATCCAGACGGTATTCAACTTTACCAGCTTTGGTATCCTGGACAGCTTTTGCGATATCCATGGTTACTGTACCGGATTTCGGGTTTGGCATTAAGCCCTTTGGACCTAAAACACGACCTAAACGACCGACCTTGCCCATCATATCCGGGGTAGCAATCATAACATCGAAATCAAACCAATTTTCTTTTTGGATTTTATCAATAATTTCATCTTCGCCAAAGAAATCTGCACCGGCTTCTTCCGCTTCTTTCAGCTTGTCACCCTTGGCGACAACTAAAACTTTTACGGTGTTACCAGTACCATTTGGCAGTACGATGGCGCCACGAACCTGCTGGTCCGCATGACGGGAGTCAACGCCGAGCTTGATGTGCATTTCAATACTTTCATCAAAGTTAGCGGTCGCCATTTTTTTTACCTGAGCCACTGCGGCATCAAGGTCAAACAGTTCAGCTTTATCAAAACTTTTTAAATTGTCCTGATATTTCTTTCCTCGTTTCATATTTCCTCCTTGTGGTTTTAGCGGTTTCCCTCCCACTTAAGGTGTTTCTACCTTCTGAATTCTTATTCTTCTACAGTGATACCCATGCTGCGCGCTGTACCAGCGATCATTCTCATTGCTGATTCAACATTGGCTGCATTCAGGTCAGGCATTTTTAAGGTTGCGATTTCGCGGACCTGGTCCTGAGAAATTTTTGCAACTTTAGTTTTGTTTGGTACGCCGGAAGCTTTATCAATCCCTGCTGCCTTTTTGAGTAAAACGGCTGCCGGTGGAGTTTTTGTGATAAATGTGAAGGAATGATCCTGATATACGGTAATTACTACCGGAATAATCATACCTGCTTCATTTGCTGTTTTAGCGTTAAATTCTTTACAGAATCCCATGATATTAACACCATGCTGACCCAGAGCCGGACCAACTGGTGGAGCTGGAGTAGCTTTACCTGCAGGAATCTGTAACTTGATGAGACCAATTACTTTCTTTGCCATGCTAACACCTCCTTCATTTTTTCATAATTGAAGAATAGTTTTCCCTTAAGTGTTCTTAATTTTTTGTATTTGTTCAAATTCCAGTTCGGTTGGAGTTTCCCGTCCAAACATGGAAATATTGACCTTAACTTTTGATTTTTCCAGATTTATCTCTTCGATAATTCCGGTAAAACCTTCAAATGGTCCATCCACAACATTGACTTCATCACCGACCTCAAGGTCGATCTGAACAGCCTGCTGCCGGATACCCATGTTTTTTAATTCGGCTTTGGTTAATGGAACGGGCTTGGAGGCCGGGCCGACAAAGCCGGTTACACCACGCGTATTACGTACAACGTACCAGGAATCATCGGTCATAAACATCTTGACCATGACGTAACCCGGGAAGAGCTTCTTCTCTCTTACGACGCGCTTGCCGTCCTTTGTTTCGACAACTTCCTGTACAGGAACCTGTACTTCGAGGATCTGATCCTCCATATGTCTGTTTTCGACCGTTGCTTCAATACTTGCCTTTACCTTGTTCTCATATCCTGAGTAGGTATGGGCAACGTACCATTCTGCCTGGCCACTGTTTTCATATTCCATGATTATCCCTCAGTACTATTTAAGTCCAATTAGTAGAGCGGCCAATGCACCAAGACCTGAATCAATAACCCAAATCAAAAATGTAAAGATTGCGACAAAGCCGGCTACGAAGCCAGAGCTTTTTGCCAGCTCTTCTTTTGTCAGCCAGTTAACTTTTTTAAGTTCGGAGAAAACGCCCTTAACAAAGTCAAGCATGCGGACAAAGATATTCGGCTTTTTCTTTTTGTCAGATTTCTTGGTATTCTTTTTATCTTTACTGTCAGTGCTCTTTTTGTCATCCTTGGCAACACTCGTCTTTTTTGATTCAGCTACCTGTGTCTTTTGGATATTATCATTTTTTGTGTTTGTGTTTTTTGTGGTTTTAGACTTTTTTTTCGTCTTAGCTGCCATGATTAATTCCTCTTTGCCAATCCTATTTCGTTTCTTTATGCAGTGTATGCTTTTTACAGAACTTGCAATATTTTTTTTCTTCTAAACGATCCGGATTGTTCTTTTTATTTTTCATTGTATCGTAGTTTCTTTGTTTACATTCCGTACATGCCAAAGTTACTTTAACTCTCAATTACAGCACCTCCTACATCCTTTATTATATACACGAATAACATCATATAGACACACGTTTCCTATTTTCATGGTCACCAGTATAGAATAGCATAAAACGGTGGCCCATGTCAATAAAACAATAAAAAAAGGCGTAACGCCTTTCACATCAAAACACTATAAGCTATTATAGCAGAATTATCCTGAAGAATCAAGCGGTAATTGTCAAAGTTTTAGGCCCATCTGGTAACAGTCGGTGGTCCGCCCGTCAATCTCCACAATTTCCGGAAATGTCCCCCAGATTTTGAAGCCGTATTTGGCGGCCAGGCGCTGTGAGCCCAAGTTATCGGCAAAAATAACCGCCATCAGGTTTTTAAGGCCCCGCTTTCTGCTCTCGCGGATTACGTGCTCCATCAGGCTTGAGCCGATGCCGCTGCTCCGGAACTCGGGCGCGATATAATAGCTGATCTCACAGGCATGCTTAAAGCCCTCCCGGCCCGACCGGTAAGCGGTCACGGCCATCCAGCCGGCCACAATGCCGCTCTTTTCGGCCACGTAAATGGGGTGTATGCCGTCGCTGTGCTCTTTAAACCAGCCTCTGCGGCTCTCCATGGTTACCGGGGTCAAAAGCGCTGTGACACGCCTTTCCAGAATAGCCACATTCAGAATATCCAGAATTCTCTGATAATCCTTCTCCTCTGCCAGGCGCACCGCGATGCGCTTTTCAGCCGTTTCCAACGTTCTTGTCAATAACAGATCTCCTATTTTCTTCCGATTTTATTTTTATAGGCAATAAAAACTGTCACGGCAAACAGGATCAGTACAAACCCGATTGTCGTAATCACAGGTGACAGGACAATGCCCAGCAGGGCGATAATCACCGGCGCCACCAAAACGGCCACCAGCGCCAGTACGGCAATAATGATGTATTTTTTAAATTCATCCACAAGCTTTCACCCCTTCACCAATGAGTCGACTTATTTTAGCACAATCCACCTGTGCCTGCAATGCAGAATTTGTTATATTTTTGTGTGCCTTCAGCGCGGTATATCCTGCTTGAGCACGACCTGAAAGCCCGCGTCCTCTTTTCCCTTTTCAACGCTGTATACCCCGGTCCAGCTGCCGCTGCGGCCGTCAAAAAATTTATACACGTAACCCGGGTTTAATATTTCCAGCACACTGATCAGGACATTGATCACCTGGACAGCGCTGCGGATATTCTCGCCGTGGACCGCGGCGCCCTTCTGCTCCTGGGCCAGCTCAAAGGCGTAGGCGGACAGGTGGTGGTTCAGAAGCTGCAAAATGCGGTCGGCCTGGGCCTGGTCCATGCCCGCATCCGGGCTCAGCTCATAGGAAAGCTCCAGCGGGTGCGCGTTGTAATCCTGGAAAAAACTCAGCATGGCACCGGCGCTCTGCAGCCGTCCCTCCAGAAAGCCTCTCTGATAATTCAGATCCGCCAGCTCCACGGCGTCCGGGTTTCCGGACATGGCCTGGTTGATCTTTTCAATTTCTTGTTTGCAGATCTTGTAGGTCCGCTCCAGCTGCTTGGTTTCATTTTTCAGCTTCTCATCCCTGATTCTCATGTTTTACCTCAAATTCAATGGTTTTACTGCTCGTAATATTTAATAAGGGCCTGGGTTCCCAGATCACCATAGCCTTCTTTTTCAAGGCTCTCGTACATTTCCAGCACCTTGCTCAGCACCTCCAGATGCGCGGAGGCCTCCTCGGCTTCCTCTCTGGCAATTCTCATATCCTTGATATAGTGCTTCACAAAAAAGCCGGGCGCAAAGTCGTCTTTCAGGATTCTCGGCGCGGTATTGCTCATCTGAAAGCTTCCGGCCGCCCCTGCGCTGATACTGTTGAGCATGGTCTGTTCGTCCAGCCCCACGGCCTTCGCGTAGGCCAGGGCTTCGCAGACGCCGGATACAGCCCCCGCGATGGCGATCTGGTTGGCCATTTTGGTGTGCTGGCCTGCGCCCGGGCCGCCCTCGTAAATAATGTTGGTTCCCATGGCTTCAAAGACTGGCAGGCAGCTTTTGAACACGGCTTCGTCACCGCCGGCCATAATGGACAGGGTTCCCTTCTCAGCGCCCACGTCGCCGCCAGACACCGGCGCGTCCAGGGCCGCGATGCCGCGGCTGGCAGCGGCTTCATAAATGCGTTTGGAAAGCTTGGGGCTGGTGGTGGTCATGTCGATGAGTACCGCGCCCTCCCGGGCGTTCTCGATAATACCTGTACTGCCGAAATAGACTTCCTCCACATCCTTGGGGTAGCCCACAATGGTAATCACTACGTCCTTATCTGCCGCGCAGTCTGCCACACTGCCGCACCAATGGGCCCCCTCCCGCACCACAGCGTCTGCTTTAGCCTTTGTGCGGTTATAAACCGAAACCTCATAGCCCTTTTTCATGAGGTTTCTGACCATGGACTGGCCCATAACGCCGATTCCGATAAATCCAATCTTCATTTTAATTTCTCCTTATAATAAAGTGAATCCCGATATAAAAACCCCGACAAGCTCTGCTTTCGGGGCTGTTTCAACTAAATTAAGTGGCGTCCCTAAGAGGATTCGAACCTCCGGCACGCGGTTTAGGAAACCGCTGCTCTATCCTACTGAGCTATAGGGACGCGTTTTTTCTATACTATTATAATAATCTTCTCTGAAAAAAGCAAGATTAATTTAACGAAGATTGGTTTTTACAAAGCATCCCAGCTCTGCCACCTGCTTTCCGGTATAATTTTCAAGCTGAGAAACCATGTCCGCGGGTACGGTGGCCACACAGCAGGAGGCCGGACCGCCAGACTGTCCGATGTCAAAGGGAAGGCAGTCCTTCCATTCAAAGCTCAGGCCGTTGTCCTCCGCGATTTTTAAAACCTCGTAGGCGATGCCCTTTGAGCCCACCGGCACCATTTCCAGAAGCCCGGAAATTTTTCGGATGGCTGTAAAATCCGGGAGCTGCAAGGCCAGGTGCAGCTGCTTTGAAAAGTCGTCGCCGTACAGCGGCTTTCCGAAAAGCACTGCCTTATCACCCGGCTTTGTGATCCGGTATTTCACCTGGTCCTCCCGGACAAGGCCGATCACGGTAATGCCCGCCCCGGTCTGGACTGTGGGCATATTGTCCTCGCAGCTTCCAGTCAGAGCGATCTCATAGTCCGGAAGCTCAGCGATGGCTTTTTTGATGCCGTTGATCATGCGTTTTCCGGTGGGGTCTGTCTCCACGGCCAGGCCATCCGAAATGGCAATGGGCGCGGCCCCGAGGGCCAGCAGCTCGCCCAGGGCCACCTTGACGGTTTCATAGGCTGTCAGCTCCGGCGGTACCCTGACCACATCCATGGCCTTATCGCCGATGGCGCCAATGGAATCGCAGGTAATGACAATGGCTTCTTTTGTGTCTTTATAGATCAGGGTACAGTCTCTGATTTTTTCTACACGCATTCTTTCCCTCCTGAAATCGAAACGAGGATGTGCGTTTCGGCACATCCTCAGTTTGTCTGTCCTAAATATTCCTCAAAGGTTTCATTTTTGCTGTGTATCTCTTTTGCCGCGTCTGCGCCCACATAGCGGATATGCCAGGGCTCATAGGAATAACCGGTAATATCGGTCTTTCCCTCCGGAAAACGGATAATAAAGCCGTAATTCTGTGCGTTGTCGGCAATCCACTGGCCTTCAGGCGTATCGGCAAAGCTTTCCTGCAGATCCATTCCCATGGCCTCGCAGGTCACGTCCATGCAGAGTCCGGTCTGGTGCTCGCTCTGGCCTGCCCTGGCGCTGACCAGATTGGCCTGCTCTTCGCCGTAGGCGGCAACGTTCTCTTCAAACAGATCCTTCTGCATGCTGTAGGAGCGGTAGCCGGAGGCGCAGTATAAGGTCACGCCGTCGTTATCCGCAGCTTCAAAAAGCTTGACCAGCGCATCAGACGCCTGCTGGCGGAGCTGTGTCTCACGGCTTCCTCTCAGGGGAACCGTCACTAAATCCGAGGGCTCGTAGTCTGAGGGCAGCTCATGGGTTTTATTGACCAGAACCTGAATGTCTCCCAGATTAGCAGGGTCAACCGTCGGCGCTGCCGGCGTCGGTGATGCTGAAGGAGTCGGCGTCGCGGCCTGGGCCGTTGCGGTCGGCTCAGGCGTTGCCTGCGGTTCGTCTTTTTTGGTAAACAGACCGATGATTTTTCCCATCACTGTAAAAAAACCAACGATGACAAAGAGCAATAAAAGCAGCATAACGATCAATGAGATTAAAAATCGTTTTGGATTTTTAATTTTTAGCGACATTCCTTCAGCCTCCTGTATCAAGATATCTCTATTATAACCGATTACTCTTTAATTATCAAAAGAAAAAATAGGACCGCTTAAAATTAAGCGGCCCTATCCGGAAAACAAAAAAAGACATGGTTAATAAACCTTGCCTTCAAGCAAATATTCTCAATTTATTTTATTGTCTGCTCTCAGCTTTCCTGAAACTTGATTTTGGCTTCCATCAGCTTTCTGGCTGCCTGCTGCATTTTGTCAATCGCCTGGTCTATTTCGCCGGCGACCTCAGGTCTGACCTCCGCCATTTTTTCGGACCATTCACGATAGCCCTCCACATGCTCACCGTTGTGATTAATCCAATGTACCAGTAATACCTGAAAAACTTCAGCGTCCTTTTCGGATAATTTTTCCATTTCAGTCACCTTCTAAGTATCTGTATTAAAGATTCAGCTCTTTTTTAATCAGCGCAACGGCTTCACGGATCTGCAATAACAGTGGTTTTTCCTCAAGGGAGACAATGTAATTATTTTCCGGTAGAATCGGAATATAAATCTTGATGGCTTCGCTGGCATTGACTGCCTCCACCATCCGCGTTGTCACCTCACCCATCATTTCATTGGGCATTGTCATGGCAATGGAGCCGATAATCACGTCGGCTTTTCCCGCGTTTACCACGATGGCATTTTCACCGGTCGCCCCCTTGTTGGCACCCTTTTTGAGCATCGCCGCTGTCGCCAGGGCATTTGTCCCCAGACCGTATACTTCAATATAAGGTGGGATTTCCTCTTTCAGGATACCAACAATCCGGGAGCCGATGCCGCCGCCCATTCCGTCCAACACAACAATATTCATCTTATACCGCTGCGTCCTCGATCAGAATCTTGTGGTTCAATAATTTCACTTCTTTTAAACGTCCGTTGACAATTTTAGTGCCTCCTAAAAGGTCCGAAAGTGTCAGGCTTCCGTCATTGTTCGGCACAATGTCGATGACATAGTCCATAATTTTTTCTTCTTCGCCTTTTTTATTCACTAAATATGCTGAAGATTCGCACATAACAAACATCTCCTTTCAATTTTGAAAATTAGATTTTCGTTCGGGTATCCGGATGGATAATAAGAGCCCCGGATACCGGAGTTAATCATCTTTTGCAATCTTAGTATATAATGTTCAGCCCGATTTATCAAGCCATTTTATGGCAATAAGGGGCATAAACAGCTCTATTTAATCAAAGCCTTTTTGGCTTCCATTAAATGCTCGTCGGCCTGGCCGATCAGGGCAATGGCTTCTTCAATGGCTTTTGACACCTCGGTCTTGCCCACTGCGTTCATTTTATCCACCCAGTTTTTATATTCCTTGGCGTGTTCCTGGTTATGATCTGCCCAGTGGTCCAGCAAAAGACCTAAAATTTCGATATCCTTGCCTTCGCCCTCGTGGGTATGTCCGTGATCGTGGTCATGGTCGTGTCCATGCTCGTGGTCATGAGGATGGGTATGTGTGTGGGTGTGCTCATGTTCGTGTGCCGCGTCGTGGCTGTGCCCATGATCGTGATCGTGGCTACCGTCGTGCGGGTGGCTGTGTGTATGTGTATGTTCGTGGCTGTGTTCGCTCATAATAATCCCTCCATGCTTCTTATAATTTAATTATAACCTTTTTCCTTAATTTTGTCTTGCTCTTTTAGAAATATTCTTATTTAGAAAAAGAAAGCAGGACGGCAACGTCCTGCTTTCAAGCAAGTTTTATTACATAATTGGATCCATTTCCAGTGCTGGATGGCCTTTTTCTGTTAAGAATTCTAATACTGCTTCGGAGTCAACAGCGATTGTTTCGTCACAAACCATGTCTGTGAAGTTTTCAATACCGTATAATTCCTGTACAGATTTGTTTAATCTTTCTGCAACATCATCTTTCAGTTCCTTAGGCATCCATACGATTCTTTCGATACCGCCTTCAGCAGCCATGAATTTTTTGGAAGCAATGAAGTGACGGCCGTGGCCCATAAAGCCAGGAGTCTGAACCCCACCACCTGTCATGGAAGCTAATTCACCGAAGGTCATACCGGTTGGTGTCATGCCGCCGAATTCACGGTTAACAATAACAACACCGTTGGCTTCTGGCATAATACCGCAGATACATTCGAAGCAGCCGCAGGAAGTCATTGGATCTTCTAAGATTGAGTACAGTGTAACTTTTTCAACTGCACCCTGAGAGCACTTCGCTACAACTTCATTAACTTCATCCCAAGCGCCTAAGCGTTCGTCGATAACACCATTCTTTTCGATTGGCTGAGAAGGACCGGTTGGGTCAAGTTCCTTGGTAGCTTTGGAGTCTAACCAGGAAACCGCACCGCAGAGGCCTAAACGTTCAGGTGTTACAACACAGACATGAGAAGGAGCGAAGGACTGGCACAGTGTACAGGTGTAGAATACATCGACACTTTCATCTGTCAGAGAGTTCAGTCTGTCGTCACGTACGTTGTAGATTGGTTTAACCAGTTCTTCTTCAAGACGTACAACATCTTCTTCTTTGGTATAGATGGTAATTTCAACTTTATCGACAACCTTGCCAAATTCATCTAACATCTTCGCGTAAACTACTTCACCGATGTGGCGCAGTCTGAAGCCAGCGTCAAACGCTTCTTTGGTTAAACGAACCCAGGCAATATTTCTCTGGCCTACGTGCATTGCGCCTTCGATGTAGTTTAAGAAGTAGTGTAATCTTCTTTCAAGTACAGATTCGAAGTCTGTCTGCATTGCTTTACCAGCAACCTTGATTTCCAGGCCAAGTGGGATACGGACAACGTCAACGCCGTCAAACTGTGGATCGTCGATATCCGGTCCGATAACGGTAATCTTATGATCTTCGATATCGCCCAGTTCAACAGTGTGAACGAGTTCCCAGGCTTTTGTTCTGTTTCCGCCGAATTCAGCTTTCATGTTGTCTTTACGGACACGTTCGCCTTCGAAAGCGGAGGATACAGATACAGGACAGTCAATTTCGGTAACCTTGATCTTGATGCCGCGGGCTTCAAGAGAGGTAGCGTCTGTCTTTGACAGGTCTGGCTGGTTTAACAGCAGGGTAGGAACTTCGTTGATGTAGGTTTCTGTGATTGCCGGGAAGCCCATGTCAATTGCGCAGGCGCCAGCAGCGATGATCTTGTCATCCCAATCGCCGAATACATTAACAAATGCGAAGACACGGTCTCTTGTGTAGATTCTGTGTTTTTCCCATTCGCCGGCAGGGGTGTTACCGAACATGATCGAAGCACGTACAGCAACAGATACAACGTTGATAACATCTTCGATTTCGTAACCGCATGGGATAACGCGAAGGTCAACGCCCATTTTGATCTTCTGGTCTCTGGCCTGGTCGATACATTTACCGACGAGGTATGTCTGAAGACCTTTATTCTGATAAGATTTGATTGTTTTTGCTAACTGTTCAGGATCCTTGTGTTCACCGATAATAACAGCAACACCAGGGATATCCTGAGTAACCAGGGCAACACCGAAGGAACGGACAACCGCATCGGTTAATGCGCCGTCTACCCATTCTTCGTGTGGGTTTCCGTCTAAGTATTTGCAGGCCTGGATAATTTCACATAACATTGCAGCGGCAACACCGGCTTCTAATGCGTCGGCCAGCATGTTTGTGCGGTTGATGTGTTCTTTTGCCATTTCAATACCGCGTTCCAGATCGCCTACTGTCAATAATTTTTCGCCTGTGATCGCGTAAATTGTAGCTAAGCCATAAGCGGTATCCGGCAGCTTGGCTTCTGCGTCTCTGCCTTTTTCTTCAATGGCCTTTGCAACATCTTTTTCAGCACGTTCAAGATATTTAGCAGTACCACTGTAAATTATATCAAAAAGATTATAAGTCTTATGTTCCATGTGATTTTCTTCCTCCGTATTTATATTTCAATATAAAGTTATGAATGTTTTAGGTGAATGGACTATTGATTATTTTTCACAGTCGCTTCGATTTTTTCCCCAAGAGCTGCAATTTTTTCTCTGGTTTCAGGAACATCGTACGGTGATTTATTGTTTCTGTCTGAACCGGAAATCTGATCGCTGTAATCTAAGAAACCAAAAATATTTTCCGCTCCGATCCGTTCATTTAAGAAGTCAATATCTTCCGGTTTGCGAATTTTATTACCAATGGCATAAACGTGTTTAACACCGATGTCACCAGCCAGCTTGCTGATTCGTTTAAAGGTCTGGATGCTTCGGATACCCGGCTCGACGACAACGATAAACGCGTCGACCGCTGACGCGGTTCCACGGCCGAGATGTTCAATCCCTGCTTCCATATCCATGATGACAATGTCCTTTTGGTATAAAACCAAATGTGTCGTCAGCATTTTCAACAATACATGTTCCGGGCAGACGCATCCGCCTCCGCCGGTATCGACTGTTCCCATTGTTAAGAGCTTAACGCCGTTAAACTCTCGGCAAAATTTTTCAGGAATATCCGCAACTTCCGGATTCATTGTAAAAAAGGCGCCGTAGGTTCCCTTTTTTGCGTTTGTCCGCTCTTCGGCCAAGTCTTTCATTTCGGAAATAGGTGTGATGCTGTCAATCATTTCTTCGCTCATACCCAGTGCCAGGCCTAGATTTGCATCGGGGTCAGCATCAACGGCTAATACGTTAAAACCTTTATCGGCATAGTAACGGCTGAGGCAGGCTGTAATTGTCGTTTTCCCAACGCCGCCTTTTCCAGTTAATGCTATTTTCATTTTATCACCTGTCCATTCTTAAAAATTATTCAGTATAATTAAATTCCCAGTTTTGTTCTCTTGTCTTCAATATCGGCCATGATTAATTCAGCAGCCTTAACTGGATCTGATTCAAAGACATAAGCAGCGCCAGTCCATTCCTTAACACCTTCGGTCATCAGCTTCATGAAGTTTTCACTTCCGGAAACATAAGGCATAACACCAAGATAAGTATTTAAACCACTTGATACTACATAAGATGCGATGGCAACAGCCTTTTCAGACATGTATTCAGGTGCGGCACCAACTACCGGCAATTCAGCGATATCAACGCCTCTTTCATTCGCTACTAATGTAACCAGGTGAAGGATACGGCTGATATCAACACAGGAACCCATATGTAATACTGGAGGAATATTTGCTCTTTCGCAGGCTTCTTTTAAACCACGGCCGCAAAGTTCTTTTGCTTCCAGTTTTAAAAGACCAGCTTTAGCAGCAGCCTGAGCTGCACAACCAGTAACAACGCAGATAACGTCGTTTTTAATTAATTCTTTCATCAATGTGATGTGGGCATAGTCATGTTCGACCTTTGGATTGTTACAACCAACAATACCGGCAGCGCCTCTTAAAACGCCGGCCCAGACTAAGTCGCCTAAAGGTTTAACGGTACCTGTCACGTCGGTCTGAGAGTTAACAACACGGTCTAAAGCGCCGATGGTTGTTTCTACAGAATAACCAACAATGGTTTCAGATTTCAGTTCTGGTACGTCAACTTTGGAAGCGTCTCTGTTTTTGAAGTTCATTACAGCTGTTTTGATCACTTCTTCAGCACAGCTCAATGGATCTTCTTCATTAAATTCAATATACATGTCTCCGGCAATTTTTGCTTTTGGAGATGTACTGATAAAACGTGTATGGTAGCTCTTAGCTAATTTTGGCAGTGCAGGGAAGATACACTGAACGTCTACAACAGCAACTTCAACGGCGCCTGTGATAATGGCCATTTCCTGCTGGTAGAAGTTACCGGCGATCTTAATCCCGTGACGCATGGTCATTTCATTACCGGTACAGCACATACCGACAACGTTGATGCCCTTAGCGCCCTGTTCTTTTGCCATTTCAAGCAGTTCTGGGTTTTTAGATGCAACTGCGATCATTTCAGCCAGGTTCGGATCATGTCCGTGGAGCATGATATTTACCTGTTCAGGATCAATAACACCTAAGTTGGATTCAGAAGCTCTTTCCTTTGGAATACCGTACATGATATCGGAGAATTCGGTACCGATCATGGAACCGCCCCAGCCATCAGACATACTTGTTCTTAAAGAACGTCTTAAAATGGATTCAGGATCACTTGCGCAACCCATATGGGTGGAGTGCATTAAGGTAACAACTTCCTGGTCAATGGCTCTGGGCGCGATGTTTTCTCTGTCCCAGATTTCCTGACGGGATTTTGGCGCTCTCTTTAAGAAATTCTGTGTTCCGAAAGGTTTACCAAATTCCATCAGTGCTTTTTCGGCCAGTTCGTGAGCCAGAGCATAGGTTTCTTTGGTGTCTGTGTCTTCCAGACCCCATTCGGCAGCGATTCTTCTCAGCTTGCCTTCTTCTCTGATTTTGAAAGGACCATCTTCAGAAGAATGGTACATGGCATGTACGATATCACGCGCATGGTCAGAGTGGGCAGATGTACCACCACAGCACATTCTCGCAAAGTTTCTGGCAACGATGGTGTCTCTGTCCGCACCACAGATACCTCTCTGAGCGCCTTTATCTGGTGACGGGCTTACACGGCAGGGACCCATAACGCAGATACGGCAGCAGATACCGCCTTCACCAAAACCACACTGGGTTTTTAAGGCAGCTTTTCTGTCCCACATGGTTTCAGCGCCATCTTTTTGAGCTTTTTCGATTAAAGCTTCAGCTATAACATCAAATTCTAACAATTCATTGCTCATATTTAATTTACCTCTCCTAGTAATTTACTCACATTGCAGCAGCTTTGTAAAAATTTCTACTTTACAAAAACACTTTATTATTGTAGAATAATAAAAGCGGCAACGCAAATCAGTCATTTATTCAATATGGGCTCCTAAAGCAACGTTTCTTTCATTTTTCAGAATGAGCGTTACTTTAGGGGCTTGTTTTTTTATTAACTTCTCTTAGAATTCCAGAACGGAGTCTGCGTATAAGATATTATTTTTGATAATATCACAGGCTACAACAGTTTCCATTAAGCGTTTGTCGCAAGGATTAATGATTGCGCTGGATAAACCGCAGCACATTGCCATTGCCATCATTGCGCTGTCGAGTAATGGTCTGATGTGTTTTGGAGCACCGTTGGAAACATTACTTAAACCACAAGTTGTCAGCAGACCCATGTCTGTGATCATCTTAACGGCTTCAAGCATTTCTTCCTGTTTGTCCTGCATACCCTTGATAACAAGTGCCAGTGGGTCAAACAGCATATCGGTTGGTTCCATGCCATGTTCCATCCCTCTTTCAAGGAGTTCAGAACAGTAAGCGATACGTTCGTCATTGTCAGAAGGTACACCTTCTTTAGAGCATAAGCAGATGCAGGCAGCATCGTTGGCAGCAGCTAAATCCAGGTAACCGATACGGTCGCCGGCATCAGCGGAGTTAACGAGTGGCTTGCCTTTTTCACGGTTATAAACCTGAATACCCGCTTCGATCGCTTTCATGTTAGCGGTGTCGAGTGCCAATGGAACATTGTCAAAGTTTTCCTGTAACAATTTAACGCCCCACTGCATTAATTCTTCACCGTCTTTTTCAGCAGGTCCGATATTCAGATCCAGGTAATCTGCACCAGCGTCCAACTGTTCTTTTGCTCTCTGCAGGATTGGTTCAGGATTACGTGTTTCAAATGCTTCGCGCATTGCTGGAGAAATACAGTGAATTCTTTCACCGATAACCATAAATTTTGCCATAATGTTTCCCCTTTCGGATTATAAAATATTTTTGGATAACCCGCAGCCGGGAGCCCCCGCTGCCAGCTGCGGAAAAGTTTCAATTCGTATGAATGACAGAGATTCGCCGTTCAGCGCAGAGCTTAGGCAATACCCATTAAATCACGTAAGAATTTCGGGATCTGCATTGCTTCTGTCGGTCCGACAATAACTTCCCAGTCTGGAAGCGCTTCAGCAACGTCGCCCTGTAATACAGCAACCTTACCTGGTAAGATAAGTTTTCTGCATTTTGTCTTGTCAGCAATGCCGCTTTCCTTGATGAAATCAGAGATAACGGAAGCACCGAATTTACCGGCAGCCCAGGCTGTAAGAACAGAGTAACCGCCAGCATCTGGAATAGCCAGGTAAGCAGGAACCTTAGAGCGTTCGATTTCGCCGGAAACTACGAAGTAGGACAGCGCGAAGTCAACGGTAACCAGTACAGGTGCGTTGTCGTCAGCTTTATTGAATTCGTAGATGGTCGGTTCGACACGCATTGGTTTCTGAGGATCGGTAAAGATGTTTTGTCTTAAGCCGAACAGCGGCAGAGCCTGTTTGAAATCCATATCGCTCATTACGATGATGGAGCCATAGCGCAGAACAAAAGCAGAAGCTAAGGCAACTTCCATCTGTTCGCAGCAGGCAAGCTTGTTAACAAATACAACTGAAGGATAGCCGAAGGTTCTGTCATCGCCCTTCAGAGTGTTGGTACGGATGGTTACAGCGTTGTTGTAAGCTTCTTTGACAGAGCTGTCGCCAACGTTCAGAACCAGGTTCTTGTAGCCAGCGGCTTCAATTTTTTCAACAACGTCATGTAATTCTTCGATTGAACCGGCAGAAACGCCCAGTACAACGTCAGCAGCTTTGGCAACTTCTACCATCGCGTCGGCGTTTGCAGGGGTAGCGCCCATTAAGATACCCTTAGCAGCCTTGATTGCTTCAGCGGCTTCCTTAGCCACATCAACATCTTCTACAACTGCCATTGGCACACGGCCCAGTTCGATCACTTTAGCGATCAGGTCTAAGAATTTAGCCTTGTCAGCAGCATAACGTACAGAAGCGACTTCTACACACATTAATTCGCCGATACGGTCATATTTAACAGCTTCTAAATGCGCTACCTTCTTGGCGATTTCATCGTCAGAATCGGCATCTGAGAATTCAACTGCGAATAAAGCCTTGCTGACATAAGTTTTTTCATGTCTGAATAATACGGTTTCGCCGCCCAGAGCACATTCTGTGTCGCCGGTTCCGATCTTGATTGTTTTCATCGGAGGAGCGGTAGCTTCAGATAACTGAGCTTTAGCTTCGTCTGTAATATACGGGCATTTGTCAATTTCTGCAGCGCCAGCGGCTACTTTCATTGAGAATGCCATACATGTAGGGAATCCACATTCCTTACAGTTTTTCTTAGGAGTCAGTTTAAAAATATCTAAACCTTTTACTGCCATTTTTTTGCGCCTACCTTTCCTAACCTACTAACTCTTTGATAAAGTTTTTAATCACTTTAGCTGATTCCGGATGTTTAACAATAACAGCGTTTGAGCCGCCGATTAAGCAAGAAGCTGCAGTGGAAACTTCCATAGCGATACCACGTTCTTCCTGATTTCCCCATTCAGGAGCTTCTTCTTCAGTGAATACGGCTTCTTTTACGCCCCAGGCTTCGTCGCCGACATTGGTCATGATTGGCATCTGCAGGTCGGTATCGTTCTGGCCTAAAGCAGCTAAACGGATACGGTCCATTGTAGAAGCAACATATTCAAAACCATAGCCAACAGCCGCGGTTCCAACATCCATGATGATGTTTCCGCCGTCAACACCTAACTGTGTCAACAGGATATTTAACTGTTTTGCAAGGTTGATATCAACAGCAGACTGGCCGGATACTTTGTGGCCGTCAGCATTACCTGCTACGCCAACAGATTTGTAGTTATCTTCAACAGCTGAGAATAAAACAGCGTTTTTGCCAGACAGCGCCTGAGAAACCTTAACCAGTAAATCACCGTCTTTTTCAGCGTTGTTGCAGCCGGCAATAACCAGCGGAAGATCGACAGCCGCTTCGACAGCTTTAGCGATCTCAACACATTCTTCAGATGATTTGTTAGCGCCGTTAGGATCGGCACTGATTAATTTTAACGCAATAAACTGTGCGTCTGTATTGTCCTGTACATATTTTGCCCATGCTGCAGGATCCTTTACGACATCACCGTAAGCGTCAACCAGACATTTTTCCCAATCTTCTGGGTAACTGTCTAAAATTTCGACACCAACAACCGGTGCGTTTCCTTCACCACTTAAAAATGGTAATCCTTTTTCTCCTCCGAGGGTAATCGCTGCATCTCCAACACCAATTACACACTCATTGATCTTGCCACTAAACTTTTGTTCTGCTTTTTTGAATGGCATTTCCTCGTTACCTCCTAACTCGTTCTTGTTAGTATTTTTTTATATTTCAAAGCCCGGAATCGTTTTGTGAACATGACAAATTCCGGTTGCTTTAAAATTTCAATTGAAAATAAACCGGTGTACACAGACTTGTATATATAAGTATACACATATACTACTATCTTGTTATAAGTTTGTCAAACATTTTTCGACCAAAAACAAAAATTTACCCGTCTTTCTAAAGCTTTTAATTCGCAGTTATTTAGTAGGTTTAAATGATTTCATGAAACCCCTGAAAACGTCCCCGTAAATAAATGCGTTATTACTATATTTTACAGGTTTTCCTCCGCTTTTGCCAGCCGTTTCAGAGCCGGGATAAAAATATCTCCCATGACCGCCAGGTCCTCGGCGTCAAAGCCTGAGGTGATATTGCTGTCGAACAGAATCTGTGCTTCCGGCGGGAACTCATCGTCCCCCAGCCAGAGAATCACGGTCAGATACATGTTGTTGATAAACTCAAACCGGTAGGATAAATCCCCATGCTTTTTGGGCTCCGCGTTCAGCTTTTCCATGGCCCGCTTCAGACCTTCGACGTCGTAGTTGAAGGTAAAGGCAAAGCGCTTAAGGCAGCGGCCCTCAAAGCTTTTAAAATAGTGGTTCCCCCCCGAAATATCCCGGTATGCGATGGTGGTGCCCATGGGCGGTACGCCCTGGGCGTTAAGCAGATAACGCAGGATCATGGTCATAGGCTTGTAATCGTCAAAGGCGCTTCCGTCTTTTAAAAGCACGTCGCCTTCAGGGTATTTCACTCTGTACACCTCACCCATCAGCGTTACAGTAAACATCTGTGTTTCGGGGTCATAGGGACAGGTGGACCGCTCCGCCATCTCCAGCGGGTCCTTATCTTTTATCAGATTTTTATAATGATCATAGGGCAGCTTGTCTTTTCGCTTTTCTTCGATGGCTGCTTCTATTTCAGAATTTAGCATTGGTTACCTCTGTCTATTTTTGCAGGCTTGGGAACAGGCTCATATCCGTATGCGGGATAAAGCAGGCCGATATGAAGGCGTCCATATAAGCAGGGTGAACACTGAGCTCCATATAAGTCATATTCTGTCCAATTTCTGCGATTTTTTCTTTTCCCTCAGCCAGTGTCAGGGCCAGATAGCACCCCTGCATTGAGCTGTTTCCAATATAGTAGTACTTGTCAACCGGGATATCCGGGAGCATTCCCAAAGCAATGGCGTTTTCGATGCCGAGATTGCTGCCGATTCCTCCGGCCACATACACATTTTCAAGCACCTCAATCGGCATATCCATGCTTTCCATCAGGGTGTGGATGGCTGAGAACACAGCCCCCTTTGCCTTGATAAAGCTGTCGATGTCAATCTCTGTGATGTAGATATCCTTGGCACTGCCGTCCAGCTCCTTTGAGCAGACAAAGTAGCGCCCAATGTCGTATTCGTCAAAGGCGATCCGCGGATTGCCGATATCCTTGCTGATACGGCCCTTGCCATCAATAATGCCGGTCCGCTTCATCTCGCAGATAAGGTCGATGATACCGGAACCGCAGACGCCTACCGGCGCTTCTCCGCCAATGGTTGAAAAACTCGCCTTTAATGTGGCGTCGTCAATTTTGACTTCTTCAATGGCGCCTGGAACCGCGCGGGTCCCGCAGCTGATTTCTCCGCCTTCAAAGGCCGGGCCTGCTGAGCAGGCGCAGGTCATCATAAAGTCCTTATTGCCAAAGACGATCTCGCCGTTGGTCCCAAGGTCCACCAGCATGGTAAATTCTTCCTGAAGCCAAACCGGAACAGCGAATACGCCAGCGGTAATATCGCCCCCAACATAGCTTGCCACCGATGGCGCCAGGTAGACCCGGCCCTCGGGATTGATGCGGATACCGATTTCCGTGCTCTTCATTTCAGGAATCGTATTGACACCGGGAATAAAGGGCTCCCGTCTCAGATGATCTGGATTGATTCCCAGCAGCAGATGGGTCATGGTCGTGTTGCCGGCCGCGCACATCTCATAGATGTCATCTGTGGTAATCCCGGCGGACTGAACCATCTGGCCGATCAGCGGATTGATGGTTTCCTCAATAATCGCGTCCCGCAGCTTTCTCAGGCCGCCGGGCTTTTCGGTATAAACAATCCGGTTGATGACATCGCCGCCGTATTTAACCTGAGCATTTCCCATGGAGGCCTTGGAAACAATTTCGTTGGTATCCATATTGACCAGACAGGCCGAAACAGACGTTGTGCCGATGTCCAGGGCCACCCCGTAGAGAGCGCAGGTACATTCCAGA
Source organism: Eubacterium sp. 1001713B170207_170306_E7 (assembly GCF_015547515.1). Taxonomy (NCBI): domain Bacteria; kingdom Bacillati; phylum Bacillota; class Clostridia; order Eubacteriales; family Eubacteriaceae; genus Eubacterium; species Eubacterium sp. 1001713B170207_170306_E7. Next base: position 236,269 of record NZ_JADMVE010000004.1, read on the forward strand.
CAGGAACGCACATCCATGATCTCAGCAATATCGCCGCGCTTCAGGTAGACGACCTTAATCTTAAAGTTATTTTCCCTGAACGCGTCCGGGAATTTCCTGAGAACGTCCAGGCTTACCTGAATATCGGCATAGCCCAGAGTCTGGCGGAAATAACGCTTCAGCCGGTCCTCATCCGCGAGATTGTCGTCGTTGGTAGGCTCTGGCAGCTCGATAATCTCACAGCACAGGCGGTTGGAATCCGTCATCCCCATCTTTAGCATCTTTTTCCGCACATAGCGGATGTTTTTGCTCTCATTTTCAGACAGGTCCGTAATCTGCATTTCATTCTGGAAAGCCGAGGCCAGATCCGGCACATTCACCTCGATGTCCTCAACAATTTCAGAGCTGCAGGCCAGCACCCAGCCGTCGGCAATTTCCTCATCCGTCAGGCGGGTCAGTGACAAGGCGGCTACCTTGCCCTTTGTAATCTGAACCTTGCACTTCCCGCAGGTTCCACTGCCGTTGCACGGTGTGTCGATCATAATTCCGGCTTTCCGCGCCGCTTCCAGGAGATTTTCTCTTTGTCCCGCTAAAAACTCTACCTGCCGTTTCCCCTTAACGACAAACACTACTTTATGCATACACGCCTCCTTGTTCTGTTAACCTTTGCAAAATAGTCATATGCATGATCTTATTTCAAAGCAGAAGCCGCCACTCCTCTTCGGCGGCTTCTGCCAGTGCACTTAATCAAGAAACCAGAACTACTTGATTTCCAGCTTATCAATGATTTCACGGACCGCCTTACGCGCTGCTGAGTCCTCTGGAAGGGTCACGAGCGGCTTGCCGTATGCGTCGTATTCAAACACCTGCTGGTCCATCGGGATAACGCCCAGAAGATCCAGCCCCTGCTTTTCAATTTCTTCCGCGGTGCCTTCGTTGAGTTCCCCGTTTGGCGCACGGTTGACAATCAGCTTGATCACTGGAATCCGTAGGTTCAGCTCCTCAGCCAGATCACGGATTCTGGCAACAGCCTGAATCCCGCGGCGTGAACAGTCGCTGACTAAAAGCAAAATATCCATTCTTCCCATGGTACCGCGGCTGATGTGCTCCATCCCTGCCTCGTTGTCCATGATGACATAGTTATAGTTTTCGGATAAACGGCCAACCTGTGTTTTTAAAAGGCCGTTGACAAAGCAATAGCAGCCTTCGCCCTGGCTGCGGCCCATGACCAGTAAATCGTAGCCGTTCCCTTCAGAAACAGCCTGGTTCAGGCGCAGTGTCAGAAAATCCCCCTTGGTCATTCCCGGCGGCAGCTGATTGCCGTCCATTTCTGCGTGGTTGACCTCTTCCTTAATGTGTCCGATGGTCATTTCGACCTCTTCACCCAAAACTTCGTTCAGGTTGGCATTTGAGTCGGCGTCCACCGCCAGAATCGGTCCCTTGCCCTGTTCTACCAAATATGAAACCAGCATACCTGTAAAGGTTGTTTTTCCAACACCGCCCTTACCGGCTACTGCAATATTAAAAGCCATAATACGCTCCTCCTTAATTGAAATTTCAATTTCACCCAGCCTGTTCCACAGGCTTTTTAAAGCGTGAACTGATGGATCGTTATTTTTTTAACAAGTAAAAATCTTAAACTTGTATATATAGGTATTAACATGCCTATCATAACATATTGAGAACCATAACACAATGTAATATTTTGTCCTGTAAAGCCGGGCTTAAGGCTGTGTTGTTCTACAAAAAGAACAAATTAACACCTGCTTTTCCCGCCAAAAGCATCCAGACAAAAATACTTTTATTATCGCCTTTTAACATCTTGTAAAAAGTGCTGTATATGGTATACTTTCAGTATCATTACAGCCATCAGGAGAATCATATGACTTTTTCTTTTTTTACCCTCGCCAGCCCTTTCTCGGTTTTTGTGTTTATTGTGAATATCCTGTTCAGCTTCACGATTATCTTTCTCGAGCGCAAAACACCGCAGAGCACCTATGCCTGGCTGTTGTTTTTATGGATTATTCCAGTTTTGGGATTTGTGTTTTACCTTTTCTTTTCCCAGAACCTGACAAAGCGCAAAATCTACCGTTATAACACGCCGGAGAACGAGCAGTATCAGCTCCTGCTGCGCCGGCAGAAAAAAGCCCTGGTCGACCGCCAGCGGATCGCAAAAAACAAAACCATCGCAAAAAAATACCATTACAACATCGAGTACCACCTCAATGTCAGCCACGCCCTTTACACCGACAATAACAGCATCGACATTTTTACCGACGGACACGATAAGTTTGACGCCCTGTTTGAAGCCATCGAAAACGCCCGCTCCACCATTCATATCGAGTATTATATCATTAAATATGACGGTCTCGGCCGGAAATTTATGGAGCTGCTCACCAAAAAGGCCCGGGAGGGTGTGGAGGTCCGTCTTCTCTTTGACGAAATGGGCGGGCGCTACATTCCCAGGAGCGCTTTAAAGGAGCTTGAGGCCGCTGGCGGCCAGTACGGCATTTTCTTTCCCTCCCGGCTTCGCTTTATCAACCTCCGCCTGAACTACCGCGATCACCGGAAAATCGTCATTATCGACGGCAAAACCGGTTTTATCGGCGGCTTTAACGTTGGCGACGAGTACCTGGGACTCAAGAAAAAAATGGGCTACTGGCGGGACACCCACCTCAGAATCGAGGGCTACGCCGCCTACGAGCTCCAGATGCGCTTTTTCCTCGACTGGCGCACCAGCGGCAACAAGGCCAGGCTCAACATCAACTCCGAAAATATCCACCGCTATTTCCCCTATATGGAAAACTGTGAGGGCTCAGGCATTCAGATTGTTTCAAGCGGCCCCGACGACCCTAATCAGGTCATTAAGCAGGGCTTTATCCGGATGATCACCAACGCTGAAAAATACATTTTAATCCAGAGTCCCTATTTCGTTACAGACGAAAGCATCATGGAGGCCCTGAAGATCGCCCTGTTGTCCGGTATCGACGTACGGATCATGATCCCCAACAAGCCGGATCATGTCTTTATTTACTGGGCCACCCTCTCCTATGTGGGCGAGCTCATAAAATACGGCGCCAGGGTTTACATTTACGACAACGGCTTTCTCCATGCCAAGGTTCTGGTGGTGGACGACCAGATTGCCGCTGTTGGCTCCTGTAATTTTGATATTCGGAGCTTCAGCCTCAATTTTGAAACCAATGCCTTCATCTATGATCCGGAAATTGCTGTCAAACTGCGCGATATTTTCTACCGGGATATTGAAAAATGTATTTATTATGATACCCAGGCTTACGAAAAGCGCAGCCGCATCATTAAGGTCAAGGAATCCATCTCCCGCCTTTTTGCGCCGCTGCTGTAAAAAAACAGGATGTACCGCTTGATTCGGCACATCCTGTTTTTTATTTTTTGCGGTAAAAGACTTCCCGGTTCACCGCCTTATCCTGAGACGCGACAATCGTCGTACAAACCGCGTCGCCCGTAATGTTCACCGCTGTTCTGGCCATATCCAGAATACGGTCGATCCCCATAATCAGGGCAATGCCCTCAATGGGCAGCCCGATGGAATTAAAGACCATGGACAGGGTTACCAGCCCGACTCCCGGCACACCCGCTGTGCCGATGGAGGCCAGGGTGGCCGTCGCAATAACCGTCACATAATCCGGTATCCCCAGCGGAATCCCAAAGGCCTGGGCTGCAAAGACAACGGCTACCCCCTGCATAATGGCCGTACCATCCATGTTTATGGTCGCCCCAAGGGGAATGGTAAAGGAGGAAATTTTGCGCGACACGCCCATCTCCCGCTCCAGCGTTTCTATGGACAGCGGAATGGTCGCATTGGACGTTGCCGTCGAAAAGGCAAAGCCCATAACGGGCAAAAACTTTTTAATAAAGGTGATGGGGCTGAGACCGGTAAAGCCCTTGAGCATTCCCTGGTAAACCACAAAGCACTGGATGCCAAGGGCCAGAAAAACAGCCAGCATGTATTTGAGCATTGGCAGAAACGCATTAAAGCCGATTCCCGCAAAGGTTTTTGCAATCAGGCAGAAAACACCAACTGGTGCCACCTTCATGACCATTGTGGTCATTTCCATCATGACGTCGTTAAACTGGGAAAAGAAATTGGAGACAAGGTCTGCCTTTTCCCCAAGCTTAGCCAGAATAATACCAATCAGCAGCGCAAAGACAATGACCTGAAGCATATTTCCTTCGGCCAGACCCTGAATAGGATTTTTCGGGATAATATTCAGCAGCGTGTCTGCAAAGCTCGTCTTTTCCACCACTCCCGTTTCTGCCTGCTGAATCGAAGAAATATCCAGCCCCAGGCCGGGGTTGATCAGGCTTGCAATGGCAATGGCCAGCGTAACAGCCACAGCAGTGGTGAAAATATAAAAGCCAATGGTCTTGACCCCCACCTTGCCAAGGGTCTGGGTATCTCCAATGGCGGAGCTGCCGCAGATCAGCGAGCAGAACACCAGCGGAACGACAAGCATCTGCATAAGGCGGAGAAAGCCGTTTCCAAGCACGTAAAAAATACCGTTGATAACAACCGTATCCTTAATATAACCGCCGGGAACCAGATAGTGGAGCAGTATTCCTGTAACGGCTCCTGCCAGCAGCGCGATAAAAATCCAGGTTGTCAGGCCAGGCTTTTTTCCTTTATTTTTCTTCATACACGTCCTCCTGTCATAGGGTGTCCCGCTTCAGCGTTTCCATAAAATCGCGGATGGCGTCTTCCCACCGCGGCATCTGGTATACTTCCGTCATGTACATCATCATATTTTCCAGCACAGTATAGCTGGGATATGGAAAAAACTGGCTGGTCATTTTTGAGACGGTTGCGTCGATCGGCACATCCTCCATACCCGCCAGGCGCAGGATTTCCTTGGCAAAATAAAACCGGCTGCACACGCCCTCGCAGGCAGCGTGGAAGACGCCGTACTCCCTTGATGAAAGCAGGCGGACAATAAATTTTGCCAGCTCTGCCGCACTCGTCGGCGAGCTTACCTGATCGTTCGGAACCTGGAAGGGCTCACCCTTTCTGGCCATCTCCAGAACCCAGAACACAAAATTATTGCCGGTTCGTCCATAGATCCACGAGCTCCTGATCACCAGATGGCGGGGGTTCAGCTCCCGCACAAAGCTTTCGCCCGCCAGCTTGGACTTGCCATATACCGTTACCGGCTTTGGTGTGTCGAACTCCGTATAGGTGCGCTGGCCCATCCCTCCAAAGACATCGTCAGTGGATATCTGTATAATCTTTGCCCCGATTTTCCGCGACGCAATGCTCAGGTTCCGCGCGCCAAGGGCGTTGGCCTTGTACGCCTGAACCGGCTCATCCTCACAGGCTCTGACATCGGTCATCGCTGCGCAGTTAATGACCACATCCGGACGGTTTATGTCTGCGTACTGCATCACTGCGTCCAGGTCTGTAATATCCACATCCCTGTCCGTTGTCAGAATATCTCTGGCCTCATCCTCAAGGGTTCTGTAAAGGGTATGGCCCAGCTGCCCCTCTGCTCCGGTAATCCATATACGATCATTTTCTAACATCGCCACCGCTCCTTTTCGCAATTTTATTTTGGGTTTCCTAACTGTAAATTTCCACCAGACGTTTCAAAAGTGCGACCACTTTTTCCATGGACTGTACCGGAATGTACTCAAAACGCCCGTGAAAATTGTGTCCGCCTGTGCAGATATTCGGGCACGGCAGTCCCATATAGGAGAGACGCGCGCCGTCGGTGCCGCCTCTGATGGCCGTCACTTTAGGTTTTATACCCACATCCTCCATGGCTTTCTCAACATTATGAACCAAATGGATATGGGGTTCAATTTTTTCCTTCATGTTATAATAGGAGTCGGAAAGAAGGTACTCAAAGCTTCCCACGCCATACAGTTCATTGAGATAATCACAGATTTTCACAGCCCGTTCCTTGCGCTTCTCAAATTTTTGCCGGTCGTGGTCACGGATAATATAGGTCATCTCAGCCTTTTCCACACTTCCCTCAAACTGGTCCAGGTGATAAAAACCCTCATAGCCCTCTGTGTGCTCAGGTGTCTCACAGGCTGGCAGCATTTTCTGAAATTCCATTCCCATGAGCAGTGCGTTTTTCATTTTGTTTTTAGCGCTTCCGGGATGGGTGCTGACCCCGTTAACTGTCAACCGCAAACTGGCCGCGTTAAAGTTCTCATATTCCAGCTCACCCAGCTCGCCGCCGTCCACGGTGTACGCAAAGTCTGCGCCAAAGCCCTCCACATCAAAGTAATCAACGCCCCGGCCGACCTCCTCGTCCGGCGTAAAGGCAATTTTTATGGCCCCGTGGGGCACTGTGTGGTGCACGAGGTAGTCGCAGAGCGTCATGATCTCAGCCACCCCCGCCTTATCGTCTGCGCCCAGAAGGGTGGTGCCGTCTGTCACGATAATATCCTGGCCCTTGTAGCTCAGGATTTCCGGATAATCCTCTGTCTTAAGGACGATATTTTGCGCTTCATTCAGTAAAATATCGCCTCCGTCATAATTCTCGACAATTCTGGGCCTGACATTTTTCCCGCTCACTGCGCTGGAGGTGTCCATATGTGCGATCAGCCCGATGGCGGGCAGCTCCTGGTCCGTTGTAGCTGGAATGGCTGCGTAAACATAGCCATAGCGGTCCATGCGCGCGTCCTCTACGCCCATTTCCTTCAGCTCCTCCACCAGCACCGCTGCCAGATTCTTCTGTTTTTCGCTGCTTGGAAAGCTGTCCGCGTCCGGCACGGACTCTGTATCCACCTGGACATATTTTAAAAACCGGTCTGTTACTGTGTTCATTTTTCCTCCTGTAATTAAAAAAGGCATCACATAAGAGATGCCTTTAAATGCCAAAATCTGAGAGACGGAGCCATTTACCGCAGCGCCTCTGTTCCGCTGCCTTTATTCACCCTGCTGCTTCAGCTTTTCTGCCTGGTCACTGGTAATCAGGGCATCGACCATCTCGTCAATTTCACCATCGAGAAAAACCTCCAGCTGGTAAACCGTCATACCGATACGGTGGTCGGTCACACGGCCCTGCGGGAAGTTATAGGTACGGATACGCTCACTTCGGTCACCGGTGCCCACCTGGCTTTTACGGTTTTCGGCAATTTCGCTCTGCTGCTTCTGCATCTCAATTTCAAAAAGGCGGGCCTTCAGAACCTTCATGGCCTTTTCTTTATTTTTCAGCTGGGATTTTTCATCCTGACAGGTAACGACCATCCCTGTGGGCTCGTGGGTAATACGAACCGCGGAGTCGGTGGTGTTTACACACTGTCCGCCGTTTCCGGAGGAACGGTAAACGTCGATTCTCAGGTCATTGGGATTGATGTCGATCTCGACATCCTCAGCTTCCGGCAGCACAGCGACTGTGGCGGTGGAGGTATGGATACGCCCGCCGGACTCCGTACTCGGAATACGCTGGACGCGGTGAACCCCGCTTTCGTATTTCAGACGGCTGTAAGCCCCGCGGCCTTCGATGGAAAAGGTGATTTCCTTAATCCCGCCGATATCCGGGATATTGGAGTTCATAATCTCTGATTTCCAGCCCTGGCGTTCCGCGTAGCGGGTAAACATTCTGAAAAGGTCTCCGGCAAACAGGGCGGCTTCGCTTCCGCCCGCGCCTGCGCGGATCTCAACAATAACGTTTTTGTCATCGTTGGGGTCCTTTGGCAGCAGCAGAACCTTCAGCTCGTCCTCGAGGGCGGCCTTCTTTTCGGTCAGCTCGTCCAGCTCAGCCTTGCACATTTCTTCAAAGTCCTTGTCAATGCTTTTGTCGGACAGCATTTCCTTGCTTTCCTCAATGCCCTCAAGGGCTTTTTTATATTCATTATAACGGTTGATAATCGGTTCGATATGGGCATGCTCCTTCATGAGCTTCTGCCACTGTGCCTGATCGGCGATAATATCAGGGTCTGCTATTTTTTCATTGAGCTCCTGATATTTACTTGATAAAAAATCTAACTTTTCTAACATGCTATTTTTCTGTTTCTCCTCTATTACGCTTATTTCACTTCATCGAAGAAAAATACGGCCAGTGTTCCCGGGCCCGAGTGGGTACCGATAATGGGCGCCAGCGGCATAATTTTAAAATTGTCGGTCTTGAACTGCCTGCTGGCAAGCTTCACAAAGCTTTCAACCAGAGGCATATTATCCGCGTGGGTGATGTAGATGGTCTGTTCGTCCAGCTTGTCGCCCTTTTCTCCGATGTATTCCACCATTTTTTTCAGAAGCTTTTTCTCGCCCCGCGCCTTGTCAAGCTGTCGCAGCTCACCATTTTCGTCAACGTCCAGCAGGGGGCTGATCTTGAGCATGTTTCCGACAATGGCGGTTCCCTTGTTCAGGCGTCCGCCGCGGTACAGGTACTCCAGATCGGTCACTGTGAAAACATGACGGATATGCGCCGCATAATAGCGGCTCAGCTTTACCAGCTCTTCCATACTGGCCCCGTTCTGTGCCGCTTCGGCTACCTCACGCACAATCAGGCCGAGGCCTCCCGTTACCGCCTTGGTGTCAAGCACCTCGATATCCGCGTCCGGATACTTTTCCAGCACATCCCGCTTTGCCAGCATCGCCGCCTGGTAGGTACCGGACAGGCCGCTTGAAAAGCTGAGGTAGATAAAGGGCTCGGACGCCTCCGCCAGCTCGGTGAACCGTTTCACAAAATCCGCATAGGGAATCTGCGAGGTCTTGTAATGGACGCCGCGGCGCATTTTGCCGTAGAGCACCTCGGGCGTGATCTCGATCCCGTCCAGGTAGGTTTTTTCACCCTCAACGACGTATAAGGGCATCAGCTCAACATCATATTTCTCCAGCGTTTCCACCGGCATGTCGCAGGCCGAATCGGTTAATATTTTTATACTCATTGCTTTCCTCTCTGCATTATTTTAATTTACCACTGCAACTGTCAACGCTGCCCGCAGTTTTATGATACAAGGTATCCGTTTTGCGGGCAGCGGCAGATTCTCTTTATATTCTCAATTTATTATTGTAACATAAAAACAGTGTTTTGTTAAAATAAATCTTCTGCATCTTTTCTGGGATCAGCAAAAAGCCTGCGCCCCTTGGCCTCGAGGTAATCGGTCAGGCGCTTCGTATCCAGATTAATGATCAGCTCGTCCGGGAAATCCGCCTCGTCCAACGCCTTGTCTGCATAGGGAAAATAACCAATGTCGGTACAGAAATGGGTGTCGGTTCCCAGGATAACCGGAATATCCAGCTCCTTGCAGCGCTTGGCGATGGCCACACAGTTTGGCTTGGAACCGTGCCGGATAAAAAATGAGCCGTTATTGATCTCAATGAGGGTATCCTTCCGCTTCGCCTCCTGCAGAATCGCCTCATAGTCAAGCTCATAGCTCGGATTGCCAAGATGGCAGATAAAATCCACCAGCGGATTGTTAATGGCGCCGAGAACCGCCGAGGTGTTGTCTGCCTTTGAGCCCGGCGCGATACAGGGCTCATGCAGAGATGCGGAGACAATCTCGAGACGCCCCGCAATTCGCTCAGACACATCAATGGTGCCGTCCTTGTCCATAATATTGGATTCCATTCCCTTCAGCACCTTCACGTTATTGATCACCGGCGGAATGACCCGGTAGTTGGCAAAAAACATTTCGCCGGGGGATCCGGGAATCTCTGGCCCGTGCTCTGTCAGGCAGAACATTTCAAGCCCTCTTCTCGACGCTGCTTCAACCAGTTCCATCAATGTGCAGTAGGCATGGCCGCAGGCCAGTGTATGTGTATGTCCGTCGAGTACGTATTTTCTCACTTCTGTTCCTCCTTAAGCGCTTTCTGCTTTTCTTTTTCTTCCTGTTTTTTACGCGCTTCCGCAACCTCTTCATTGTGCTTCGCGACCTTGTCGCAGAAAATCTGGGCCGAACGGAATCCCAGAGCCTTCATACGGTTGTTGATCGCAGCGGTTTCAATGATTACGGCCAGGTTTCGGCCTCCCGAAACCGGGATGGTTACCAGCGGCACCTCGATCCCGAGGATATCCTGGGTTTCTTCATCCAGGCCAAGGCGGTCGTAGGGAGAGGTTTCGTCCCAGTTTTCAAGCCTGATGACCATGTCCACCTCTACCGCCTGCTTAACCGCCTTTGCGCCGTACAGGGTTCTCACATCAATAATGCCAATGCCCCGAACCTCCATATAATACCGCAGCATTTCAGGCGCTGTGCCGCTCAGCACACGGTCCTGATGGTTGCTGACCTCCACCACGTCGTCGGCGATCAGGGTGCTGCCCCGCTTCACAAGCTCAAGGGCTGTCTCGCTTTTGCCGATACCGCTGGGCCCTGTGATCAGAACGCCCACACCGTGGACCTCCACCAGAACACCGTGCATACTGATCATCGGCGCAGTTTTGCGGTCAATATAGTCAATTAAATGGTAAAAGAAAATAGAGGTTTTTTCCTTGCTTCTGAGCAGAATACGCCCGTGCTTTTTAGCGGCCGCCTCAAAAATCTCGGCCTCCGGCAGATCCCAGCAGATAATCACACATGGAAAATCATAGGAAAAAAAGTCGTCGATGCGTTTTTCCCGCAACTTGGGGTCAAGGCTCAGCAGGTAGGAGGTCTCAACCTTCCCGATAATCTGGATACGCTTGGCGTCAAAATATTCATAGTAGCCGTGAAGCTGAAGCCCTGGCCGGTTCAGCCCGCTGTCGTAAAGGTCAAACTCGTCGACCGGGCTGTAAATTTCCTCAAGATTCAGATCCTTACAAAATTCCCCAAGATTCATACATCCTAAAGATTCTTCGTTCATTTATTCTCTCTCTTTTCTTCAGATTTTGTTTTATGCTTTTCATCATTGAAATAGTCAAAAACCGCCTGGGCTGTTTTATCGCTCATCCCCGGCAGTGTTTTAAGCTCCTCCAATGTTGTTTTCTTCAAATTATTAAGGCTGCCGTAATGCCGCATCAGCAGCTCCCGGCGCTTCTTTCCAATACCCGGAATTTCCTCCAGCCGGGATTCCAGCATTCCCTTTTTACGCAGTGTCTGGTGATACCCCAGAGCGTAGCGGTGAACCTCCTCCGATATATCGCTCAGAAAGGTGCACAGCGGTGTGGATTTCTTCAGCGGATATTCCTCATCCTTGTAGATGATTCCCCGAATTCTGTGGTGGTCGTCCTTTACCATGCCGCAGACCTCGATATGAACGTCCGGGTACATCTGTAAAATGCTCCGGACCGCGTCGACATGGGTCTTTCCGCCGTCGATACAGAACACATCCGGGAAGGGCAGAAAGCTGCTTTTCTTAGGGTCTTTCCCCTCCTTCTGCTCCTTGATCCCCCGCTCAATGCGCCGGAAAATCATTTCCTGCATACTAGCGTAGTCATTCTGTCCGTCCACTGATTTTATTTTAAACCGCCGGTAGGCTTTTTTGTCGGGCCTGCCCCCCTGGAATACCACCATACCGCCCACATTGTCGGTGCCGCTGATATTTGAAATATCATAGGCCTCGATTTTTTCGGGTGTATGGTCCATTCTGAGCAGATCCTTGAAAGCGTCCAGCCGGCTCTTTTTCTTTTCTTCCTTCTGGCGTTTTTCAAGCTCATACTGCTTGAGGGTGAGCTCCGCATTTTCTTCTACCATCCGCGTCATTTTTGACTTCTGTCCCTTTTGGGGCTTGGTCAGGATTACCTTTGCGCCGCGCAGCTCGGCCAGCCACTGGGCAATGGTGTCCTCCTCATCCTTAAGCAGAGGCGCGCCCAGAATAATTTCCCTGGGAATAAAGGGCTTTGAGGAGTAGTACTGCTTGACAAAGGTTGTCATAATATCCTCCGGAGTGGATTCCTCCACACCCTCGAGAAAGGTGTGATCCCTGCCCAGCATTTTACCGTCGCGGACGTTAAAGACCTGGACACAGGCCAGATCATCGTCCTTCGCAAAAGCGATAATATCCTGATCCTGCTGGTTGCTGACGATAATTTTCTGTTTTTCCACAATATGCTGAATACCGTAAATCTGATCTCTCAGCTTCGCGGCCAGCTCGTAATCCATATTCTGGGAGGCCTCGTTCATTTTTTCCTCAAGGGTCGAGACCAGCTCCTTATCCTTTCCGTTGAGAATGGAGAGGATATCGCTGATATAGGCCATGTATTCTTCCTTTGGCACATTGCCCTGACAGGGGGCGCAGCATTGGCCGATATAATAGTTGAGGCAGGGCCGTCCGCTCTTTTCCCCAAAGGCCACCTTTCGGTTGCAGCGCCGCAGGGGGTACAGCTTCCCGATGGCCTCAATGGTTTTCTTTACCGCAAAGCTGCTGGTAAAGGGGCCGAAATATTTGCCGCCGTCCTTTTTGTGCTCCCTGGTCATAATGACCTTGGGGTACTCATCCTCCAGCGTAACCTTGACGTAGGGATAGCTTTTATCATCCTTTAACAGGATATTGTATTTGGGCCGGTGCTCCTTGATCAGGTTGCACTCCAGAATCAGGGCTTCCAGCTCGCTGTCCACCACAATGGTCTCAATATCACAGATATGGGATACCAGCGTGACGGTTTTGGGCGTCAGGTTTTTGGAATTTTGGAAATACTGCCGGAGGCGGTTCCTCAGATTGATGGCCTTTCCGACATATATAATATCACCCGCGGCGTTCTTCATCAGGTAAACACCGGGATTTTGCGGGATGTCTTTTAGTTTATTGCGATCGTACATGTCTATTCCTGAATTTTTTTAAGATTTTTCTACTTTTTGCCAAGAAATACTTTTATTTTTCATACCATTTGGTATAATCTATCTATAAATAATGCAGTTACTTATACACGAAAGGATGTGTTCCTATGTTTGAAACAGTTATAATCGATGGTCAGAACACCATTTTGTCAAACGGCAGCTTCGAAGTTAAGATCATTCCTAAAATATACGGCGGCTACACCTTAACCAAGACAGTCAAGGATGATCCGCTTGATATCATTGAAATCCGGGATATCCGCCTGCCGCTCTCTGAAAAAGAAATCATCCGGGAAGCCAAGGCCCTTTTAAGACAGAGCTATGATTCCGTAGACTTTAACAATTATAACATACAAACCATTTAAACAATACCCGGCAGGGTTAATTTTTAAAATCTGAAAACGTCACAGGCCGCTGCACTCAGGTGTAACGGTCTTTTATTGTCATTGCGCCCTTTCTTTTTACTATGGTATAATTAAGCATCCCATAAGATAAGGAGTTCATTTATGAAAGATTACGCTGCGATTATTTTCGATTTGGACGGCACGCTGCTCGATACCTCCCAAGGTATTTACAACGCTGTCCGCGCCACTGAGAAGATCATGCATTTTACACCGGTCGATGACGCGGTCCTTCCCGAGTATGTCGGCCCGCCGACCCTCTTCTCCTATAAAAAGCACTATGACATCGACGATGACACCGCCAAGAAGGCTGTTGTCCACCACCGTAAATACCAGAGCGAACAGGGCGTAAGGGAAGCGCGGCCCTACGACGGCATGGCTGACCTGCTCGCAATGCTGAAGGAGTCCGGTCATAAGCTGGGCGTTGCCACCCTCAAGCGCCAGGATATTACAGAGGCGACGCTGGCGGCCGCCGGGATGCTAAACTGCTTTGATTCCGTCAGAGGCATTGACATGGCAGAGTCCCTGACCAAGTCTGATATCATCAACCTGGTACTCGAAGATCTCCAAATCCAGCCAGAAAACGCGGTTCTCATCGGCGACAGCGCCTATGACGCCATCGGCGCCGCCCAGAGCGAGGTGGATTTTATCGGCGTTGAGTACGGCTTTGGCTTTAAAAACGCTCAGGAAATCGAGGCCTACCACCCTGTTTTTATCGCCTATTTCGTCGATGATCTCATCCGTTTTTTTGACCGCTGCTAGCACCTTAAGGTTTTTGATAAAAAAAGATACTCAGCTCCTCTAAAGGGTATATAAGTTACCGGCATTCAACTTTATCCTTTGGAGGTTTTTATTATGAATTATTTTATGAGTATCTTTTTCAGGCTCATTCCCCTTTTAATGGGGGCAATCTGTTTTAGCTACGGCATCTATGTCACTACCCTCGGAACCGCTCTGGGTTCCAGCTATCTGGTGGCCGGCCATGTGCTGATCTCACTGACTGCCATCTGTATCGCGCTGTACTGCACAGCCGCTACTATTATCCGCCAGCTCATCAACCGGTACAATAACTTTTTTAAATGGTTTTTACCCATTCTCGGTTATACTGTCAGCCTGTTTACGGTCGGCATGGGAATCTATTACTGGAATCTTCATACCATTAACACTGCTTACTTTGTTTCTGGCAACATTATCTTCGGCGTTGGCCTGATCGCGTGCTGCGTCACCACTGTGGCCACCTCCTCTACCCGTTTTCTTTTTATCCCGGCCAACTCAAACAAGCTGCAGCCCGGCGACAAGCCTCAGGGCGCTTTCAGTGAAAACGCAGCGAAAATCCTCATTGCCATTCCGGCATTCTGCGCCCTCGTAGGACTGATCCGCAGCATCGTGCTGATTTCGGCTGGTTTGAACTCTGAATACTTTGTCGCCGGCCATGTTCTCTTTGGCACCTCCCTTGTCTGCGCCAGCCTGATCGCGCTGGTCGCTTCGGTAGTCCGTCAGATACAGAATACCTTCACCGACAAAGAGCGTTGGAAATGGACAATTTTTGTTTTAATTCTGGGCTCCATCAACGTTATTCTGGGCATTGGCATTCTGCTGGTTCAAAAAACGCCGGCATGGATCGCTCCGGGCTGGGTTCTGATCGGTCTTGGGTTTATCTGCTACAGCATCTCCAGCAAGGTCATTCTCCTCGCCTCTGTCTGGCGTCAGACCTTCTCGCTGGCCAAGCGTATTCCGCTGATCCCGATCATCACCACGCTCTTCTGTCTCTTTACTGCGGCCTTCCTCTTTGAGGCAGAGCTCTTCAACTCGGCCTTCTTTGTTCCGGCCCGCGTCATGATCGGCCTCGGCGCCGTCTGCTTTACGCTTTACTCCATTGTTTCGATTCTGGAATCCGGCACCTCCGGCTCCAGCGAATAACCGGAAATAACGTATATTAAGAAAAACCCGGCTGAATGCTCAGCCGGGTTTTTCTTAATATGAGGTTAATATTAAAATTTAAAATGGGGTCGTAATTTATTCTCCGAAAGCAGCTCGATAGTCTGCCTGGAATTTTTCAATTCCCTGATCCGTTAAAGGATGCTTGGTCATCTGCATGATAACGCTAAAGGGCACGGTCGCAATATCCGCGCCGGCTCTCGCACAGTCGATCACATGGATTGGGTTGCGGACGCTGGCAGAGATGATTTCCGCGTCAATTCCCTGAATATCAAAAATTTCCGCGATGGTTTCAATCAGATCCACGCCCGGTGTGGAGATGTCATCCAGACGGCCCAGGAAGGGGGAAACATAAGCGGCGCCGGCTCTCGCTGCCAGCAATGCCTGCGCGGCGGTAAAGATCAATGTGACATTAACCTTGATTCCTTCGGCGGACAATGCCTTAGTAGCCTTCAGGCCTTCTGCTGTCATCGGAATTTTGACAACCATATTTTTATGAATTTTAGCAATTTCCCGGCCTTCAGCGATCATTGTCTCAGCGTCTGTGGTGGTTGCCTTAACCTCGCCGCTGATGGGTCCGTCCACAATTGAAGCAATTTCTGCGATAACTTCATTGAAATCACGGCCTTCTTTGGCAATCAGGGAAGGATTGGTTGTAACACCGCAGATAACACCCATATCATTTGCATTTTTAATATCTTCTACATTAGCAGTATCCAGGAAAAATTTCATTTTAAGCCTCCATTTTTTACTTGAATTTCAAAATAATCAGTATGGTACATTTTATTAAGTAAGCAAATTATTTTTACATAATTAAAAATAATTATATCTTTATAACAAAACAACCCTGTCTATACATACAGTATATAATGATATTAAGCCATTGTCAAGGCATTTAAGTATTTAATTTCACTTTTTAAATCATTTTTATTTATGTAAAAATAATGGTTTTATGATTTCTTTTGCCCATCCAAAAAATCATCGTGCAAACATTTACAAGTATTGACTGGTATGATAAACTATTAAAGTCTCAAATACTTATATTATTTAAAATGAGAGGATTTATCATGACCTTTAAACGATCAAGCGGTATTTTAATGCATATTTCGTCCCTTCCCGGTAAGTACGGTATCGGGACCTTTGGCAAAGAGGCCTGCTCTTTCATCAATCTTTTAAATAAAATGGGCTTTACCTACTGGCAGACCCTTCCTCTTGGCCCGGTAGACAAATGCCATTCGCCCTATAAAAGCCCCTCTGCCTTTGCGGGCAATCCCTTTTTTATCGATCCCGAAATCCTGGCGGAACAGGGGCTGCTGACCCAGGACGAGCTGAATGCCAGCGAATACAGCCAGCCCTACAGCGCTGCCTACGAATGGCTTGATGAAACCCGTCCCGGTCTTTTTCGGAAGGCTTACAGCCGCATTGATGATCAGATAAGAGCTGACATCAGGGCTTTCGAGGATGAGGAACGCCACTGGCTTCCCGATTACGCGCTCTATATGACTCTGAAAGAACGGTTTGACGGGCAGGACTGGTACCAATGGGAGGATGTGGGGCTCCGGGACCACCACACCGAGGCTCTGAACGAAGCCCGGGAAGCTTACGCTGAAGAAATCCTGTTTCATGAGTTCCTGCAGTACGAATTCACGAAACAGTGGAATGCTGTAAAGTGCTGCGCCAACGACCACGGCATCCAGATCATCGGCGATATGCCCATCTACGTCTCTCTGGAAAGCTCAGATGTCTGGGCACACCGGGATCTCTTTGATCTCGATTCCGAGGGCCGCCCAAACCATGTTGCCGGAGTCCCGCCCGATTATTTCTGCTGCGACGGCCAGCTGTGGGGCAATCCCCTCTATAACTGGCCGGCCATGAAGACCTCTGCTTACAAATGGTGGATCGACCGCATCGGCCGCTCCCTCGAAATCTACGACGCTGTCAGGATCGACCATTTCAGAGCTTTCTCTGCCTATTGGGCGGTCGCAGGCACCGCCAAAACCGCGCGTAACGGCAGGTGGCTTGACGGTCCGGGCATGGATTTCTTCAACGCGGTTTTTAATGCCTTCGATTTTAAGGAGCCGCGCATCATTGCCGAAGACCTCGGCGTCATGGACGAGGGCGTCATGAATCTTCTTGAGAAAACCGGTTTTCCCGGTATGCGTATATTGCAGTTTGGCTTTATTGAAGACGGTAATAACCATCATTTGCCGCATAATTATGTGGAAAACAGCATTGCCTATACCGGTACCCACGACAATAACACCCTGCTCGGCTTCCTGTGGGAGCTCCCCCCTTATAAACGCGACTATGCTTTAAAATACGTCAATTACGCCTGCAGCGGCAGCGAATGGCAGGAAGGCGGTCCTCAAAGCCCGTCCTGCCGCCACTTTATCCGCTGCCTGTGGCAAAGCTGCGCCAGCCTCGCGGTTCTGCCGATTCAGGACCTCTGTGGTTTTGGCGGGGACACGAAAATGAACTGCCCGGGCTGCGCCGACGGCAACTGGAGTTTCCGCATTACCCACGATGCTCTGGATACCATTGATACCTCCTGGATGCGCTCAATGAATGAAATATACAAACGCATCCCCTGATTCAATCCCTCGACAAAGAGCAGATTTTATGGTAAAATCGTTATCATACAGGGCGTGAATTGAGCATTTTCACCTTCTGTAAACAGTTTTCAATATTTTATAGAGGAGAGAGAATATGAAAAGTATGAAAAAACTGGCTGCCTTACTGTTGGTTTTAGCGCTTGTCTTTACCGTAGCGGGATGCGGCGACAAAGGTGCTTCAAGCAGCAGCGATAGCGGCAATACCCTGCGTGTTGTCATGCAGGACCCCAATGTTCCGATCGACACCAACATGGGTACTCAGGCTTACCTGATCATGGTATCCGACCAGGCCTGTGAGACACTGATCGGCCTGAACAACGATACGACACTGGACCCACAGCTGCTCAAGCAGATGCCGACCGTTTCCGACGATGGCCTGACTTACAGCTTTGAGCTCAAAGACGGCGTTAAATTCCACAACGGCGAAACTCTGAAAGCTTCTGATGTCAAGTATTCCTATGAACGCCTGATTACACAGGGCCTCATGGGCTCACTGTTCGATCAGGTTGTTGGCTTTAAAGCCCTTGAAGACGGCACCGCCGACTCACTGGAAGGCTTTAAAATCAAGGACGACACCCATTTCGACATCGTTCTTCAGCAGCCCTACGCACCTTTTGAAGCAGCCTTATCTGCTCCGTACGCTGTTATCTTCCCGGAAAAAGCCTGCGAAGAAGCCGGCGGAGACTGGGGACGTACGGTGCTCTACGGAACCGGCCCATTCAAGATGACCTCCTACACAGCAGGCCAGGGCATTGAAATGGCACGCTTCGACGAATATCACGGCGATAAAACAAAGCTCGATGGTATCAGCTTTAAGTTCGTAAACGACCTGAACACTCAGGTTATGGAATTCCAGAAAGGCAACTGCGATTTCGTCATGCTGGATACCGGACAATACGAAACCGTCACAAGCAACGACGCTGTCAAAGACAAAATGCACAGCTTCAACCCGATCGGCCTTGTCTACTTAAGCCCGAACAACGAAATGCTTACCGACCCGAAAGTGAAGGAAGCACTGTCCTACGCGGTAGACCGTGAAGCCCTGTGCAACGAACTGTTATCCGGCGCCGCTACCCCGGCCAAGAGCTTTATTCCTAAGGGACTGCTCGGATACAACGATTCCCTTCCAGAATATGAACATAATCCGGAAAAAGCAAAACAATTACTGGCAGAAGCCGGTTATCCGGACGGCATCACCATTCCTGTTGTTGGCTCAACCAATTATCAGACACTGATCAAGGTAGCCACTGCCATTCAGGATCAGGCCAAGGAGGCCGGGATCAACATCGAGCTGTCTCAGGTTGACCATGCTGGCTACAACGACATGAACAAGAGCGGCTCCCTGAACCTGACAGTCAGCAACTGGTATACCGACTATGTTGACCCGGACGGCATGATTTACCAGCGTATGTCTGCCACCACCACCCAGCAGGTATCCAACAAGTACAACAATGCAGAATTCAACGACCTCATCAACCAGGCACGTCAGACAAAGGACGAAAGCAAACGCCAGGAACTGTATGAAAAAGCTGACGAAATTCTGACACATAAGGACTATGGCGCAATTCCACTGTACAATGACACCATGTTTTACCTGTTAGGCGACAATGTTAAAAACTTCGAGGTTACCAGCATCTACCGTTACCATTTCTATGATGCCGAACTTCAATAAAAATGCTCAGAAAGCTCCGCAGCCGCGGAGCTTTTTTCTTTTCAAGATCATACGATCGCACCATGATGCGCAGTGTTTTTTTAAATTCTTTTTGAAAACGGTTTTTTTATCCTTGACTTTTTCTGGAAAGCGTACTACAATAAGCTCATAACTGGTAAGACCACTTACCAATAATTTTGACCGAATTTATACTTACATCATGCTAAATCATTTAAACTGGAGGATCACTATGATTTCAAAAATTCCCTATGGCAATACAGAGTTAACCCTGGAGCTCCCCGACCAGCAGGTCGCCGGCGTACTAAATTCCAATATCAGCGACCTGCAGAGCGATCAAACTGAGGACGCGATTGTTAAGGCCGCAATGGCAAAGCATTTGGGCAGCGCTTCCCTGAAGGCGCTGGCAAAGGATAAAAAAACAGCGGTTATCATTATCAGCGACCATACAAGGCCTGTCCCAAGCAGACATATTATTCCATTTATGCTTGAAGAGATGCGTGAGGGCAACCCGGACATTGATATCACACTGCTGGTCGCCACAGGCTTTCACCGCGGCACAACAAAGGAAGAGCTGGTTTCAAAGCTGGGACAGAAAACTGTCGATGAGGAAAAAATCGTAGTGCATGATTCTTCCAACGCCGAAGAAAATGTTAAAATCGGTGTTCTCCCCTCCGGAGCGGACCTGATCATCAACCGGCTTGCCGCAGAAGCGGACCTGCTTGTCTCAGAAGGCTTCATTGAGCCGCACTTCTTCGCGGGCTTTTCAGGCGGCCGTAAGAGCGTGCTGCCCGGCGTTTCTGACCGCGTGACAGTCCTGGGCAATCACTGCAGCCAGTTCATCGCGAGCCCCTATGCGCGCACCGGAATTTTGGAGAATAATCCGATTCATACCGATATGAAGTCCGCCGCAGAGCAGGCAGGCCTCCAGTATATCGTCAATGTGATTATTGACGAGGACAAACGCGTTGTCATGGCCTTTGCGGGCGATCCCTTTATCGCCCATGAGGCAGGGTGCGAATTCTTAAAACAATACTGCCGCGTCAAAGCTGTTCCGGCGGATGTTGTCATCACAGGCAACGGCGGAGCACCCCTGGATCAAAATATGTACCAGTGTGTCAAAAGCATGACCGCTGCCGAAGCCTCCGCCGGGGAGGACGGCGTTATCATTCTCTGCGCCGAATGCCTGGACGGTACGGGCGGCGATGGCTTTTACCACGCCATGCGGGACTGCGAATCCGCCAGAGCGCTCTTTGAAAACATCATGACCATTCCGCAGGACCAGACTCAGCCCGACCAGTGGGAATACCAGATTCTCGCGCGTATTCTCTCCAAACACACGGTTCTGTATGTCACACGGCCGGAAATGAAGGAGATTGTAACCGAAATGAAAATGACCTACGCGCCGGATCTCGATACCGCCGTCAAAATGGCAAAGGAAATCAAGGGCGAAAACGCCAGCTTTACCGTTATTCCAAACGGAATTGCCGTTATCGTTGAACAATAGCTCATTATCTGCCTCTCTAATATCAATATACGAAAAAGGCGTCCTTCCGGATGCCTTTTTTGTGCATTTCTCAACAAACAAGGTGCTTTTCATGGATAAGTTGTTCACTCCCGGGCAATTTTGTGGTATAATAGATCCGATTGGCAATTTGACAATATTCGAATGCACAAGGAGGGCTTATGAAGACCCAGAAAACCTTATTATTGATATTATTGTGCCTGCTCTTTACCGCTGTACCGGTAGGGGCCCAGGCACCTGAAAATACGGCCGACAGCGCCGAAACCCTAACCTCCGCAGTCAGTGCGCTTAACGAAACCGGAGGCACAATCCACGTTACAAAGGATATTATTCTCGGAACAGACAGCAGCATCGGAGGCTTTGAGCCCGACAGCAACATTACCCTGGAACTCGGCGGGAATACGCTCTATATCCAAAACGACTGGTCTTTTAAAAATATAACGATCAACGGGCAGCACACTTTGATCTCGCTCGAAAACGGCGCGGGCCTTCAGCTCAGCCACACTGCCCTGTCCGCTGCCGCGGAAAACAGCGCGGCGGTCAAAATCACCGGAAACAGCAGCCTGTCGGCCGAAGCTTCAAGAATTGAAGCGGCCGGCGCCAACGCCTCTGGCATCAGCGCTTCGGACTCAGCCGATCTGAGCCTTGACACAACTGTCGTTAAGGCCACTGGCAGCTGCAGTACCGCCATTCATACAAACGGCACTCTGGATGCCTTTTTCAGTGAGATTACTGCCGAAGGAACCGGAGCCACTGCCGCCGACGCCCCTGAGGTGTTTTTGAACACAAGCGTGGCCTCCCCGGAGATAGAAAGTGCAGTCGTGGCAGATACCAACATTGTCCCCAAAAACACAGGGTATTATTACACAGAGCTGAATGCTCTGAACGGTCTACCTGACCGTATGGGCTTTAAAATCACAAACAAGGCCAGCGGCGATGTTCGTTACACTCCATTGCTGCCGGTCTGCTGGAACACAGACACAGCCGATATCACAAAGGCCGGTATTTATTCGCTCGGCTACGAGCTCTGTCCCGGCAGCTTTACCCCGGCCGGCGCTTCTGCTCTGCTGGAAGGCCAGAGCCAACAGCTCGTTGTCATTGATCCCGAAAAGCCATTTATTTATTACGATGCTCCCGTAAGTCAAGACACCGGGAGCTACAGCCTGCTCCTCCGTTTCCACCAGCCAATCCAAAGCTTTGGCACCCCAACACTTTGGGTGGAAAGGGATAGCAGCGGCACATGGGAAATCTGGCCGGCAGAAAAGCTGACGACAGCGGCCTCCAACCAGTACAGTCTTGCCGGACTGGAAGCCGGTCACAGCTATGTTTTCCAGCTTGAGGCCAAAAATGGCAGTATCACCGGCGATTCCAACGCCATCCGGGTCACCCTTGATCAAAACGGAAATCCCGTCGTTACGCAGAGTGACGTGGAACACAGCAGTGATCAGGCGGCAGCAGTGCCGACATCGGCCCCAAAAGTGTCTGCCGAAAAAGAATCTGCAGTCCCCATTGTTTCAAGCCCGGGTGAAAATGTTAAAACCGGCACCATGGAAAGCCTGAAGTCTGAATCAACCCTTTACCTCCAGGAAATGGGAAACGCCTTAAAGACGGTTTCCAGTTATCTGAACGGTACCACCCCTGTCTCCGAAAATGTTGACACCGGCATTATAAAGAACAACGTAAAGGACGGATTACCCGCCGCAGCGGCTCTCTGCCTGACCTTGCTCTGCGCGGTTACCATGCTGCTTGTCAGGAAGGAAGCATCTGATACAAAGAACGATTAGCCCGGGCACGGAGCCCCGGTTTTAAGCTTGCTAAAAACAAAAATGTAGCGGTACACGCTGAAACGGCGTGTACCGCTTTTTATGTCTGACAGCATTTTTCATCTGTAAAATTTTGTTCTCTTTTATGCTTATTCATTAAAAATTTTTGTGCACATTTTTTATCCACAGGCCTCAGCCCCCTCATTCCCTCATTTTAATCATTTTCACAAAATATTGTCCACAAATTGACAGAGGACACAATATATAGTATGATTTTTGATGTAACCTACACTAACTAAGCATCCGGAGGAATGATGTAATGATCGACACTATTATAAAAAGAAACGGGTCTGTGGCGCCTTTCGACCCTCATAAAATCAGCAATGCCATTTATAAGGCCAACATCTCTGTAAGCGGCGAATCCATGACCGAAAAGCACATTGAGTTTCTGACCAATGTGGTTACCACAGCGGCTGAGCCTTTGGGCCGCCCGTCGGTGGAGCAGATACAGGATATTGTGGAGGAGACGCTGATCAAGGCTGATTACGCCAAAACCGCCAAGGCCTATATTCTGTACCGCGCCGAGCACGCTAAAACGCGTCAGGCTGAGAGCGATTTGATGGAAATCTATAAGGATTTAACCTTCCGCTACGCTGAGGACGCGGACCTGAAACGGGAAAACGCCAATATCGACTCGGATACGGCAATGGGAACCATGCTCAAATATGGTTCTGAGGGGTCAAAATATTTTATTGATCATTATATTCTCCCGCGGGAAATCGCGGATGCGCACACCTCCGGTGATATTCATATTCACGATAAAGACTTCTATATGCTGACAGAAACCTGCTGTCAGATTGACCTGATCAAGCTCTTTAAGGACGGTTTCTCAACGGGGCACGGCTATCTGCGCGAGCCAAATGACATCCGCAGCTACTCTGCCCTGGCCTGCATTGCCATTCAGGCAAACCAGAATGAAATGCACGGCGGACAGAGCATTCCAAACTTCGACTACGCCATGGCGCCAGGCATTGTCAAAACCTTCAGCAAGCTGTACCGCAAGGCCCTGATTAACGACCTCAGCGTCTGCTCTGGCCACGACCGCGAAGCCGTTGCCGATATGGCCGCCTCTGCCTTTGAAAAAATCGGCGCTCCGGTCACCATGGATACCCAGGAGGCCTTTGGCCGGGAGCTGGCCGCATTTTTTACCGGGTCTTCTTTTGATGCCCCGATCATTGAAAAAATACACAAGCTAGCCTGTCAGACCGCCCTGCGCGAGGCTGAGGAAGCCACCTATCAGGCAATGGAGGCCTTTATTCATAATCTGAATACCATGAACTCCCGGGCCGGCGCACAGGTTCCCTTCTCCTCTGTAAATTACGGAACCGACACCTCCGCCGAGGGACGTATGGTGGTCAGAAATCTGCTGAAAGCCACAATGTCCGGACTGGGCAATGGAGAGACCCCCATTTTTCCGGTTCAGATTTTCAAGGTAAAGGAGGGCGTCAACTATAACGAGGCCGATCCCAATTACGATCTTTTTAAGCTGGCCATCGAAACCTCCTCCATGCGTCTTTTCCCAAACTTCAGCTTTTTGGATGCTCCATTTAACCTGCAGTATTACAAAGAAGGCGATTATAATACAGAGGTGGCTTACATGGGCTGCCGTACCCGGGTTATGGGCAATCATTTCGACCCTGAAAATGAAATCACCTGCGGACGGGGCAACTTGAGCTTTACCTCCATCAATTTACCCAGGATTGCCCTGGAGTCTGAGAGAAGCCTCGATACCTTCTATAAGCTTCTGGATGAGCGCCTCGCTCTGGTTACGACCCAGCTGCTGCACCGCTTTAAAATACAGGCCGCCAAGCGCGGCAGAAATTATCCCTTCCTGATGGGACAGGGGGTTTGGATCAACTCGGAAACCCTTGGCCGGGACGACCGGGTCGAGGATGTTTTAAAGCACGGGACCCTCAGCGTCGGCTTCATCGGACTCGCCGAGACGCTCAAGGCCCTTACTGGCATGCACCACGGCGAAAGCGCAGAGAGCCAGGCCCTCGGACTTCAGATAATTGGACATATGCGCCGTATGATGGACAGCGAATCCGAAAAGACCGGCTTGAACTTTACCCTGCTCGCCACACCGGCTGAAGGACTGAGCGGCCGTTTTGTCGCCATTGACCGCGAAAAGTTCGGGACTGTGCCCGGCGTTACCGACCGGGAGTTCTATACCAACTCCTTCCATGTTCCGGTCTATTATCCCATTCAGGCCTATCAGAAAATCCAGCTGGAGGCGCCCTATCATGAGTACACCAACGCCGGACACATCAGCTATGTCGAGCTGGACGGAAACGCCAGCGCGAACCTTTCGGCCTTTGAAAAAATTGTCCGCTGCATGAAGGAAGCCGGTATTGGCTATGGCTCCATCAACCATCCCGTGGACCGCGACCCGGTTTGCGGCTACAACGGCATCATCGGCGAGGAATGTCCAAACTGCCACCGGCACGAGGGGGACGGAAACCCTGATTTTGAGCGTATCCGCCGTATCACCGGCTACCTGGTAGGCACCACGGACCGCTGGAACAACGCGAAGCGGGCCGAGGAGAAAGCGAGGGTGAAGCATGGCATTTCTGCAAATCAATAACTGTATCCAGGAATCCATTGTCGACGGTCCAGGGCTCCGTTTCGTTATTTTTACCCAGGGCTGCCCGCACCGCTGCCCTGGCTGCCATAATCCCCAGACACATCAGAGGACAGGAGGCACTTTTGTGGAAACAGAAATGCTGTTCTCACAAATAATGGAGAATCCGCTGCTCCAGGGCGTTACCTTCAGCGGCGGAGAACCTTTTTTGCAGCCAGCACCTCTGGCCGATCTGGCTCAGAAGCTCCACAGCAACGGGCTGGATGTGGTAACCTACACAGGCTATACGCTTGAAAAGCTGAAAGCCATGAAGGATAAAGGCATCGACGCGCTGCTCCGGGAAACGGACCTGCTCATCGACGGGCCGTTCCAGTTTGAAAAGCGCGATCTGACCCTTCCCTTTCGCGGAAGCCGCAACCAGCGTGTTATTGAATTACGGCATTAAAAAACAGGTGTGTACGCATTTTTGGTACACACCTGTTTTTTTATTTCAGATTATTCTTCAAACAGAGCGGTTGACAGGTAACGTTCTCCCGTATCCGGCAGCAGAACAACAATATTCTTTCCTTTATTTTCAGGACGCTTTGCAAGCTGCGCCGCCGCCCAGAGGGCCGCACTCGAAGAAATACCGACCAGCAGGCCTTCCTCCCTTGCTATCTCACGCCCTGTGGCAAAAGCGTCCTCATTATCGACCCGGATGATTTCATCATAGACACCTGTGTTCAGTGTATCCGGTACAAAGCCTGCACCGATCCCCTGAATCTTATGCGGACCGGCCTTTCCTTCTGACAGCACCGGGGACCCCGTTGGTTCCACAGCGATGACCTTTAAATCCGGATTTTTAGATTTCAGGTATTCACCTACCCCGGTAATGGTGCCGCCTGTACCGATGCCCGCTACGAAATAATCCACTTTTCCATCTGTATCTTCCCAGATTTCAGGGCCGGTTGTCGCCCGGTGGACTGCCGGGTTCGCAGGATTAACAAACTGTCCCGGAATAAAGGCGCCGGGAGTTTCCTTTGCCAGCGCTTCAGCCTTTGCCATAGCGCCCTTCATGCCAGCCGCGCCGTCGGTCAGCACCAGCTCTGCCCCGTAGGCTTTTAAGAGCTTTCTGCGTTCCACACTCATGGTTTCAGGCATTGTCAGGATCACACGGTAGCCTCTGGCAGCGGCGACGCTTGCCAGGCCAATCCCGGTATTGCCGCTTGTCGGTTCAATAATAACGGAGCCTTCCTTCAGCAGTCCCTTTGCTTCAGCGTCATCAATCATCGCCTTTGCAATACGGTCCTTTACGCTTCCCGCTGGATTAAAGTATTCGAGCTTCGCCAGCACTGTGGCGTCCAGCGCATTTTTCTTTTCATAATTGCTGAGCTCCAGAAGGGGGGTTCTTCCGATTAATTCCGTTAGACTCTTATAAATTTTAGCCATTTTGTTTTCCTCCGTTTAACTTTATTTTATTTTATGTTTTTCATATATGATTACTATGCTTTTATTATATGCCTGGATTCCACTTCTGTCAAGCGCTTTTAAAAAATAATTCATATTTTTCATATATGTTTTAAAAAGTCATTGACTTTTCAGCCTTTTCATACTATGATTATAAAAACATATTTACCCGCTATGTCTTATATCATTTATAAAGCAGATTTCCCTATGAACATTAATACCCTCTGTATTCACGGTTCTAACGTTTATCACAACGATACCGGCGCCGTTTCTGTCCCTATTTTTCAAAACGCCACCTTTGCCCACCCTGGCGTCGGGCAGAGCACCGGCTACGACTATTCGCGCATTCAAAACCCGACCCGGGAGCACCTTGAAGAAACCCTCGCCAATCTGGAGCGCGGGACCGACGCCCTGGCCTTTTCTTCCGGCATGGCCGCCATTACGGCCCTTTTCGAGCTGTTTAAAAGCGGCGACCACATCATTATCTCCGATGACCTCTACGGCGGCTCACACCGGCTGTTTAACAGCATTTCCTCTAACCACGGGCTGCTCTTCACCCCTGTGAACACTTCGGAACCCGCGGCGGTTAAAAGCGCTGTCACGACCTCCACCCGGGCTGTTTTCATCGAAACACCGACCAATCCCATGATGAAGGTGACCGATATAAAAGCAATGGCCGAAATCGCAAAGGCTCACGGCCTTTTACTGCTGATGGACAATACCTTTCTGACCCCCTGTTATTTAAACCCGCTGGTGCTTGGCGCAGATGTGGTCGTGCACAGCGGCACAAAGTACTTATCTGGACATAACGATACACTTGCCGGCTTCCTTGTTACCGGAAATGAAGCTTTATCCCAGCGCCTCCGCTTTATTTACGGAACCACAGGCGCCTGTCTTTCTCCTTTTGACAGCTGGCTAGTGCTTCGGGGTATAAAAACTTTAGCCATACGTATGGACAGACAGCAGCAAAATGCGTTAGAATTATCTGAGTGGCTCTCACACCACGCCCGGATTAAGAAAGTCTTTTATGTTGGTCTTCCGGACCACCCGGACTACGCGCTTTCCCAAAAGCAGGCCAGAGGCTTCGGCGCAATGATTTCCTTTAAGGTTGATTCGCCCCAGACAGCGGTAAACGTGCTGGAACGCGTTTCCCTCATTCTGTATGCCGAAAGCCTGGGCGGCGTTGAATCTCTGATCACCTATCCGATGCTTCAGACCCATGCCGACGTGCCTGAAGACATCCGGAAATCCCTCGGTATTGACGATTGTCTGCTGCGTTTGTCTGTGGGGCTGGAAGATATTAATGATCTCATTGCCGATCTCGATCAGGCACTGAAATAGGAGGAAGTTATGTCTTATAATTTTGATGAAATCGTGGACCGGAGAAACACCGGCTCCATCAAGTATGATTTTGCCACGGAGCGGGGCATGCCTGAGGATATCCTTCCTCTGTGGGTAGCCGATATGGATTTCAAGACGCCCCAGCCCGTCGCCGACGCTCTGGTCAAAGCCAGCGCCCACGGCATTTATGGTTATTCCGATGTAAAGTCTGATTACTTCGACACGCTGCATACCTGGTACAGCAGCCGTTTTGGCTGGGAGCCGGAGGCCTCCTGGCTGGTCAAAACCCCTGGCGTTGTCTACGCCATCGCTACGGCTGTGCGCGGCCTGACCGAAAAGGGTGACGCAGTACTGATCCAGCGGCCAGTCTACTATCCCTTTACACGTTGTATTGAGGTTAATGAACGGCAATTGGTAAACAGTCCGCTGGTTTACAGCGATGGCCGTTATACCATTGATTTTGAAGATTTTGAGCAGAAGATTATCGACAATGACGTCAGGCTTTTTATTCTCTGCAGCCCACATAATCCTGTTGGCCGCGTCTGGACAAAAGACGAGCTGAGGCGCATGGGAGATATCTGCCTTGCCCATCATGTGACCATTGTCTCAGACGAAATCCATGCGGATTTTGTATATGAAGGACAGACCCACACCATTTTTGCCAGCATTAAGCCTGAGTTTGCCGACATCAGCCTGACCTGCACAGCTCCCAGCAAAACCTTTAATCTGGCCGGGCTTCAGGCCTCCAATATTTTTATACCCAACCGCACACTGCGCCACGCCTTTAAGGCCGAAATGGAGCGCTCCGGCTTCAGCCAGGTGGGCCTTATGGGCCTGGTTGCCTGCCAGGCCGCCTATGCCCACGGCGCAGAATGGCTGGAAGCCCTGAAGCGGTATCTCACTGCGAATTTAGCCTTTATCCGTGATTTCCTGAGGGAAAATTTACCGCAGGTAAAACTTGTCGAACCGGAGGGGACCTATCTTGTATGGCTCGATTTCAAAGCGCTTGGCCTGTCTGAGGATGCGCTGGAGGACCTGATGGTCAACAAGGCCAGGCTGTGGCTGGACCGGGGCGCCATGTTCGGCCCAGAGGGCGAAGGCTTTGAACGCTTTAATATCGCCTGTCCAAAAGCGACCCTGGAAAAGGCCTTTTCCCGCCTCGAAGCTGCCATAAACACGCTGTAAATCTGAGGGACAGAAGCGAAAGCTTTTGCCCTTTTTTATTACCTGGCTTAAATATTCCTTTTAACCCAACCCCTGTAGCAGAAGCTTAATTTCCTGCGTCTTATAACCTGATACCCTTTACAGCGATTATTGATGGATTTTTCCTTCTTATTATGATAGTATTACAAAATTCTATCACGTCAAAAACATTAAGAATCATGTGGAAACATTAAAAAACAACAAAAAGCACTGGAAGCCGCTTAAATAAACGGTTTTAGCGATTTCTTTTTTTAAAAAGGCGAAATTTCTTGCTCGCTGTTTTTAAGTATTTTGTTAGATTTTTTGTTAGAAAATTAGAAAACCTGTTAGAAAATTAATTTACTCACAATTCACTTGTAATCAAAAAGCTACCCTATACAATAATTTTGATAAGGTAGCTTTTAATTTAGGTATGAGATACTATTTTTTATCTTGATTTAAATCTATTTTGTAAGACTCACTTTTTATCAATTGTTTTCTTTGTCTTTTAAACACTTTAACATTCTTAATATAACTTCTTTTTCATTATTAGATAGGTCAGAGATATCTATTGTCTCTTTAGATTCCAACCCCATTAGGTAATCTAGAGAGACACCGTAAAGTTCTTTGAGCTGTAGCGCGTTTTTTAATGTTGGGACGCTTAAGCCAGATTCCCATTGTGATATATTTGACCGTGATAAATTAAGCTTTTTTGCAATCTCATTTTGAGTATATCCCGCTTGCTCTCGTAGTTCCTTTATTCTAATTCCCGGTGTTATCATGGCATAACCTCACTTTTGATTTAGTTTAACTCACATTCAAGATAAGCGCCTTATTTTATATGTCTATTAACTAACTTTAAAGTCTACTTTACTGTACAATCAATTTAAAACATGTTAAAATGTTTTAAAAGATAACAGGAGGAAAAAGAAATGGAAGCAAGCAAAAAGAAAACAATTGCTATTGTTATTTTAGTTGTTTTAGTTGTATTTGGTATTATGTTTGGCGCTAAAGAGTTTGGGCAAAAACAAAACGCGCAATCTATTGCCGCCAATAAAGCTACTATAGATAAAGCGGTAGAAAGTAGCAATATAGCTAAAGAATCTAAAGAACTATTCGAAAAATATAAAGCGCTAGGCGAAAAATATGAGACATGTATAAAGGAATTAGAGGATAAGATAAATCGTGGCGAAGCAATAACAGCCGAAGAAGAAGCATAGTATAACCAACTGAAAAAAGAATATGACGAGCTAAATAGGCAAAGTGAAGAATATGATAAAAAAAAGGAAGAGTTTAATAAAAAATATGAAACGGAGTAAAGAAATGAAAAAGAAAACTATTGTATTATTAGTTGTAATTACTAGTGTTTTCTTTCTAGCGGGTTGTGGAAATAGTAACCCTACTGCTAAAACAAAAGAAATGCAGAACATTGAATTAGTTGGACAAGAAGTTATAAGCCATGATACTTTTGGTTATTGGAATACCTCTTTTACCATGAAAAATAATACAGATAGCCCTGTAAACACTATATGTGTAATTCTTAACGAGTTAGACAAAGATGGTAATATAATTGGGACTACATACCCGCTTGACCCATCAATTGTGGAACCGGGACAAACTGTAAAAGTGAAGTGCACACATAAAGACGATACAGGAATAGCAAGTGTAAAAGCCGTAGAAGTTCATTATCAAAAAGGAACCCAAAAACCTTCTGAAGATATCGGCAGTGAAAATTATAGAGAATTTTATTTACAAGACACGGAACCACTACCACTTCAATAGTGACATATATCCGATTTATCTTCTAAGGCTTATTTTTTAATGAGCCATTATTAATTTTGAAAAACTTATAAGATTTTTTTGTTAAAAATCACCATTTATGCTATAATTTTTAATTGTAGAGGACATCACTTCTACGGCACCGGACGGTTCAAATAAGCCCCACTAGAAAAGGGGTACGCCCATGAGAGTAATTATAATATGGCTACTTATAGACATAGTGTTACTACTCTGGAATCATGCAGCTCACAAAAACGATGATGATAAATAAAAAAACCGCTCCATAGCCTGAGAAACTAGAGCGGTTCAAACCATAAACCTGGGGAGAACCGTTTTCGGTGTCCCCTACGTCTTTTTTATATTATACCACTTTTTTTAAAATTTAACAAGATAATCATGCGGCGGCCGGATCAGGCCGCCTTTCTTTTTGTTTAATTACTTTTATTTAAAGCGCCAAAACCTCTATTTTATTATGTTTTAGGCTGTTTTAAATCGGCAACAATTTCATACAGGCGAGATAATTTAAATCAGGATATAAATGTACCCCTAAAAATTTTTATCGCCTAATTGGCCTTTAAAAAGGGCTAAAATAGCAAGATTTCTTCGCCCTGATTAGCGTACTCTTGCTTATTCCGGTCATTTTCTCTACCTGAGAATACGAATTATTCTTTAAGAGAGATAAGGCGTGTTCAAGCTGCTGCTTGCTGTACTTCTTTGGCCGTCCCTCTTTAAAATCAGGATTATTTTTTGCTATAGCCTTTCCCTCTTGTGTTCTTTCAACAATCATATCCCTCTCAAATTCTGCGAAGGCAAAAAAAATATTTCTGATTAAGTTGCTTGTGGGGGTATTGTCCATCGTACCAATATTTAAAATATTAACCTTTATTCCTTTGCTAATTAAGCTGTTAACTAATTCGCTACCCTGGCTCATGCTCCGGGCTATTCTATCAAGTTTGGTAACAATAAGTGTATCCCCTTTTTTTATTTCTGCTAATAACTTACTCAATTCTGGCCGTTCTTTTTTAGTTCCCGTGAAGCTGTCTTTATAAATGACCTGAGCGCCATTATCCTTAAGTTGGCGCTCCTGACTCTCTAAACTATTTCCGTCTTTGGCCTGGCCTTTTGTGCTTACTCTGGCATATCCGTAAATCATTGTTTTTTCTCCCTTGATTTTGACTATAAGTTATGACACCGCTCAATGCCTTTATTATACGTCATTTTTAAATCGGTGTCAATACTCAAAAAGTTTTGAATATGATAATATATTTTCTTTAATATATCGGCGCTTTGTTGGAGCTATAGAATATGTTACAATAATACTTAAAATTAAGATTTTAACAAAGGGGTATAGCACCATGATTAATATAATAGACTCGCACTGCGGAAGCGGTAAAAGCCAAAGCATGATAGCACTAATAAACGAAGCGCTAGGGGAAGAAAAATTTATATATGTTACCCCATTTTTAAAAGAATGTGAGCGGATTAGAAAGAGCTGTACAGGGAAAAACTTTAGAGAACCAAACGTAAAAGCAGGCAAGGGTAGCAAACAAAGGCACTGGCAAGAACTAATCATAAATAATAACAATATTGTCTGCACACATTCGCTTTTTTCGCTGATTACACGAGAAACCATTGACTTATTAAAAGAGCGCCAATACACGTTAATTTTAGATGAAGTTCTGGACGTTGTCGAAAAATACGATATTTTGGACGGTGAAGACCTTACAAACGATGAAAAAAGACTCTATAGCGACCTTGATATTAAAAGTTTTATAAACGCCGGACAGATAAGCATTGCAGAAAATGGTATGCTAGAAATTCCGGGAGATTGTACATTTTTTATCAGATACAGAACTTTTGAAGATGATATAAAAAAACAGTGCCTTTATTTAAATTTAAAAAAAGAAAATAACAGTCCCGTTAAGGTATTTCCACCCATTATTTTTAATGGGGATTTATTTAAGGATATTTACATCCTTACCTATCAGTTTAAATACCAAAAGCTATTTTACTACTTCCAATTTTTTAATATTGAGTATGAGCAGTATTACGCCACCAAAGACACAAATGGTAATTTTATCGTTCATCCCGCCACCGATGAAAACGGAGAGGGCTTAAATGACGATTTCATGAGCCAGGATAGAGAATGGCGGGAATCTATTAGGCATTATATACACGTCCACCAGGACAGCGGCAAAGTAAAATATAACAAGTTAGGCAATGACTATTATGCTTTAAGCGCCAACTGGTATAAAGAGAATCTAGACAAAAAAGCTTTGTAGAACTCTCCTTAAATTTAAATTCTTTTTTTAGGAAAACCCCCGCCAAGAAACGAATGTAGACATGTTTTAAAGCCTACCAACAAAAACCAAACAAGTTTAAAAAAACTTTAAAAGACCAGGGAAAATCTGATAATAATATTAATTTGGGCAAGGACTGTGACAACTTTGTATCGGTTAATGCTAAAGCAACCAACGAATATGACCACAAAACGCACCTCGCTTATCTCGTCAACCGCTTCTATGACCCTATTATTACTAATTTTTTTAATCTTAAAGGTATCTCTTTAAAAAAAGAGAATATAGAACATTTGGCGCTATCAGACCTTATACAGTGGGTCTGGCGTTCTGCTATCAGAAAGTCTGAACCTGAAGATATTTATCTTTATATTCCTTCATTACGCATGCGCCAATTATTCTGTGACTGGCTCTATTGTGAAGCGTTTAGTGATAATTGATGTTTTTTGAAATTTTTTGACAATATTTTTATATGTAGAACGTTTTTTTAAAAACTCTACATTATTGTAAATTTACATTCATAAAATGGCTTATTTAGGTCGTTTCAACTTATTGCCTGTAAAGAAAGACTATAAAAACTCTACATAAGTACCATGATTTAATGGTAATAGAACATTTGAACCATAGCTTCATATCCCTTATTTAGGCCATTTAATGGCCTTTTTTTATTTTTAATATATAATATTATTTTTATTTATACACCAACTACCAATATGAATACTCTTTTAAAAATTATAAAGATATATTGAGATTAATTGTATTTTTAGGATTATATAATATCTAAAAAACAGATAAACATCTTATAATTATATATCTATTTAAAGTAAATTATATAAAGTTATTAAATTCTGTCATGTTATGTTGCCATTATAAAAAAATATAACTAAATTTAAAATTAAATCCTCAGCTAACGACTGGCGCACCTTTTCAAATTTCAACTTACTTTATTTTTGATATTGGCGTTATGCACTTCTATTCCAGCGCCAACAACGAGATTTATTATTAAATTTACACAGAAAAAACTAGGATTTTATTTCTATAGAAAGTATACTATAATTTAAGATTATGGCGCTTGTGTATTCTGATGTTCATAACAACATAGTGGTGCGATGTTAAAGGGCGATGAACCAAAGAGGTTAAGTGCAAAGCGTTTGTTTGAGACAAATTAAAGACGCTTTTCGCATAGCGGAAAGTGGATTTAATTTAAGAGGCGAAAACAATAAGCGCCAACAACCAAAATTTTCCATTTGGTTCATTAACCTTTAACCTTGTAGCACCTTAGCCATAAATCTCCGTATCCTTTCCCCAACTAAAACCGCATAAATGCAATTCTCCGATTTAGTGCCCCAAGGTATAATTATGGCACTTTTACACAAATAATCTGAGAATGGCTGTTTGTATATAGTTCAGAATGGTCACTCTTAAATATATATATAAGAGAGAAGCGTTTTAACGCAAGTAAATGAGGGTTTTACAGTGTAATTGTGTAAAAAAATTCGTTTTTTATACAAAAATTTTCTTTTTAGTCTTATATTTAAAATTTCTTTTTACCTACGATTTATTGTTAATATTAACACCTGTTTTTTTAAGTGTTTTCTATACGTTTAATCACTTTATCCAGCGAAAGTATCATATCTATTCTTTAACCGTTTCTAAATATCCTACCATCTGGCGTACAAATTGGCGCTGCTTAGCTGTTAAATGGCCTATATCTAGGCTATTTTCCTGCTTAATACCTGCCAGGTAGTCAATGCTTATATGAAATTCAGCCGCCATTCTATATAGGACTGCCAATGTAGGTACATTTAACCCTATCTCATAGGCGTGTACGGCCGACTTTGTAACCTCTAATCTCTTACCAAATTCCGTTAAACTCAGTCCATTTTCTTCTCTTAGTGCTCTAATTCTATCAGCCATACTATTTTTATCCATTTGTGTAAACTCCTTTTTAAGGTAAATTTACATTAACGAGTGTGTATATTCATTATATGTATGAGTATATTAATATCCTATAGTAAACTTGTAATGCACGATTAATAATGCTATAATCATCAAAAAGAGGAAAAAATGAGTGTAATACAGTCTATTAAACAATCTCTTTTGGCGGTCGGTCTTGCTGCTCCACGTTCTACAGTAGAATATACTAGAACACCCAATTTCAAAGCATTTTTGACTGCCAACTCTAAATTTAAAGACCTAATCTTTAACGTTCTGGCGCTTGATGTTTATTTTTTCTGGAAATTAAATGACCTGGAATACCGAAAAAAGTTTATTTTTAGGTGTATAGAAATAAGAAATTGCTTTAAAATTTTCTTGCTTGCTCAATCACGTGCAACAGACTGCCATCAAAGAAGCTTAAAAATAGAGCAGTTACTTTTAAAATATGCTAATTTTATCTATGCCGCCATGACCGCTTATATAGATATGGCACACCAAAATAATTTAAAAAGTAGAGCGTCAGCAATACACAAAGCCGGGTACTTCTTTAGCCTGGCGGCCAAAACGATAAAAGAAGCCCGGTATCTGCTACCTGATAGCATGCTATAAAGCATTTTATATAAAAACAAAAAGGAGAGGTATCAAAAATGAAAAAAAGAACTTTAGTTGAAATTGCTTGCGGTATTGTAGTGCTTTTTATCTTAATAGCACTCATAAATCAAATGTATCCCCGGGATAAAAGAGAGTTAATCCCAGATAGTGCAATTGGTTTTATTTCAACCGATTATGCTAAAGATTATGTGCAAAATGTGACCGATTTAATGGAAGATGTACGTGTTTTAGGATTTATTAGTAATGAGGGGGTTACAGATATTACACGCAATACAGATAAAAAGCAAGAAAAACTTGACGCCTATGAAAGGAGTATCGATAGCTTTTTAAATGGCTATAAATCAGATAAAAATCAAGAATCCAACGCTTTATTCAATAAACTTGTCGAATTAGGAGAGCTAGGAAAAAGGGCTATTGCTGAAATGAGAGTTGTTTATAATACGCAAGCAAGTGATGAAGATAGAATTCAAAGCGCTGGAAACGTAAGGGATATCTATGACGCTGAATTTGTTCCACTGGACAGAGAGCTAGCCAATTATGTTAATATTGTTAATGACAAATATCAATTTGAGAATTAAAAAATCTTTGTATCTTTTTTACATCTATTTTATCACCAACATAAAAATATCTTTACTGTGCTAATTCTAAATAAAAAGAGGTAAACCCAAAATTGTGGTTCACCTCTTTTATTTTTCAAAAAAACACTCTTGATTTTTATATTGGAGTATGATACTATTTTATCGTAAAAATAGCCTATTATACATTAATATTATACACCTCTTTAAAATTTTGTCAAGTATATTTTTAAAAAAAATTAAATTTAATTTTAAGATATAAGGAGTGCATTATGGAGAAACTCAGCGTAGCCTTTTTTCCAAAAACAACTAATTCATTTTTCAATAAAAATCTGTTAAAGATTCCTATGGATAGTTGTCTTAATTCGTTTAAAGAAATTTTAAATGGTACAACATCCGACCATAAAGAATCATCGCATTCATCACAAAACAGTGCGTCAACTTATGATTTTTTAATAAAAAAACTAGACGAAACAAATAGCGCAACATTAACACCCAAAGAGGCCGCCCAACTTCTTAATGTGGATGTCAGAACAGTGAGAAAACACTTAAAGAATGGAACTTTAAAAGGCTTAAAGGTAAGCGAAAGATGTTGGCGTATTGCCAAAGATGATTTTTTAATCTATTTAAAAAAAGCAACAGCTTGAATAGTTTGCAATTAATATGATACTATTAGCTTACAAGTGATTGTGAGCTAATAAGGAGGTAAATATGAACAGCCCACAAAACTATGAATTTTCTCTTGTATGTAAAAAGAACAAAGATGGCTCGCCTAAAAAAAATGCAAAATGGATTTTACATTTTAAATGGCAAGACAAATCTAAATCGGCCGGATACTACCACAAGGAATATACCCTTAATAAAAAAAATTGTGGTATTGATTTTTGGGTAAAATCCAAAAATACTAAGGATTTAGATAAAGAAAAATCAAAGCTTCAGTCTAACTCTAACTATATTAGTGCAGTAACAAATGTGTTTAAAATTTTCGAAAAGGATAATTTGATTATAAATAAAAATATCACTTTATTGAATTGTGCTAATTCTTGGCTAAATAATAAAAATAATATTAACGAAAAAACTCGTAGCCGTTATAAGAATATAATAGATGTGAATATTAAAGGCTTTTTTGGGGATAAAAAAAAGATAAAAGATGTGACCTCTTACGAGTTAGAAGCTTTCCACGCAGAACTTTATAAACAAGGTAAAGCTAAAGGAACGGTTAAAATTATAATGAAATTAACTAAATCTATTTTTGGGTGGGCTTTTGTCCTAAACAAAAAATAATTGTTGAGAATCCATTTGAAGCATGTGAATTTCAGGTTCCTTATTCCAAAAAACACGAAAACCCGATTCATGATTTTTTAAGACCAGATGAAGTGAATGAAGTGTACAAAATACTTGAAGGTCACTATCTTTACCCAATGGTTAAAATCTCAATCCTCACCGGACTTCGTCGTGGTGAACTATTAGGCTTAAGATGGCAAGATATAAATTTCGAAAAAAAAATAATCAATGTATCTTTTCAATTAAGCGAAAATGAAGGTAAACTTGTCTTTTCTAATAATTTAAAGTCAAGCAGCGCTAAACGAGAAATTCCGATTAATGATGAATTGATTGCTGTTTTTAGGTCACTAAAAGCAGACCAAAGTAAAAATAAATTATTCTTTGGTAATGATTATTATTGTTGTGAACACGACTTGGTTTTTCTTCACAAAGATGGAAAACCCTATATCCCGCGTAGTGTCACACAAGCATTCTCAAACAAACTGAAAAAGAATAATTTTAGACATCTTAAATGGCATGATTTAAGGCATACTTTTTGCTCTATTTTGGCAAATACTAAAATCAACGGGGTGCCAAAATACAATATAAGTAGAATTCAATATTATATGGGTCACGGAAGTTATATTACCACTGCTAATATTTATAATCATGTGTTAATCAAAGATGATTGCCCGGCCGATGATATTGAACGTCAATATCAAGCTGCTTAAATTATGTTAGAAAATCGTTAGAAAAACATTCTTTTATACTTGCAACCCTTTAAATATAGCCATTTTTCAAGGAGTATGATAGAATTACAAAAAAAGGAGAGAATTTGAAACATGGCTCAAGCTATTTATGTTTTTGGACATCAAAATCCCGACACGGATTCCATCTGCGCTTCGCTTTCCTACGCCTACCTGAAACAGGCCATTGGAAATGAAAACGTGGTGGCATGCCGCCTCGGTAATATCAATAAAGAGACAAAATATGTACTGGATTATTTTAACGTGGAGCCGCCAAAGCTGATCAAGAGCGTCAAGCCCCAGGTTTCGGATCTTCATTTCAACAATTTTTCAATGGCCACTGAGCAGGATTCTGTGCTGAAGACCATGAATCAGATTATTTCAAATCCCGGCCGTTCTCTGCCCGTGGTCGACGCTGACAAAAAGCTTCTGGGCATTATCTCCCTGCCGGACATCATTCAGGCCTACACCGATCCCTATGTCGAGTCCATTCTCAAGGACACCAAGACGCCTTACAAAAATATCATTGAGATTCTGGACGCCCGGATCATCGGCGATATTCCCTATGCGTGTGTCACCGGTAATGTCTACACCAACACCGAGCTGGTTGCCGGCCAGAAGCTCAACGCTGAGGACTTTGTCGTCACAGCCCTCAATGACGGCTCCCTTGGAAAGGCCTTTGAGACAGGCGCGGAAAATATCATCATCTCCAACACCCCCATCGGCAAATTACCGCCGATTCCTGAAAGCTACAAGGGACTGGTCTTCCTCTCCAACCACTCTCCCTTTGAGGTTATCCGTCTTTTAACCCAGGTAATCCCCATTACCAACTTTGTAAAGCGCGAGAACCTGGAATACTTTGTCACCTATGAAACCATCGACGATGTCAAGGAAAATATGCTGACCTCAAATCATACGCGCTTTCCGGTTGTCTCTGAGGACGGGATGGTCCTTGCCTCCATTACCAAAAGTAATCTGCTGGACTACAACCGCAAGCAGGTCATTCTCGTTGATCACAACGAACGCGGGCAGTCCATCCGCGGCGTGGAGGAAGCCGAAATTATCGAGGTTATCGACCACCATCGCGTGGCTGAAATCCAGACCGCCACACCGCTCTATCTGCGGATTGAACCAGTGGGCTGCACCTGCACCATTGTGGCCAAGATGTACCATGAGCGGAACATCCCCATTCCGCGCCCCATGGCTGGTGTGATGCTTTCTGCCATTATCTCAGACACGCTGCTGTTCCACTCCCCTACCTGCACCGAAACCGACCGGAAAATCGCGGAGGAGCTGGCCGATATCGCCGGGGTTGATCTGAAAGCCTATGGCGAAAACATGCTGGTCGCCGGCAGCAATCTGGCAGATATGTCGCCGAAGGATATCTTATCCGCGGACCGCAAGCGCTTTACCATGGGAGATTACAAGGTTATGGTATCCCAAATTAACACGGGGGACTTTAAGGGTATGTTCAAACAGCTCCGGCCTGTATTATCAGAAATGGAAAAGGCGTGTGCCGATGAGGGCTTTGACCTGGCGGTTCTGATGGTAACCGATATTATCATGGGGGGAAGTGAGATCCTGGTGGCCGGAAAATCCAGAAAACTGGCTGAAGCTGCCTTTGGAATTGGCGAAAATGACATCAGCAAATTCTTCCCTGGTGTTTATTCCCGAAAAAAACAGGTGGTTCCGCCGCTCATGAACGCTTCGGCTTTATAATTTAATAAATCTTAACAAAAGAGAAGGAGTTTCATTCTTTCTCTTTTCTTTTGTTTATATTTACTCTATAATGGTATAAAGAATTAAGATGAAAGGAGACCTGCATGCAACGAATTAAACAAAATATGATTTGTATCTTGATTCTCACCTTTGCATGTCTGCTTTTGCTTTCAGGATGCAGTAAAAAGGAACTTGTCAACAACAGCATCACCGGAGAAATTCTCAACTCTGAAAA
Organism: Eubacterium sp. 1001713B170207_170306_E7; assembly: GCF_015547515.1. NCBI lineage: Bacteria > Bacillati > Bacillota > Clostridia > Eubacteriales > Eubacteriaceae > Eubacterium > Eubacterium sp. 1001713B170207_170306_E7. The sequence continues at coordinate 276,608 of NZ_JADMVE010000004.1, forward strand.
ATCCGAAGCACTGGTTGACGGTACCTATACCGCCATATCCAAGTATTACGACCCCAGAGGCTACGGCCAGAAAATAACCGCCACTGTGCATAAGGGCATTATCACAAAGGTTACCTATGAGGAAACCAACGCACAGGGCACAAACCGCTTGTCGGTTCCCGCGCCAAAAGAAGGCTGGACTGAAACAGATTTAAGCCTCGGCACCATTTACTCAAAGCTTTATACGAGCTTTATCGAAAAACAGAATCCCTCGGTCGATACGGTTACCGGTGCTACTCAGACAACGGAAAACTTTAAAAGCCTGGCTGCTTCTGTCTTTGCCGACTGCAAAACCGGAGATACCAGCCCGAAGGTGATCAATGATTTTGTCTGGACCTATACAGCCGAAAGCCCGGCAGAGGACGCCTTGGGTTATAAAGGCAAGCTTTCAATAACCTTTGATGATGATACTATCACTCAGGTTGTTTATGATGAATACAAAGACAATAATCTTAAATCATCCAATGTGCTGATGAAGCAGTTTTTCGCAGCGCTGACAAAGGAAACCATGCAGAAGCAAACCCTGGCGCCAGTGACTGTCGACCCGGTTAACAATCCTCTGGAAGCCACTAAATACAATGAGTTGCTTCAGATTATTGCTAATCAGAGAGCCCCCTTTGGAACGGTATAAAAAAGAATAGATGTAAAATCTCAATGGTTTGGCATAATTCCTTTTTGACTTGACAAAAATGCAACAAACATATATACTTGAATAAACTGGTTATGATCACTGCGTCAAAAACTAACATATTTATTAGAGAAGGTGGAAAAATGGAGAATAATACATTTGGTTCACGTCTTAAAGCTTTAAGACTGTCTAAAAATCTGACTCAGGAAAAATTCGCAAACATTTTTTATCTTAACAAAAGTTCAATTTCTAAATATGAAAAAGATAAAAATTTGCCCGAAAATCAATTATTAATTAAAATCGCTGACTTTTTTGATGTATCTGTTGATTATTTATTATGTAGAACATCCCAGCAGAAATTATTGCCAAGTAATCCAAAACCAATGAGTGGTGAAGAATTTTTAAGCTCTTATGTTTTCTCTGAAGAAGAAACCGAAGCTTTCGCAGCTTATTTTTCGTTCCCAGACGACTTGAAAAAAGAAGTTTTAGACTATATTCGTTTTAAACAACAATAATTCATAGCTTGGGAACCTCTCACTTTCCAGGTCATCAGTAAAAGGCCCATAAAAAATCCGCTGCCAAGGCAAGGCAGCGGGTTTATTTTTTTATTAAACGATCAATTTATACCAGTAACGAAATAAATATGCCTAAGAAGCTAATCATTCCGATACCCAACAATTTGTCATATTTCATTACGGTCACCTGTCTTTCACTGTTTTTTAACTTACTGTTATTATACCCGATACATGTATCAAGCCTACAACCATAAAGCTAAAATTTTTATGAATTAAGTAAACATAATGAAATCGCTTGTATCATTTTAATCGCGAATTGTTACAATCTTTACAAATCTACTTTTCAAAGATTCCCTGGGCAATATTGACGCCGGCTTTTGCATCCTTACCGTAATAGTCTGCGCCGATATCTGCCGCGTACTCAGCGTTAAGCACCGCGCCGCCGACCATCACTGCCGTTTCTGGACACCGCTCATGGAGCTGGCTTACTGTTTCTGCCATGTTCTTGACCGTTGTTGTCATCAGCGCGCTCAGCCCGACCAGAAGGATGTTTTCCTTTTGGACTGTCTCGATAATCTTCTCAGTCCCAACATCCTTGCCCAGATCCAGTATCTCATAGCCGTAATTTTCCAGTATAACCTTCAGAATATTTTTTCCGATGTCGTGGACATCTCCTGAGACAGTCGCCAGTACAATCCGCCCCTTTATGATCTGCTCCTCGGCGCTGAGATGCTGCTTGATGATCTCAAAAGATTTCTGAACCGCCTCTGCGGCAAAGATAAGGTTTGGCAGAAAGGCTTCTCCTGTCTCAAACGCTTCCCCCACAATATCCAGTCCAGGGATCAGATAGTCATTGACAACGGCCATTGGCTCCTGGGTTTTCAGAAGTGCTTCCGTCGCAGCCGCCGCTTCATCCTTCATTCCCTCGACCACCATTGTTTTAAGATCCGGCAGTGCGCCCCCTTTTTTCTCAGGCGCCGGGGCTGACTCCCGGGTTTTATATTTTGTGACATATTCGATACAGCTCTTGTCATGGCTCCACAGCCCTCTGAAGGCGGCTACTGCGTCCATCATTCCCTGATCCGAGGGATTCATGATCGGGGTGTTCAGTCCTGCGGTAAGGGCCATGGTCAGAAAGGTCCGGTTCATGAGCTCACGGTTTGGCAGGCCAAAGGAAATATTACTGACGCCAAGCACTGTTGGCACCTGCAACCCGGTACGGATCAGCTCCAAGGCTTTGATGGTTTCCCTCACCTGCTCCTGCTGGGCCGAAGCTGTCAAAACCAGACAGTCAAGCAGCATGTTCTTTTTGGGAACGCCCATAGACTCCGCCCTTTGAATGATTCGCTGTCCGATGGCCAGGCGTTCCCCGGCTTTTTCGGGAATGCCCTTCTCATCCATGGTCAGGCCAAGAACACAGGCTCCGTATTTTCTGGCAATGGGCAGTATCCGCTCCATTGAGCCCTGCTCACCATTTACAGAGTTAATAATCGGCTTTCCGTTATACTGGCGCAGCACTGCCTCGATAACCTCCGGGTCTGAGGAATCAATCTGCAGCGGCAGGTCAACCAGGTTGCTGACAGCCTCGACCGCTTTCAACATCATTTCCTTTTCATCAATGTCCGGCAGTCCCAGATTAATGTCAAGAACATGAGCGCCCTCTTTTTTCTGCTCAAGCGCCAGTTTTTTTACCAGAGAGAGCTCTCCGCGGCGGAGCTCCTCCTTTAAGGCCGCATTGGTGGTCGGATTAATGCTCTCTCCGATTATGCGGATATCCTGCCCCAGCGCCACTGTCCTTGTTCCAGTCGCCACAAGGGTCATGCTCTGCTCCGGCGACAGGGTCTGACGGTCTGGAAGCGGCAGCGCTGCTGTTGCCGCGATGGTCTTTTGAATGTATTCCGGCGTTGTTCCGCAGCAGCCGCCCAGCACTGCCGCGCCTTTTCGCGCGATTTCCGCCATATACGCGGCGAATTCATCCGCTGTTATATCATAGAAGGTATTTCCGTTTAACACCCACGGAAGGCCCGCATTGGGCTGAACAACCACAGGCACCGACGCGTATTTCAGCAGAGTCTCGATTACCGGCATCATTTTATCCGGGCCGGTCGAGCAGTTAATACCGATGGCATCTGCGCCCAGAGCTTCGAGAATGGTGACAACGGTCAGGGGATCGGAGCCTGTCAGGGTGCGCCCGTTTTCCTCAAAGGTCATTGAGGCGATTACCGGCAGGTCACTGTGTTCTCTGGCGGCCAGAAGCGCTGCCTTCATTTCATAGATATCGGTCACGGTTTCGATCAGCAGGACATCTGCCCCTGCCGCTGCCCCGATGTCTACCATCTCCGAAAAATAACCATAGGCTTCGTCAAAGCTGATTTCTCCGAGGGAACCGATCAAAGCGCCCAGAGGCCCGATATCCAGGGCCACATAGCCTGGATTCAGCTCCCTTGCCAGCTCCACCGCAGCTGTAATAATTTCTCTCTGGTCGTACCCGGTTCCCTTCAGCTTATAGCCGTTCGCACCAAAGGTACAGGTGGTGATAATGTCTGATCCGGCTTCGATATAAGCTCTGTAAATGTCCTGAATGATCTCAGGGCGTGTCAGTGTCAGGGCCTCGGGCACAGGACCGATATTTTCAAGCTTTGCCTGAAGCAGGCTGCCCATGGCGCCGTCAAGATAAAGTCTTTTTATTGTTAATGCTTCTGTAAATTTCATAGTCCTCACTTTAGTCCAATTCAATTTCTCCCCATGCGCCCATCCGGTTATCGACAATGATCAGCACGCCCCTGATACCGCCGACGCCTTTAATCCAGTCGATGGCGCCGGCGATATCTTCATGGGTTTTTACCCGGTTTCCCAGAGCCGTAGCCGCGGCATCTGCCAGATAGACATCCTGGCTGATAACGGTGGCCGCGTCAGCCTTTCCAAAGCTGAACGAATGCCCGATGGTGCCAGAGGAAGTACAGATTCCCAGAGGATGGGATGCCGGCTGCAGCCTTAAGGCCAGATCTTTGAAGGCAGAACGGCCCGCATCAATGGCGACCCGCCGGACCTTATCGGTTTTTATAAATAAGTCACCGCCATTTTCGACGATGACTTCTCTGCTCTGTTTTAACAGCTTCGCTCCAACACTTGCTGAGACCGCTCCCGCCACCGCGGCCATAGGGCCGACGCCCACGGCTGCTGACGCTGTTTTCATCCGTTTTATCATGGCTGGGTCATGCGGTAAAACCGGCACCGGCTCAAGCGATGTTAGAAATTCAGGGTTCTTCTTGCCATAATCCTCCAGTATTTTCCGGGTTTCGTGCACCTGACGCCGCATCGAATCGGTCTGATCTGTTTCCGACGCAATCAGAAGATCGGTCTCATATTCCACAACGCGGTAATAGACCAGGCCGTCAGCCTGCATTTTATCCCGGTAAACACGTTTTTCGTACATGGTCTCAGATAAGGGTATGGATCGCGCGGACCGGGCAGGCTTTTATACAAAGCGCACACTCCAGGCATTTTTCCGGATGGTAGGCCAGTACCCAGTTTTCATCCATTTCCAAAGCGCCTACCACACAGGCGGCCGTACAGGCGCCGCAGTCCACACAGCGGTCCTTATCCACCTCAATGACGGAAAGAACATCCTTGACGTCCACGCCGCTTTTCTTGATAAAGCTGATTCCCTTCTCGATGTTATCCTCTGAGCCAGAAACCTCAAAAAGCAGGGTGCCGTTCACATCGTCATCGACAAAGGCCTTTAAAATGTTCAGCTGTAAGTCATAATCCCGGATCAGCTGGCTCGCGATTGGTTTTCCAGTCGCCTCTTTCGGGAAATTCAGCACAATTTTCTTAACCATTATTTGTTACCCCCTTCTTTGATCTTCAGGCTGTTGAGCGTATTGTCGACAGGGAATTTCATGACTGGCTCCTGAAGGAAAAACTCGCCCTTTTTAATCCAGCCTGTCAGCTCATCGGCGATCTCTCTTGCCCTTGTAAGGCTGGAGAGCGGCGAGGTCCGGATCTTTCTCCCTTCGATCTCGACAGAACCGCTGCGCAGCTCTGCATAGCTGACTTTTTTAATCACCGCCCGGTCCTTATCGCTGTAATCTATAATGTTTGTATGAAGCTCTGCGTCTGTTACCGACACAAATTTCATCATCTCTTCATCTAAAACAGGAATCGGAATCCCGATTCCCACAAACATGGAAACCCCGTAGCGTTCAAAGACAGCGGGCTGAATGTACTTCGTGCTCATTTCACGCATTTCACCCATAACTGCCAGTGTTCCTGCTCCGCCCAGCGGATAGCCCTTTTCGTCTCTCGCGCAGCCGGAATTAAACTGAGTCCCCATCCAGGAGACATAGCCCTGAGTTCCAGCCAGGAAAATGCGCGTGCCCATGCCAATGGTCTTGTACAGCGGATCGTTCAGCAGCGGGCTAAGGGCGCCGGCAGTGCTGTAGGTGATGTTACCCATATTGGGGTGCAGAATTCCCATATACGTGTAGATACGCTTTTTTGAGGTGTTGATGGCCGCATTATAGTTCTGATAACAGTTTCTGGGGTTATACAGGTAGGCTTCGTTCATATCCTTCAGCCCGACCCAGGTGTCGATTTCTTTTCTCGGATAACAGTCTGTTCCCGGCGAGGTGGCGTGGAGACGCACTTCCTTTCCGTCGATCAGATCACAGATAACGTGCGCGCCGCCGTATTCCGCGCCTTTATCTGAGGACGGCTGTGTCGCTCCGATATAGGTATCGACTGCGGCCAGTCCGCCGTAGGCTTCGACATTGTTCAGCTCGATTTCTGCCATGCGGATCGGTGGATCGGCGTGACCAAAATTTAAAAAGGCACCGGACGAACACATTGGTCCAAAGGTAGCCGTTGTGACAACATCGACATATTCTGCTGCTTCCTTTGTTCCGCGTTCCTTAACAATATCAATAACTTCTTCGGCTGTGACAATGACGGCCTCGCCTCTGGCGATTTTCTCATTAATTTCCTGATAGGTTTTTGCCATGTTTACTCCTTCTCTTTCTATAAAAAAACTCATTTTCACCAAATGAAAATGAGTCTGCTTTAGATTATCTTTCATTTCATGAAAAGAAATGCTGGATTTGGCACCACACTTACGCAGGTTGCCGGGCTTCATGGGGCCAGTTCCCTCTACCACTCTTGATAATTCGATTATTCAGTTGTACGCTGTATACTAGTATAGCAAAAAACAAATTTAATTGCAATCGTGATTTACAATTCATTTCGGGTATTTTTGATCGCAGCGGCCGCCCGCTGGAAAAAATGCAGGTATACGCCAAAACGGCGTATACCATACTACAGGGCATTTTCAGCACTTTATTTATCGCGTTTCTGTCCTACTGCTGAGAAGCGGTCTGCTGGAGATAGGCGTTCATAAACTGGTCCAGGTCACCGTCCATGACCGACTGGATATTGCCCACCTCCACATTGGTGCGGTGGTCCTTAACCATATTGTAGGGGTGGAACACATAGGAACGGATCTGTGATCCCCAGGCAATCTGGCTGTAATCTCCTACGACATCGTCCAGCTTTTCTTTCTGTTCCTGCTCCATGATTTCTACCAGCTTACCCTTGAGCATGTTCATCGCAACCTCTTTATTCTGGTGCTGAGAGCGCTCATTCTGACACTGCACGACAACCCCGGTCGGAATATGGGTAATCCGGATCGCTGATGAGGTTTTATTGACGTGCTGGCCGCCGGCACCGCTTGCGCGGTAGGTATCTACGCGGATATCATCCGGGTTGATTTCGATTTCCACACTGTCATCGACCTCCGGTGTAACATCCAGAGACGCAAAGGACGTGTGACGGCGTCCTGAAGAATCAAAGGGGGAGATACGCACCAGGCGGTGCACCCCTCTCTCGGTTTTCAGGTAGCCGTAGGCGTTTATGCCTTCGATAAGAAGCGTGGCACTTTTGATGCCCGCAACATCCCCAGGCTGTAAATCAAGAGATTTAACCTTAAAGCCCTTGCGCTCCGCCCAGCGGGTGTACATTCTGAGCAGCATTTCTGCCCAGTCCTGGGACTCGGTGCCGCCGGCTCCCGGGTGCAGTGAAATAATGGCGTTATTGCTGTCATACTCACCGGACAGAAGGGTTTCGAGCTTGAACTTTTCAAGCTCTTTCCCGAAAGCTTCAATGGTATCCGGGAGCTCGTCCATTTCTTCACCCTCGTCGATCAGTTCAAACATGACGAGGATATCGTCGAGGTTATCCTTGAGCTTATCGTACTCACCCTTTTTCTGGCGAAGGATTTTCAGCTCCTTCAGAACCTTCTGGGCCTTTTGCTGATCACTCCAGAACTCTGGTGATTCGGTCTGGGCATTCAGCGTCTCTATTTTCTCACTGACGGCTGGTAAGTCAAAGTGAATCCCTCAAATCCGTCAGTTCTTTTTCCTTTTCATTGATACTCTGTCTGCATTCATAGAGATCAATCATGACATCACATCCTTACTTTTATAAATTTGCGCCGCAGCATTTTTTATACTTCTTGCCGCTGCCGCAGGGGCAGGGATCATTCCGGCCTACCTTTTTGGTTTTGGCTGCTGCGGGCCGGCCTTCAATTTCATTTTCATTGGTTTTAACCTCATCCATGTTGACGTTGCGCTGCGGCTGCGGCGCTCTCTGGATTTTAATATTGTAGAGGTATTTGACCGTGTCTTCCTGGATTCTTAAAATCATATCCTCAAACATGGCAAAGCCCTCTTTGGTATATTCCTTAACCGGGTCATTCTGACCGTAGGCGCGCAGGCCAATCCCCTGCTTGAGCTGTTCCATATTGTCGATGTGTTCCATCCAGGCTGCGTCCACGCTTCTCAGAAGAATTGCGCGTTCCAGCTCCTGCATGTTGGCATCGCCCAGTGTTTTTTGTTTTTCTTCATAGTTGCTGCGGCAATACTGGAGAATGGCTTCCCTGAGTTCGTCGCGGCTTTCCGGTTCCCTGGGCAGATTCAGGGTCGCTCCCTCGGCTACCAGTGTTTTCTCAAAGTAATTATTCAGACCTTCGAGATCCCAGCTGTCGTAATAGTCACCGCCGTTGGTGTACATTTCCACATAGCTGTCAACCATATCCTCGGTCATTTTCCAGATCTGCTCATGCATGTTCTGGCCGTCGATAACCTGCTGACGCTGGTCATAGATAATTTCTCTCTGACGGTTCATGACATTATCATACTGGAGAACATTCTTACGGATGTCAAAGTTACGGGCTTCCACGCGTTTCTGGGCGCTTTCGATGCCCTTGGTCAGCATTTTGTTTTCAATGGGGGTATCTTCGTCAAGGCCGATGCTCTCAACCATGTTCTGAATTCTTTCAGAACCGAAAATACGCATCAGGTCATCCTCCAGTGAAACGAAAAACTGTGAGGAGCCCGGGTCGCCCTGACGGCCGGAACGGCCGCGCAGCTGATTGTCAATACGGCGGCTCTCATGGCGCTCCGTACCGATAATGTGCAGTCCGCCCAGCTCCTGAACGCCTTCTCCGAGGACGATATCCGTACCACGGCCCGCCATATTGGTGGAAATGGTGACAGCGTCCATCTGCCCGGCATTTGAGACAATCTCGGCTTCACGCTCCAGATATTTCGCGTTCAGGACATTATGCTTAATGCCTTCCCGCTTGAGGTATTTGCTCAGCAGCTCTGATTTTTCAATGGAGATTGTCCCGATCAGAATCGGCTGCCCGGTGGCATGGCGCTGCTTGACCTCTTCCGCCACTGCTTTGAATTTCCCCTCTTCACTTTTGTAAACAAGGTCGTTCATATCGTTGCGGACCATTGGTTTGTTGGTTGGAATGGTCACAACGTTCAGGTTGTATATGGTATTGAACTCTTCTTCCTCGGTCTTTGCCGTACCGGTCATACCGGAGAGCTTGTTGAACATTCTGAAGTAGTTCTGGAAGGTAATGGTCGCCAGCGTTTTTGACTCGCGGTTGACCTTTACGTGTTCCTTGGCTTCGATGGCCTGGTGAAGGCCGTTGGAGTAACGGCGGCCCGGCATCAGACGGCCTGTAAATTCATCGACGATGATGATCTCGCCGTCCTTTACAACATAGTCGCGGTCCTTAAACATCAGAGCATTGGCGTGCAGAGCCTGGTTGATGTTGTGGGAAATTTCCATATTATCCACATCTGCCAGATTATCCAGGCCAAAATATTTTTCAGCCTTTTCCACACCCTTTTCGGTCAGCATAACGGATTTTGCCTTTTCATCCTTGCTGTAATCACCCTTTTCCTCAATGGGGCGGTCATCTTCCTTTTCGTCGCCGTCCCAGGTATCTTCCTTGAGACGCTTGACAAACATGTCCGCCTGCTCATACAGCTTGGTGCTCTTGTCACCGCTGCCTGAGATGATCAGCGGGGTTCTGGCCTCGTCAATGAGCACGGAGTCCACTTCATCGATAATGGCGTAATTGAGCACGCGCTGTACCTGCTGGGCCTTCTGCGACGCCATATTGTCACGCAGGTAGTCAAACCCAAATTCGTTGTTGGTCCCGTAGGTAATGTCCGCGTTGTAAGCCTCGATTTTTTCATCAAAGCTCAGGCCGTGAACCACCAGGCCGACCTTTAAGCCTAAAAACTCATGAACCTTGCCCATCCACTGGCTGTCACGCGTGGCCAAGTAATCATTGACGGTTACAATATAAACACCCTTTTCCTCGAGGGCATTCAAATAAGCCGGCAGGGTAGACACAAGGGTTTTCCCTTCACCGGTTTTCATTTCCGCGATATTCCCTTCGTGAAGGACCATACCGCCAAGCAGCTGGACCGGGAAATGCTTCATGCCGATTGAGCGGTAAGCTGCCTCACGGACCGTGGCAAAGGCTTCGACCAGAATATCGTCCAAGGTCTCTCCGTTTGCCAGCCGCTCCTTTAACAGAACAGTCTGATTTTTTAATTCATTATCCGACATGGCGCTGTACTGGTCATCCAATGCCAGAATCTTATCTACTTTTTTTTGCAGTCTTTTGATGTCTTTTTTATTGACATCAAATATTCCATCTAAAAACCCCAAAGTATTCACTCCTTACAGTTATATAAAAATTATTTAATTCGATATTAAGCACACTTACAGAACAGTATAACATATTTTGTCCATTATACCAAAAAAACTTAAAAGGGATTGAAGTTTTTTAACCTCAATCCCTGCATTTTAATTATTTTTTAATCTTTTTTCTTGCGCCAGAACACAACGTCCTTGCCGTCGACATTCAGCTTAACACGTTCATATCCGGCTCTTTCGCGTTCCTCATCCGGATCGGCCGCGCTGGCTTTCACTTCGGCACTGGCTGTCTGAGGCGCTGCCGCTGTCGGCTGCGGAGCGGCTGTTACAGCCACTGGTGCTGCCGGTTCTTCAATCGGCGGTGTAATCACCGGTTCCGCGGGCTTCTGAACTGCGGCGGCTGCCTGCTGAGCCGCAATGGTCTGTGCCTGAAGCTCTTCAGCTGTAATCTGACGGTGGACAGGCTGGGCTTCGGTTACTGCCTGGGCCTTCGCTACAGCGGCTGCGCGGGCCACTGCCTTTTCCGCCGCGACCTTTTCGCGTTCTGCCTTAAATGGTTCCTTGACGTCAACGTATCTGGTACGGCGGCGTTTACGGGCACGGACACGTTCCTGTTCCTGATTAACCTGCTGCCAGATACTGAGCATATCGTCTTCTGTACGTTCTTCTTTTTCTGTATTGATCATAGTTGCTCCATATTCCGGATTGCTGACAATCTTATCATCCTCCACAACAAACGGTGTCTTTTCCTCAACAACCACTGGCTGCGGCTGTGGAACCGGCTCAATATTGATCACAGGTTCCTGGATAACAACGCGCTGTTCCGGGGCTTTTTCCTCCGGTTTTTCCTCAGTTTTAATTTCTTCCTGTTCCTTTTCAAAGGCAAGCTTGCCCTTTTCCTTTTCAGCATAAAACGATTGGGTAAAGAAACCGGAAACCGGTCCTGTATCTTCATCTGAAAAATCTTCTTTTACTTCAGTTGGCTCATAGGTTCCAATATCCTTGATGGCCGTAAACACTTTTGTATCCTGGCCAGAGTCATACTCATCCAAAATGGACTTGCCCATGCTGGCGTCTCCGCCATTGTTCTGAATCTCAGCAATGGTTTCCGGCGTCAGCTTTGGAATAACATCGGTCATGCTCTCAAAGGAGTCCTCGAGGTTTTCAATCGGATCCTCTTCAAAATCTTCTTCCGGGTAGTAGTCGTCATTTTCGTCATCATAATCGTCAAAAAAGTCGTCTTCGTCATCTTCGTCCGGCGGCAGAATATAATCTTCCTCGCCGATCGGTTCGTCCTTATTAAAGACAGAATCTGCCGGAATGCGGTTCATGGCATACTGTACCCAGCCGATAAGGCCAGCAAAAACAACGGCACTGCCGATACTGAAACCGCCGATGCTACCGATATACTGCATAAAGCCGCCGACAAACGGAATGGGCACATTAACCCCCAGCACCCAGAGCCCGGTCTGCTGCATTACCGCGTACACCGCATTGGTTCCCTCATTAATGCTGGTGGCAAAGGCCGAGGTCTCCGGAAGCGATTCCACAATTTTTGCCGCCACCGGCATCTTGCCGCCATTGATAAAGGTGACAATAAAATTCGCCGTGATACCCACAGCCATCATAATGGTCCAGAAATCATCCAGGTTAAAGACCAGCGTGACCAAAATTAAAATGTAGCTGATAAAATTAACCACTGGTAAGAACGCATCAACCGCTTCGATACCGCCAGTATAATAATACAGATGGAGTCCAAACTGCAAAATAATTCCGATAATTCCCAAAGGCAGCAAGGAGATCTTCTTCGCTTTGAAGCCTTTAAAGCTCCCGCCTCTGATAAAGCCAATGATTAGTCCTAGTATAATTGCTATTAGTACAAACATAACTTCCCTACCCTCTGTATTTATTGTGAAAAGTAAACACGCATTCTAATGACATTATATTACATCTATTTTAAATCAAAAGATTTATTATGTCAAACAAAAACACCCGTTAAATACTACTTCTTAACGGGTGTTAGGGTTTATTTCACTAGAAAATCGGCTCGATCAGGCCATAGTTTCCGTCTTTTCTCATGTAAACAACGTTAACATCCTCAGTTTCTGCGTTTAAAAATACAAAGAAATCATGTCCCAAAAGCTCCATCTGCATGGTCGCTTCATCGACGGACATTGGCTTAACGGCAAATTTCTTTGTGCGCACAACCTTTGGCGGATGCTCTTCGTAATCTTCCATTGGTTCGAGACCTTCCAGATTATATTTCAATGCTTCTTCAGCGTAACGTTTTTGCAGTTTTGTTTTATGTTTTCTTAACTGGCTTTCCAGTTTGTCAACTACAGCTTCAATGGACCCGGCCATATCTTCGCTTTTTTCTTCAGCTCTTAAAATCGTTTTACCCATTGGAATGGTTATTTCCAGCATCTGGAAGTTCTTTTCCTTGCTGAAAGTCGCATACACTTCTGTCTCCTGCCCAAAGTAGCGGTCAAACTTTTCGAACTTTTTCCTGAGTGCTTCTTTTAAACCTTCTGATACATGCATGTTTTTTCCGTAAATTGTGAATTTCATAATGATAACTCCTTTCAAAAGGTCACTGTACCAACACATTAAAACGATTAACAAGAACCGTCATCTGCACTGGTGATGGCAATATTATACCATAACTTACGCCAAAATGCACATACAAATTGTTACAATAATGTAACAGGGAGGCATAAAGCCTCCCTGTTGTCCCGCCTGACCTGGTTTTTTCCCCCACACTCGCCAGCTGGGAGTTTAGCTCAAGGTTTATATCACAACTCCTCCTCTCGGCTTAACGCCGGCTGGTCTTACATCTAGGCCGCACTATGATCAGCTCTCCGCTTTTAGAGAGCCTTACGTGGATCGCTTCGCCTGCGACTGGCATCGACTTTCAACCACAAACACGGGACCACTTCATTATAAAGAAACCTTTAAGGCCTGTCAAGCATACAAAAAATAAAGAAACAGGCACGCTTAAGCTGTACCTGCTCGGATAACCTATTTAATTTTTCATTTTAATTCTTCAACGTCATCAATGGACAGACCTGTGATTTTCGCTATCTCTGCAACCGGATAATCACGATCAATCATGGTGCTCGCAATTTTCAAGCGAACATCAGCTTCGCTATCATTTCCCATACCAGGCATGGTGTGGTCAACTACAGTTCGGTACAACATCTGATTATCTCCTTTCAGCTTTCGCTCGTATTTCGTCTGCTTTTCCACAGCGATTAGATTGGTAATTCCTATTTACGAAACACATTATATCCATCTCTGATTTTTTTTCAAGTGTTTAACGCTTTCAAAAATAGAACTCTTAAGTTTTCTCTGTTGATATTGTCTTGCTTTATAAAAAAACCTCCATCAAATGGGATGGAGGTTTTTTGTTACTCAACTATTTTATTGTCAGACATTTCCCTCAAGGATGTTGATCATAATGGCATTTTCGACCCGGCGGCGCTCGATTTCACAGGCGACATCGTAGGGTTCCATGACCGTGTGGTTGAAATTGTAAGCATTGGCGTGACAGCCCCCCCCGCAGAAATATTTACACCAGCAGTTCTGGCATTTTTCCTTTTGCAGAAGGTTCGCCTTTCCAAATTCTTCCTTAATTTCCGGATGCTGAATGCCCTCGTCCACAGTGCCCATCTTGAATTCCTCGCTGCCGACAAACTGATGGCAGGGGTAAATATCCCCTTCCGGCGTCACCGCCACATAGTCACGGCCGGCTCCGCAGCCAGATAATCGCTTGTAGACACACGGACCGTTGCTCAGGTCGATGTTAAAATGGAAAAAATTGTAGTCCAGGCCTTTCTCATGGCGGTTCAGGTAATCCAGGGCCAGCTTATCGTATTCTGCCAGAATCTGATCAACATCTTCCCTTAAAATAGCATAATCGTGCTCTTCCTCTGCGACGACAGGCTCTACAGAGATACTCTTAAAGCCCTGCTCGGCCAGAAAGTTTACATCCTCGCCAAAATCAAGATTGTGCTTGGTGTAGGTGCCGCGGACATAATAGTCCTTTTTGCCTTCGCGCATGGCCGCCATTTTTTTGATTTTATCAATGATGATATCAAAGGAGCCCTTATCGTTCACGGTGCGCCGCATATTGTCATTCACGCATTTTCGTCCATCAAGGCTCAAAACAACATTATCCATATTTTCGTCGATATAAGCCATGTTTTCGTCGTCTAAAAGCACACCGTTGGTCGTGACGGTAAACTTGAATTTTTTGTGGTGACTTTCTTCTTTGCTCCTGGCATAGTCCACCAGCTCTCTGACCACATCAAAATTCATGAGCGGCTCGCCGCCAAAAAAGTCAACCTCCAGGTTCTGGCGTCCCTTTGACTGCTCGACAATAAAATCAATGGCTTTCTTCCCAACCTCCAGAGGCATCAGAAGCTTTTCGCCGTTAAAATCGCCCTGGGACGCAAAGCAGTAGTTACACTTCAGATTGCAGTCATGGGCGACGTGGAGGCAAAGCGCCTTGATCAGATCATGGTTTTGATAGACATTGGGGTCATAGTCGCTTTCAGTAAAAAGCAGCTTCTGCTCCTCAAGCATTTCGAGTTCCAGGATAACCTCCAGAAGCTCCTCCTCCGGATATTTGTTTTTCAGTTTCTCAACAATCTGGTCCCGGCTCATTTCCTTATAATGGTCGAGAACCGCATCGGTCATCTCATCCACTGTCAGCACCGTACCGCTGTTGACATCCAAAACAATGTAGAGACCGTTCAGGTAAAACTTATGTATCATTATTATCTTCTTTCTTATCTTTCTTTTCTACAGATTTTATGCAAAGAAAAAGCAGTAAACACTGTTACTGCTTTTTCGCAAACTCATAATTATTTAGATTGTTTACACTGCTGGTTTCCTACGGTGCAGGAAGTTTTGCAGGCAGACTGGCAGGAAGTCTGGCATTCGCCGCAGCCTTTGTTTTTAACGTCAGCTAAAGTCCCTTTTTTAACGATTGTGATGTGTTTCATCTCATTCACGCTCCTTATGCAGTTTTTTATTTTTTGTCTTCGTCGACCTCTTCGCCGACCTCAACATTTTCATCTGTCACATCTTCAAATTCAGCGTCCTCTACGGGGCTGTCATTGTAATCCTGAGTATCCTGAGTTTCTTCTTCAATGGTTTCAGGTTCTGAAACAGCTTCGGTTGTTTCTTCCTCGGTATCGTCCTCTGTTTCTTCACGCTTGATTACCTTTGAAACAGCGCTTTTCACGATCATCGCCTTATGGAAGTCCGGGAGCATTTCGAGGACGATATTTTCATCATCGATCGCATAAATTATCCCGTAAAAACCGCCAATTGTCAAAATTTCATCCCCTGGCTTCATGTTATCACGCATTGACTGTATTTCTTTTTTCTGCTTATTCTGTGGACGCATAATAAAGAAATAGAAGAAAACTACGAGCAGAATCAGCGGGAGAAATGTCATTAAACCACCTTGCATTTTTAATTCTCCTTAATTTTCTATTCCGTATTTTTGAAAAAAACTATCCTTGAACGCCTGCAGGTTATCTTCCATTATAGCGTTCCGTACTTTTTCCATAAGCTTAAGTGTAAAGTATAAATTGTGATATGTCAATAACCTTGCACCCAAAATTTCATTACATTTTACCAAATGGCGTAAGTAAGCTCTTGTATAATTTCGACAAACGAAACAATCACATTCCGGGTCCAGCGGCGTAAAATCTTCCTTGTAGGTCGCGTTGCGCACCACCACTTTCCCCTGGCTGGTCATGGCGGTTCCGTTTCTGGCGATACGGGTCTGGAGCACACAGTCGAACATGTCAATGCCGCGGACCACACCCTCTAAAAGTGCGTCCACAGAGCCAACGCCCATGAGGTAACGGGGCTTGTCCGCAGGCAGAAGCGGAACCGTTGCGTCCAGAATCCGGTACATGGTATCCTTAGACTCTCCAACACTCAGACCGCCGATGGAATAGCCGGGAAAATCAATTTCTGTCAGGCCTTTTACACTCTCTGCCCGCAGGTCCTCATACATGCCGCCCTGCACAATGCCAAAAAGCGCCTGGTCGTCCGGACGCTTGTGCGCGTCCTTGCAGCGCTTCGCCCAGCGCGTTGTCATTTCCATGGATTTTTTAGTGTACTCATAATCCGCGTCTGCCGGAGCGCACTCGTCAAAACACATGATAATGTCCGCTCCGATGGTGTTTTGCATATCAATGGATTTTTCCGGAGACATAAAGTGCCGGGAGCCATCTAAATGTGAACAAAACTCCACACCCTCCTCCGTAATTTTTCTTAAATCATTTAAGGAAAAAACCTGGAAGCCGCCGCTGTCTGTGAGGATCGGCCGGTCCCAGTTCATAAATTTATGAAGCCCTCCGGCCTTCTCCATAATCTCCTGTCCCGGCCGCAGGTAAAGGTGATAGGTGTTGCCGAGAATGATATTGGCGTCCATTTCCTTCAAATCCTCGCTGGTCATGGACTTAACCGTCGCCTGTGTTCCAACCGGCATAAAAATCGGCGTGTTGATGACGCCGTGGTTTGTATGGATCTTACCAAGGCGGGCCCCGGTGTGCTTATCTTCTTTGATTAATTCGTATCTGAACATTTCGTTTTTCTCCTAAATAAAATCTAGCGTCTTCAAAAAATGAGCAGCACAGGGGATGCTTCCCATACACGGGCCTTAATGGGCCGTCTGCTCACTGAAAACGGACACGCCCCGTATCTGGCGTCACGGTCTGTTCCTTTGAAATATAGTCGGAAAATGCATCTGTCATTGAGCGCTCAGACACCTCTGAATCAGACAGGTACGCCTCCGGTAAAGCGCCCTCCAAAAAGGCAACCGTATAGACAGTCTCCGGGTCCAGCGCTTTTCCATCGCCCATCTTGACTTCGGTCGCACGAGCTCCGGCTTCGCCATCCAGATCATAGCGGAGAGTAAGGCCGGAAACGGCATAAGGATGGAAGCCACTGGTATGGCCCGCTGCCTGCTCCTCCGTCGAGGCTGCGCCGTAATCCAAAAGCTCTAGAAGCTGCGCGCCGGTTAAGGCTGTACGGCCGCATAATGGCGATTTACCCATCTGGGGTTGTGCGATCCGGGTCACATCATCTGCCGTGACCGCTCCCTCATAGAGCTTTGAGCGGGTCCCGGCCACCGGATCATAACAATTTGGTTCAGACATGCCAATCAGCGCAATCTCCGCACCCGTGGCACTCCGCAGTGCATCTGCTTTCAGCTGCCCTGTCTGCAGAACCGTAAAGCTGGCCGAGGCCTGACCGATGGCCTGTTCCTCGGGGACGCCCTCCTCCAGAAGTGTCTGGCATTTTTCCAGAACAGCATCGCTGGTGGTTTCACCACGGATAAAAGCCGCAATCTCTGTTTCCAGGACCGTCGTAAACATGTCATAGGTAGGCCGCATGACATAATGCCCGCTTTCTACCTGCGTTCTGATTCCATCATATGCGGGATCATCCGGCAGCGTGGCGCCGCGTGTTGTCGCAACCATGCCCAGTTCGTCCGCCATGAGCGCCTGCTGCCCCTCGTCCGAGGCCACAAACTCCAGAATTTGCATCGCCGCCTCCAGCTTTTTCTCATTTCCAGGCTGCCGGAGCTCTTGATTAGCGCCAAAATAGTAGCCCGCGTTCAGAAGCCAGCCGTGTCCGTCTGTCATGCTGAAATGCGGCATAAAGCGGTACTCGTCTGTCCCGCCCTCGTTAAGCTGGTTTAATGTCGTGACAGCTCCCGGTGTGATGGCTGCCTGCCGACTGGACATTCGCGCCATCCGGATCTTGTTGGTAACCTCCATATCCTCTGTACGCACTATCCCGGCATCGATCAAACGCTGTAAATTCTGAAAAGAAACCTTCATCGGATCCAGAGAAACGGCTTGGCCCGCGGTCAGCTGATTGTGCCAGGTCTGCCCTTCTACTGTGGTAAGCGTGTCCAGAGCTGAGAGGGCACAGTAATTATAAATCTGATAACTCTGGATACTGGTGTCATTGAGAACATACTGGTATCCGCGTATCCCGGTCTGGTCGATGGTTTGACTGAGCTCGAGAAGCTCCTCGTAGTTTTTGGGGACACTCCAGCCCTTTTCGTCAAAAAGCGTTTTATTATAGATATTGCAGTTTAAATTAAGCGGACCGGGAAGCAGATAAATATGCCCCTCGCTGTCCATTTGCAGCGCATTGGAATTATAATTTGCCGGAAAGGGCTGGGTGGACAGATCCATCAGCTGCCCGGTCAGGTCCGCCTTGGGGATCAGTCCGGCGATTATCATGACCAGGTCACCCAAGTCCTGGTTGTCGACCCGGGCAATATGCTCATTAATGCGAAACTCGCCCATATAGCTGTCCTGTACAAGCCGGATATTGGGAAATTTGGCTTCTACGGCGGCAGCAAAATGATCCAGGCCTGCACTGGCGGTTATGGTGATAACCTCCTGATCCGCCCTGCCCTCCAAATCGACGCCTAAAAAATTTTCATCCTCCGCAGTGGCCGCTGTTCGTCCATCGCACCCGCTCAGAATCGTGATAAAAAGCAGCATTAAAACCGCTATGAGTCCTCGTGTGACTCGGTATTTTAGGATTTTCATTTCAAACCTCATTTATCGCAGATATTTTTGGATTTCCTTTAACATTGCCGGGACATTCAGAGGCTTCGCCAGATGACTGTTCATTCCGGCTTTCTTCACTGCCTCGATATCCTCGGCAAAAGCGTCGGCAGTTACCGCGAAAATAGGAATCTCCCTGGCGTCCTTCCGGTCAAGCTGTCGAATGGCTCTTGTGGCCTCGTAACCGTCCATCACTGGCATTTGAATATCCATAAGAATCAGGTCGTAATGGCCGGGCTCAGAGCGCATAAAGGCTTCCACGGCTTTCTGTCCGTTCTGTGCCGTTTCCACACAGGCTCCCAGATCCTCCAGTACCGTAGCGGCGATCTCGCTGTTGATTTCATTGTCTTCTGCCAGCAGAATCCGCCGCCCAGACAGGCTGAAGGGCTCAGCGGCGGACGCGGATGTCTCCTCGTCCACCTGCAAGACATATTTTTGTATGCAGTGGTACAGTGTTGATTTAAAGAATGGTTTTTGAATAAAACCAGTCACGCCAGCCTCGCCAGCTTTAGCTTCTATGCTGAACCAATCGTACGCACTGACAATTAAAATGGGAATATCTTCGCAGATCTGGTCCCGGATCGCCCGGGCAGCTCCGACGCCGTCAAGCCCCGGCATCTTCCAGTCCAGGAAGATTGCCCGGTAATCCTCTCCAGCGGCATGGGCCGCGGCGGCCATCTGTACGGCGGTTTCTCCGTCAGGCGCCGTATCTACACTCACGCCCAGCTCCCGCAAAAACTGCGCCGCAGACCTGCAGGTATCCTGATCATCGTCCGCCAGCAGTACCTTCATGGGAGGCAGGCTGAGCACCTCGGGGTCCTCTGCTACCTGAAGATCCAAATCGACGGTGAATACGCTTCCCTGATTCGGTTCACTTTCCACATTGATGGTTCCTCCCATCATGGTGACGATCATTTTGGTGATTGCCATCCCCAGTCCGCTGCCCTGAATCTTATCCACCCGGCTGTCCCGTTCACGGGAGAAGGAGTCGAACAGGTGCGTTAAAAATTCCGGTGACATTCCTATCCCGTTATCGGAAACCTGGAATACAAAATGGGCGTATCCCTCCTGTTCCGATGGGGCTTCTGTCACTTCCAGACAAATCCTGCCGCCCTCCGGCGTAAACTTAAGGGCGTTGCCCAGCAGGTTAATGAGCACCTGATTGAGGCGCAGTCCATCAAAATTCAGAATTTCGTGCTTCAGGTTATGCACTCGGATGTTAAAATCCTGATTCTTTTGCAGTACTGTCGGCTGCGTGATACTGACCACATTTTCCATGACCTCAACCAGTGAACCGGTGCTGTTGCTCAGCGTCATTTTTCCGCTTTCAATTTTGGACATATCCAGGATATCGTTAATCAGATTCACCAGAAGACGACCGGACAGAGTGATCTTTCTCAGGCAGTCGGCAACGGTTTCCGACTCGTTGATATGATCGGTAGCAATTTTTGCCATGCCAGTAATGGCGTTCATAGGCGTTCGGATATCATGGGACATGTTGGAGAGAAACTGGCTTTTTGCCAGGTTCGCACTTTCCGCAGCAATGCGGGCCTGTTCCTCGGCTCGAAGAATTTTTCTGGTGGTAACCGTCTGAAACAGAATAAAAACCGCCACAACAAGCCCTCCGACCAGGGCCAAACAGAAGAAGGTGAGGACAGAGGTCAGCTTGATACGGCCGCTGACCACATCCACGGGCACCAGCATAACGAGCTGCCAGTCGTCTACGCCGACCGGCGTGTGGTTCAGGTAATAGTCCCTGCCATCCAGGCTCATGGTCATGAGCGGCCGGTTTTCCATGCCGATGGATTCACGCAGTTCTTTGGCTGAACCCATCTGAAAACTGGCGTCTTCTCCGAGACTGTTAAACAAATTATACCCCGAGATAAGCCCTTCCTGCTCGGAGCGGAACAGGACAACCCCATCCTCATGGACGATATACAGCGAAGCGCTGTTGTTGAAGGCTTCAATTTCCAGAATATCAAAAATATTCTCACTGTTATATGTAACTCCGATGGCACAAAACGTTTTATCCTCGTAGCGAAGCTCCTGAATAGGCGCCAGGAAGATGAGCTTGTGCGTATCTTCAAAAATCACATTATCTAAAATGACCGGCTCCTGCTCTGTCAGGAGATTTTCTGTCACGTTCTCCTGTGATAAAAGAGAAAAATGGTTTTCAACATCGTAATACATTGCATTTTCATCTACAAGGCATAAGCTGTCGAAGCCCCAATCCTCCCGCTGCTCCTGAATCCTGCTGTTAAATTCTCCTATATCCTTGGAAGACGATTCCAGATAGCTGCTGTACAGCATATCCAGCAGCCGCCACTGATTCTGAGTCTGTTTATTAAGAGAAGCCGCCATCTGCTGGGATACTTCATTCAGATGCTCAGAACTCTCTGTGTACATCGCCTGACGAATCATGATAAAATAGGAAATTAATATTACAATGATAATGATAAAAATTGGGATTACTATCAGACGGAATTTCATTCCCACCTTTTGTTTCACTGCCGCTACCCCCGTTCCTGTTATCCAGAAACAAATCACAGCTTTTGCCTGAGCCGTGAAAAATCAGTTTAACGCCGCCTTTTGGCGCCGCCTCATATCCTGATAAAACCTCTGCTCACCCAATAAACATTGCAACTGGAAAAACGCGCAGTGCAGAGGCATTTCCCTCTGCGCTGCCTTTCTGTATATTCATAATAGAAGACTTCCTTCGGAAAGTCAACAAAACCCGTTAAAATATTTTATGCCTTTTCAATCTCTAAAGAAGCATTAATTACAACTTTTTGCATTTTTTCACTCAATAAACATGGCGTCACCAAAGCTGAAAAAGCGGTAACGCGCGTCAATCGCGTGCTGATAAGCCTTCAAAACAGCCTCACGGTTGTAAAAAGAGGACACCAGCATCAGAAGTGTAGACTCCGGCAGGTGAAAATTCGTGATCAGCGCGTCAACCACCTGCCATTTGTAGCCGGGATAGATAAAAATATCCGTCGATCCCTCACAGGCCTGGACTTTTCCACCAAAACGGGCGGCGGCGCTCTCCAGTGTCCGGACCGATGTCGTGCCGACGGCGATCACCCTTCCACCCTTTTTCCGGGTCTGCTCAATCATCGCCGCTGTTTCCGCGGGCACCTGATAGGTTTCCTCATGCATATGATGATCCAGTATATTGTCGCATTTTACAGGGCGGAAGGTTCCGATTCCGACATGCAGCGTGACCTCTGCGGTCTTCACGCCTTTTTGGTGGAGCGCGTCAAGCAGCTCCTCCGTAAAATGCAGGCCGGCGGTCGGGGCTGCGGCTGAGCCTGTACGCTTGGCGTAAACTGTCTGGTAGCGGTCCTGATCCTCCAAAACCTCATGGATATAGGGCGGCAGCGGCATGGTTCCCAGCTCTCCGATAATCTCCTCGAAAATACCGTCATACTCAAACTCAATGGTTCTGAGCCCGCCCTCAATTTTATCCTTAATCTGACCCCTGAGCTTATCCCCAAAGACCAGCCGCGTGCCAGGCATTGCCTTCTTTCCCGGCTTTACCATGGTTTCCCATGTCTTATCATCCAGGCGTTTGAGCAGCAGCAGCTCAACCTTGCCCCCGGTTTCCTCTTTTTTGCCAAAAATCCGGGCAGGCAGCACCTTTGTATTATTCATAACCAACAGATCATCCTCGGTCAGATAATCAATGATATCATGGAAATGGCGGTCCTCAATGGTTCCCTCCGAGCGGTTAAGCACCATCAGCCTCGATGCGTCCCTTTTCGCTTCCGGCGTCTGGGCAATAAGCGCCTCAGGCAGGTCGTAATAAAAATCCTTTGTCGTTAATGTATCCAAATTTATTCCTCTATTCTAAATCCAATTTTACCTGTTCCTGCATCACTGCCGGCTCAAGGCCCAGATGTCTGTAGCCGCCTGACGTGATCACGCGGCCTCTCGGCGTCCTTGCCAGATAGCCGAGCTGTATCAGATAAGGCTCGTAAACTTCCTCGATGGTGTTGCGCTCCTCGCCGATGGCGGCCGCCAGTGTGTCGATGCCCACCGGACCGCCGTCGAATTTCTCAACGATGGTGGTCAACATGATCCGGTCAATCTCATCCAGGCCCTTGGCGTCCACTTCAAAGAGCTCCAGCGCTGTTCTGGCGGTTTCCAGGTCAATGATGCCCTTTCCCTCGATCTCGGCAAAGTCCCGCACCCTTTTTAACAGGCGGTTGGCAATACGCGGCGTTCCCCGCGAGCGCACGGACAGCTCCTGTGCGCCCTTTTCGTCCAGATTAATGGCCAGTATCTCAGCCGACCGGCTGATAATGGTCGCCAGCTCATCCTGATTGTAGAGCTCAAGCCGCTGAACCACACCAAAACGGTCCCGCAGCGGAGCGGTCAGTAATCCGGCACGTGTTGTAGCGCCAACCAGTGTGAACTTCGGCAGGTCCAGACGAATGGATTTCGCGCTCGGCCCTTTTCCGATAATGATGTCCAGCACAAAGTCCTCCATGGCCGGATAGAGCACCTCCTCCACACTTCGCTGCAGCCTGTGAATTTCGTCAATAAACAGGACATCCCCTTCCTTAAGGCTGGTGAGGA